>DATFWL010000668.1:0-2742 GCA_035259385.1 Vicinamibacterales bacterium | reverse complement strand
TTACGCACGAGTACTCGTCGCGGTCGGTGGACTGATGATCGTGTCCTCGTCGGCGTTCGCGCAGGCAACGCTCGCCGGCACCGTGAAAGACCCTTCGGGCGCCGTGCTCCCCGGCGTCACCGTCGACGCGACGAGCCCCGTGCTGATTGAACGAATTCGGACGGCGTCCACGGACGCCGCGGGGCAGTACCGCATCGAGAGCTTGCAGCCGGGCACATACACGGTGACCTTCAGGCTCGCCGGGTTCGCCACCTTGAAGCGAGACGAGGTGGTAGTGTCCGGGACCGGCGTCGTCAAGATCGACGCCGAGATGAAGGTCGGCGCGCTCGAAGAAACGGTCAGCGTCATCGCCGAATCTCCCGTGGTCGACGTGCAGAGCACGCGGCGCGCGATGACGCTCGACAACGAGACGATGCGGAACCTTCCAAGCGTGCGCAGTTACAGCTATCTGCTCACCGCCGTGCCGGGCGTGCAGCCGAACATCACCGACGTCAACACCGGCCCGGTGTTCGCGATCTTTCCGGTGCACGGCGGCCGCGGCGTCGAGTCGCGGCTCACGGTCGAAGGTCTGAACATCAGCAATCCGCCCGGTGGCAACCAGCCGCCGAACTACACGGCCGACATCGGCAATTCGATGGAAGTCACCGTGATGACGGCGGGCGGCCTGGGCGAGTTCGAAACCGCGGGCGTGCAGATGAACATCGTGCCGAAGCAGGGCGGCAACAGGATGAGCGGCCTGATCGCGGGATCCGGCTTCTCGAAAGGCATGCAGTCGAACAACTACTCCGCCGATCTGCAGGCGCGTGGCGCGGGGGCACCGAACCCGACCTACCACGTGTACGACTTCAACGCGGCGATCGGCGGCCCGATCCTGAAGGACAAGCTCTGGTACTACATGAGCGTCCGCCAGCAGGGGTCGCGCCGCGACATCCTGAACGTCTACTACAACAACAACGCGGGCGACGCGACGAAGTGGTCCTACGCCCCGGATTTCAGCCGGCCGGCTTACTACGACCGCCAGTGGGAGAACTACACGCCGCGCATCACGTGGCAGGCGTCGCAGAGGAACAAGTTCACGTTCTCGTGGGATGAGCAGCCGGTGTGCCGGAGGTGCACGGGCACGGCGTCGTTCAGCGGCTCGCCGTCGCCGACCCTGACGACTCCGGAAGCCGACGGCCACGGCGAGTACAGTCCTCAGCGCGTCCAGACCGCACGCTGGACGTCAACGGTGACGAACAAGCTGCTCCTCGAAGCCGGTCTCGGCAACACGTATTACCACTGGGGCGACGCCGAGCTCGATCCGAATCCCACCCGCGACCTGGTTCGTGTGACGGAAAACCAGGCGGTGATCAACCCGCAGGGGACCGTCGGACTGGTGAATTACCGCTCGCAGAGCTGGCTGATCAACAAGACAGACGGCGCGAACTGGTTTCTCAACGCCTCGTACGTCACCGGCTCGCACAGCATGAAGTTCGGCTACCAGGGCAACTGGTGGCGCGACGACCGCGAACTGCACACCAACACGCAGAGCCTCCTGTACACCTTCACGCGCGGCGTCCCGATTTCGATCACCGAGTACGCGAATCCCTACTTCAACAACGCGCGCGCGGCGATGATGTCGTTCTTCGCGCAGGATCAGTGGACGTTCAACCGGCTCTCGCTGCAGGGCGCGCTGCGCTTCGATCATCCGTGGAGCTGGTTCCCGGCGGTCACTCAGCCGGCCAGCACCTTTTTTCCCGGCGTCAGCTTCCCGCGCACCGACGGTGTCACCGGCTACAACGACATCACGCCGCGCCTGGGCGCCGCGTATGACATGTTCGGCAACGGCAAGACGTCGCTGAAGGTCAGCGTCGGCAAGTACCTGCAGGGCGCCAGCGTCGGTAACCTGGTGCCGGGTGCCAATCCTTCGCTCCGCATTCCGGGCGGCGCCGCGGCGGGGTTCGGGAACCCGAACGTGATCCGCACGTGGACCGACACCAACGGCAACTACGTTCCGGACTGCGACCTCAAGAACCCGCTGGCGCAGAGCCCGGCGACGACCGGCAGCATCGACACCTGCGGCCAGATCAACAACCTGCTGTTCGGGTCGAACCAGTTCGTCGGCGCGAACTACGACCCGGCGCTGCTCAGCGGGTGGGGCGTGCGTCCGTCGGACTGGTCCTACGGCGTGTCGGTCCAGCAGCAGATCATCCCGAAGGCAGCGGTGGAAGTCGGCTACTTTCGCCGGACGTTCACGCAGTTCACGACCGGTGGCACCGTCACCGACAATCTCAACGTCGGCCCGAACGACCTGACGCCGTACACGCTGACGGTCCCGAACGACCCGCGGCTTCCGGGCGGCGGCGGCTACCAGGTGGGGACGCTGTACAACCTGACGCCGGCGGCGTTCGCGCGGCCCCAGGATCTGCTGATCAAGTCGACGAAGGACGTCGGCGACGACACGCGCGTGTTCGACGGCGTGGACGTGACGCTCAACGTGCGCGCGGTGAGGGGCTTCACCTTCTCCGGCGGCACGAGCACGGGCAAGGTGGTGAACGACTGGTGCGCGGTCCGTGCGGCGGTTCCGGAGAACACGGTCGTGGGTGTGAGCTGGACGCTCAATCCGTACTGCCACGTCGAGTCGCCGTTCCAGACGTCGTTCAACGGTCTGGCCACCTACCTCGTGCCGAAGATCGACGTGTTGGTCAGCGGCGTCTATCGCGATCGTCCCATCCTCAACGGGACTCCGAACAACGCCAGCAC
>DATFWL010000667.1:0-11477 GCA_035259385.1 Vicinamibacterales bacterium | reverse complement strand
ACGCGCGCCGCCGATGACGCGCGTCGACTGCCGCGATGCCGAGCGCCGCAAGCGCCGCGAGCGCGAGCGTCGCGATCGTCGCGTAGCGCGCCGGGACGCGCAGGCCGTCGAAGCCGGGTACGTAGGCATAGAACAGCGCGTAGACGTTCCCGGCCGACACGACGCGGCCCCTGGCGTGCACGTCCGGACCGAACGACATCGCGATCGCGAACACGGCCGTCAGCGCGAAGAATGCAGCCGGCGTCGTCAGCCATGCGCGCGCCGAAGTACGCGCGCGCCGGGACGTGGCAGCGAAGAGCGCGCCGCCGATCGCTCCAAGGACGAGCACGCGCGAGAGACTGGTGATCTTGATCCCCGGCAGCCTGATCGAGTAGTCGAGCAGCAGCGCCACGACGATGGCCGCCCATCCGAGCGTGACGAGCGCGGGTACGAGGCGCCAGCGGAGCCGCGGCTCAGCACACGCGGCGCCGAACCCCGCGAGCGCGACGATGGTCAGTCCCGGAAACAGCACGCCCTCAGCATGCGGCCACGGCTGCGCGATCGGCCCCCACAGTCTAAGATTCGGATCGGCGGTGAGATAGGCGTACACGTCGGCCGAAAAGCGACGCGTCTCCTCCAGCGAGCGCGGGCTGAACCCGAGCCGGCGCAGCTCCACGTACGGAAGAAGAAAGGGCACGGTCGCGGCCGCGACGACGCTGGCGGCGACGCCCACCTGCACGATCGTACGCCGATCGCGCCACATGCCAGTCCGCCACAATTCCCACGCCGTGTAGGCGACGACGACCGGGCTGAAGAAGAAGAGGTAGTAGCCGCACGACAGGCTCTGGACAATCCAGGCGGCGGCGGCGCCGGCGAGAGGCGGGAGACGCCGCGTCCGGACGTACCGCCGCACGCCGTACAGGACGAACGGCATCCATGCCGCCGAGAGCACCTGCAGATGCGAGATCGACGCGATGCGGTACGGCGTGAACGCGAACGCGAGGCCCGCGATCAGCGCCGCTTGGTGATTGCCCGTCAGCTCGCGAGCGAACAGGAACATGCCCAGGGCGCACAACACGAACGTGGACAGAAACAGAAGGTTGTAGCAGAGGATCGGGTTTCCTGTCGCCGCGTAGATCGGCAGCGCCTGCAGCGCCTGCGGAAGAAAATGCTCCGAGTAGGCGAGCGCGAGCGGACGCGGCGCGAAGATGTTCGCGTTCCACCAGCCGCGGCCGAGATGGGTGGCGTCCCAGGCGATCACCCACGACGTGAACAACGGATCGCCGAAGTCGCCGGCGATGTGGCGGGTGAGGCCCGACGCAAGCGGCCACGTCAGGGCGACCGTGGTGGCGACGTAGAACGCCGCAGCTGCCACGGCCGTCGTCGGCGACGGCGACGGAGAGGGGATTTTGGATTGGGGATTGGGGACTGGGGTGATTGGAGGCAGGGGATTGGGCCCAATCACCTCAGCGAGGCGCTCAGCGGACGCGGTGGAGCCTGGTCTCGCGGCTGGCGGCGAGCTCTTCGACGATCACCGACAGAATCGCCGCGGTCGGGATCGCCAGGATCGCGCCGACCATTCCCCACAGCGCGCCGCCGACCAGCAACGCGATCATCACGGCCACCGGGCTCACCCCGACGCGTCGCTCCATGATCTTCGGCACCAGCACGTTCGCCTCGAGCTGATGGAGCGCGAGGAAGTACAGGCCGACGGTGAGCGCGAGCTTCGGCGACACCGTGATCGCGACCGCGACGGCGGTGACGCCGCCGATCACCGGGCCGACGATCGGAATCGTCTCGCCGATCGCCGCGATCAGCGCGATCACGTAGAAGTACGGCACGCCCATCAGCCCGAGGCCGACGGCCGCGAACACGCCCATCACGCCGGCGAGCACGAACTGCGCGCGCAGCCAGGCGCTGACCTTGGTCACCGCTTCCCGCGCTGCCAGCGCGACGTCGGCGCGGCGGCTCGCCGGGACGAAGCGCACGCAGTACTCGAACATCGCGTTGGCTTCGATCAGCAGATAGAACGTGAGGATGAGGATCGTGATCAGCCTGAAGATGCCGCCAATCAGGCTGGAAATCGCGACGAGCACGGTCCCGACGGCGTTGCCGCTCGCGCCGCTCGGCGCGTTCTGCACCGCCTCTTCGAGCGTGACACGATGCGTCATCAGTTTGTGCTGAATCAGGAAGTTCTGAAACCGGTTGAACTCGCCAGGCAACTTCGTCCACAGCGACTCGGCCTGCGCGACCAGCGGCGGGATGACCATGAGCCCGATCAGCACGATCACTCCGAGGATGGCGAGGTAGATGATGAGAATGGCCAGCCAGCGAGGCACCTTCCGCCGCCCGGTGGCGTGGCGCTGCTCGATGACCACGACGATCGGCGCGAACCCCATCGCGATGAGCGCGCTGACATAGACCAGCATCAGCGCCTCGCGCGCCGCCCACAGCACCGCGATCGCGATCGCGACGCCCGTCACCGCGAGGACGGTCTCGAGCATGCGCCGGCGGAAGTCGCGGTCTGTCAGCATCACTGTCAATGGCTGATGGCTGATGGCTGATGGCTACGGCAAATGAACCATCCTGAATATGCCATCAGCCATCAGCCCTCAGCCATCTCACGAGTGCAGATACTGTGCCGTAAAAGCCGCCATCAGGTCGTATATCTCAGTCAGCTCATCGAGCGGCGCGAGGAAGACGATCCGCAGGAATCCCTGTTCCGCCGGCAGGCCGAATCCCGATCCGTAGACGCACAGCACCCCGGTCGCGTGCAGCAGCGCCTTCACGAACTGCTCGTCAGTGTGTCCCGGCGGCAGCGCCACGCGCGGCATCGCGTAGAATGCCGCGGTCGGCGCCACGCACGAAACGCCCGGCATCGCGCACAGGCGGGCCATGGTGAGATCGGCGCGGGCCTTGAGCGCGCGGCGGAACGACATCTGATGCGAGCGGTCGCCGTTCAGCGCGTCGGCGACGGCGTGCTGCATCGGCACCGCGCTGCAGAGCCGGGCATCGGCCAGCTTCTTCACTGCCGCCGCCACGCCGTCGAGGCGCGGAGACCGGCCGACGGCCATCCAGCCCGTCCGCCAGCCCGGCGCGAGATACGCCTTCGACAGGCTGGAGAACGAGATGATCGGCGCGTCGTGATCGAGCTTGCCGTACGGATCGACGCTGCCCTCGAACCCGAGGTCCCCGTAGACCTCGTCGGCAAGAATCAGCAGACCATGCCGTTCCGCGAAGTCGATGAGCGCGCGGCGCGTCTCGAGCGAGTACACCGCGCCGGTCGGGTTGTTCGGATCGATGATGACGATCGCTCGCGTCGCCGGCGTGACCAGGCTCTCGAGGTGGTCGAGATCCGGCATCCATCCTTGCGAGGGATCGAGCCGGTAGTACCTCGTCCTGGCGTCCAGCTTCGCCAGGACCGCCGTGTAGAGCGGATACGTCGGCATCGGCACGAGCACTTCGTCGTCCTGATCGATGACGGCGGTCAGCGTCAGCTCGATCCCCTCGGACGTGCCGGCGGTGATGAAGACGCGGTCGGGGCTGATCGGAAATCCATTCCGCGTGTACTCGTCCGCGACCGCCTGTCGCGCGGGTGCGATCCCCGCAGACGGTCCGTAGGTGTTGTGCCCATCGCGCATCGCGCGGTCGACGGCTGCAATGAGATGCGGCGGCGTGTTGAACCCGAACGCCACGGGATCGCCGATGTTGAGGTAACGCACCCGCGTGCCGACGGACTCGACTCGCTGGGCTTCCGAAACGATGTTCCGGATGGCATAGGTGAAGCGGTCCACCCGGGCCGCGGTCGGAATGGAAGTGGTGGCTTTCGCAATCGTCACTGCGCGATCTTACGGCAAAAGACCCTTCCAGCCCCATCGGTACCCACCCGAGCATCTTTTACACGCCTTGAAATTGTGCGATCGCGGCCACAGTGTAACTGTTACTCGATTTATGAAACCGCGGGCTCACTTCTTGATTGGTTCGAGCGGGCTAATTAGCTTTGTTTTGAGTCAGTTGAATCCATGGCAAGCAGTTTGGAGCTATTTCCGGGCGATGACGCGGGGCAAGCTCATCACAGGGACGTTGGCACTCGCCCTAGCTGCCGTGACAGGAGCTGGAGTGGGGGCCCAGGACGCTCAGCCGCCGGTGGCAGCATTCAGGGCGGGCGTCGACCTCGTTCGGGTGGCAGCCGTGGTTCGCGACCGGAAGGGACGATTCGTCCAGGACCTCAAGTCCCGGGATTTCGAAGTCGTCGACGACGGCCGCAGCCGGGCCATATCGAATCTGCAGACCGATGTGGCCGGCCTCAGCATCGCGGTCCTCTTCGACGTCAGCGGCAGCATGGAAGGGAGGCTGCCGAACGCCCGCGAGGCGGCGATGCACGTACTCAGCTGGCTCGACCCGTCGCGGGACGAAGCGGCGGTCTACACCTTCGACACGCATCTCGACGAACGGACGCCGTTTACGGTCGGCCTGAAGTCGCTGCCGCTGTCGGTGGATCGGCTCATCCCGTTCGGCGCGACCTCGCTGCACGACGCGATCGCGTTGACGGCGAAACGCGTCGGCGAGCGTGAGGGGCGCCGGCGCGGCGTCGTGGTCCTCACCGACGGCATCGACAACGCCAGCCGCCTGCGGCCGGAAAACGTGGCGGCGATCGCCAGCGAGATCGACGTCCCGGTCTACATGTTCGGTATCGTGCCGTCGATCGACAATCCCTCGGAGGACGCGTCGACGTCGTCGGTGTCGGGTTCCGCCTTCACCGGTCCGCTCGCGGATCTCGCCGCATGGACCGGCGGCCATGTGTTCGTGGCCAGCTCGCCGGGACAGCGCAGCGTCGCGGCGCGGCAGATCGTCGACGAGCTGCGCCATCAGTACCTGATCGCATTCGAATCGAGCGGCATACCGGGCTGGCATCCGCTCGTGGTCCGAGCTCGCAACAAGGACCTGATCGTACGCGCCCGGAGCGGATACGTCGCGGGGCAATCACGCCCGTCGCACTAGGAGGAGCTCGAACATGTTTCGCAATTTTATGGTGGCAGTGCCGATTGCGGTGCTCACGGTAGGTGGGACGACAGCGTGCGCGACCAAGAAGTTCGTGCGCACCGAAGTCGGTCAAGTGAACGAGAAGGTCGATTCGCAGGGCCGCACCATCGAGGAGACGCAGGAGCGCGTCCGCAGGGCCGAGGGGCGGATCGGTGAAGTCGATCAGCGGGCGAACGCCGCGGCGCAGTCGGCGCAGCAGGCGAACGACGCCGCGGCCAAGGCGGACAGCAACGCGTCGAACGCGGCGCGGGTCGGCGAGGCTGCGAACGCCAAGTTCGACACCATGGACAAGGCCAACAAGCGGCTCGTCTACGAAGTGGTGTTGAGCGAGGACCAGGGCAACTTCAAGTTCGGCAAGACCCAGCTGCCCGATGAAGCCAAGCAGAAGATCGACGAAATGGTCGCGCAGCTCAAGCAGGATCCGAAGAACATTTTCCTCGAGATCGAAGGCCACACCGACAACGTTGGCGACAAGATGACCAACGAGCGGATCGGCCTGCAGCGCGCCGAATCGGTGAAGCGGTATCTCTACGAGCAGTACCAGATTCCGCTGCACAAGATGAACGTGATCAGCTACGGCATGGAGAAGCCGATTGCGCCGAACAAGACGAGGGCGGGCCGCGCACAGAACCGCCGCGTCGTCATCAAGGTACTCGCCTAACCAGCTGCCCCGCGGCCTCGGGGAACCGCTCGTCGGCCGGTGCGCCACCACCGGCTGCCGACGGTTCTCCGGGGTTTATCTCGCCTCGCTTCGCTCGGTCTGATCTCGCCTCGCCGCGCTCGGCTCGCAGACACGGATACAAAGGACAACAAAGGACGTCGACCTTTGTGTCCGTGACTGCGTTAGTGTTTTAATCTCCTCCCATGATTCGTACCGAGCTTGCCCTCCGCCTTGGCAACAGTCCCGGCGCGCTTGCCGGGGTCTGCCGCCTGCTCTCCGACGAACGCGTGAACATCGTGGCGCTGGCGCTCGAGGCGGGCGGACAGCTGCGGCTCGTCGTCGATAACCACGTCCACGGCGCGGCGGTGCTCCGCGATCACCATCACCAGGTGACCGAGCGCGACGTGATCGTGACCGCGGTGCCGAACACCGCCGGGTCGCTCGCGCCGGCGCTGAACCTGCTCGCCGACGCCGACGTGAACGTCGAGTACGCCTACGGAGGCGGCTCGGACGGCGCCCCCACTGCGACGATCGTGATCGGCGTGGCCGACGCGGAACGCGCCTCGGCAGCCGCCGGCGTCTGAGGCGAGGCTGAATCCGTAATCAGCATTCGGCAATCAACAATTCCGTGAGGCTCTACGTCGCACCGATGGATGCCGTCGTCGTCGAGGTGAGCGCCGACGGCCGAGTGCGGCTGGAGAACGAAGACTGGCGGACGCCGACGCTGCAGGAAAAGCGCGCGATCATCTACGCGGCGCGCGAGGAGCTCGAGCAGCTCGAAGAACTCCTCGAGATCCTCGAGCGCGGCACGTGAGTGTGTAGGACCGATAGGCCCATAGGCTGGGTGGGGACGGACCGATCGGTCCCACCCAACCCACCCCATGGGCCCATCGGTCCCACACACCTACGCTGTCGCAGAGGGTTGCTTCAGCAGATCCTTGATCGCTCCGGCAAAGGTATCGAGCTCTTCGAGCGTCGTGTAGACGTTCGGCGTAACGCGAAGCCCCTGATAGTCGTCGCGCTTGATCGCCGCCGTGATGATCCGGTACTTCGTCCACAGGAAGTCGTACGCCTTGGAGACGTCGACGCCGTCGAGGCTCACGTTGGCGAGACCCCACGCCATGTTCGGTTCGCGGCTGCTGAGGATCTTCACCCGCGGCAGCTTGTCGACCTGTCCTACCCAGCGGTCGGTGAGATAGCGCAGCCGCGCCGCCTTGCGCTCGATGCCAATCGCCTGATGGAAAGCGAGCGCTTCCGCGATCGCGTTGTGGTTGGCGGCCGGATGGGTGCCTACTTCCTCGAACTTGCGGATGTTGTCGGTCTTGTTCGCCGACGCCGGCGTCAGCGGCCAGAGCCTGGCGATGTTTTCCCGCCGCACGAACAGGAAGCCGGTGCCGACCGGTGCCAGCAGCCACTTGTGCAGCGAGCAGCCGTAGTAGTCGCACTCGAGATCGGTCATCTTGAACGGGAAGTGCGCGAAGGCGTGCGCACCGTCCACGATTGTCTGAATGCCGCGGCCGCGCGCCATCCTCGCGATGTCGCGGACCGGGAACAGCTGCCCCGTCAGGTTGGTGATGTGGCAGATGTGGATCACCTTCGTCTTCGGGGTGATCGCCTTCTCGATCCGATCCTTCAGCTCCGACAGGTTGTCGGTCGGCACCGGGAACGAGATCTTCGTCACCTCGATCTTGTCGCGGCGCACGCGCTGATCCCAGGTGTCGAGCATCCGCCCGTAGTCCTGGTTGGTCGTGACGACGTGATCGCCCGCGTGGAGGTCGAGGCCGAGCTGCGCGATCTGCAGCGCTTCGCTGGCGTTCCGGGTGATGGCGAGCTCCTCGGCGTCGCATCCGATCTCGGCGGCGAGGTTGCGGCGCACGCTTTCGATGTTCGGCTCGAGCAGGTTCCACATGTAGTGGATCGGCGCCTGGTTCGAGATGTCGAGATAGCGCTTCAGCGCTTCGTGCACGACCCGCGGGCTCGGGCACGTGTAGCCGTTGTTCAGGTTGATGATCGTGCGATCGAGCGTGAACGCCTGCTGAATCTCGCGCCAGTACCCTTCGTCGGCCGCCACCTCGGCCGGCGGTCGATCGGCGACCGCCGCGCCGGCTGACAGCACGCGCTCGAGCCACTCGGTCTTGAATGCCACCGCGGTCGCCGCGCCGACCGGCAATACCTGCCGCAAGAACTCCCGTCGAGCCTGCATCACGTCCTCCTGTCGCACACGCTCAGCCAAGGCTTTCGCGCGACGTTCTGCATGTGCCGCGCGAAGGCGACGTCTGCAGGTGTAGCGCGAAGGCTTCAGCCGAGCGTCCCCAGCGTCCAGCCCACGCGCTATTATTCCCCTCATGTCAGTCAGCCGCAGAGACTTTTTGAAAAGCGCCGGTGTGACCAGCCTGGCGACGGCGGTGACGACCGTTGCGGTGCCCGACGCCGACGCCCAGACCGGTCCGGCGGTGGTCGGCCCGGGCGACGTGCCGGTGACGCTCATGGTCAACGGCAAGCGCCTCGATCTGAAGATCGAGCCGCGAGTGACGCTGCTCGACGCGCTGCGCACCCGCGCCGATCTCACCGGCAACAAGCGCGTGTGCGACCGCGGCGCGTGCGGCGCGTGCACGATGATCGTCGACGGACGCACCGTCTACTCCTGCTCGACGCTTGCGATCGAAGTGCAGGGGAAGCAGATTCGCACCGTCGACGGCCTGTCGACCGGCAACACGCTCCATCCGGTGCAGCAGGCGTTCTGCGACGTGGACGCTCTGATGTGCGGCTTCTGCACGCCAGGCTTCGTGGTCGCGACGGTCGCCCTGCTGGAGAAGTACCCGAATGCCACGCGCGAGCAGATCAGCAAAGGGCTCGACGGGAACGTCTGCCGCTGCGGCACCTTCGTCCGCGTCATGGAGGCGGCGATGAAGGCGAGGGGGGTGGCGCGTGGCTAAGTACTCCTGGCCTGAGAAACCCGCGCTCCTGAGCACGCCGGTCAAGCGCCTCGACGGTCCGGACAAGGTCACCGGCCGCGCGCGCTACAGCTACGACGTCACTCGCCCCGGGATGATCTACGGAACGATGGTCCGTTCGCCGTACCCGCACGCGCGCGTGGTATCGGTCGATCTCTCCGCTGCGCAGAGAGCGCCTGGCGTCAAAGCCGCACTCGTCTACCGCGAGCCGGGCACGCAGGTGATGTATCAGGGCGATCCGGTTGCCGCCGTCGCGGCCGACACCGAGGAGCGCGCGCGCGACGCGGCACGTCTCGTGCGCGTGCGCTACGAACCGCTGCCGCATCTCGCGAGCGTCGAGCAGGCGATGGCGCCGGATGCGCCGGCGGTGTTTCCGACCGGCAACACGCGGCAGGGCGCGAGAGAGGAGACCGGCGATCTCGCGGCCGGCTTCGCGAAGGCCGCGCACATCGTCGAGCAGACCTACTCGACGCACGTGATCACGCATGTCTGTCTCGAGACGCACGGCTGCGTCTGCGAGTGGGACGGCGACCGGCTCACCGCGTGGATCTCGACACAGGCGGTGATCCAGTCGGCGCAGCAGTTCGCGCAGGCGCTCGGCATCCCGCAGTCGAACGTCCACTGCATCACGCAGTACATGGGCGGCGGCTTCGGCAGCAAGTTCGGCCCCGACGCGCAGGGGATCATCTGCGCGAAGCTGGCCAGGCAGGCGAACGCGCCGGTGAAGCTGATGCTCGATCGCAAGGAGGAGCATCTCGACACCGGCAACCGGCCGTCGGCGACGGCGCACATCCGCGCCGGCGTGACGAGCGACGGCCTGCTGACGGCGTTCGATGCCGAGAGCTGGGGCACCGGCGGCGCGGGCGCGCCTTCAGGATTCCCGCTGCCGTACATCTACAACTTCCCCAACCGCAGGCGCGTGCACAAGGACGTGTTCATCAATGCCGGCCTGCAGCGCGCGATGCGGGCGCCCGGCCATCCGCAGGGCTGCTTCCTCACCGAGATCCTGATGGACGAGCTCGCGGACCAGGTCAAGATGGATCCGGTCGCGTTCCGCATCAAGAACCTGCCGCCGGCAGGTCCGAACGCGATGTGGGCACAGTACTTCCAGGACGGCGCGAAGCGCTTCGGGTGGGAGAGGCGCCACGCGACCGGCGATCCGGCGCGCGGACCGATCAAGACGGGCATGGGCGTGTCGGCGCATCGATGGGGCGGCGCAGGACGCGGCTCCCGCGCGCACGTCGACATCATGTCCGACGGCACGGCCGTCGTGAAGTGCGGCACCCAGGACATCGGCACCGGCACCCGCACCATCGTCGCGATCGTCGCCGCTGAAACCTTCGGGTTGCCGGTGAGCGGCGTGAAGGTCGAGATCGGCGACTCGGCGCTGCCGTTCAGCGGCGGATCCGGCGGCAGCACGACCGCCGCGTCGGTCACGCCGGCGATTCGCGTGACCTGCACCGACGCGCTCGACGCGCTCTTCGCGAAGGTCGCGCCGACGCTCGGCGTGCCGCCGGCCGATCTGGTCGCCGACGGCGGCCGCATCCACGTCAAGGGCAATACCGCGAAGGGCGTCACGTGGAAGGACGCGTGCAAGCTGATCGGGACCGAGCCGATCGCGGTCGACGGCCAGTGGCAGGACGGATTGTCGGGCGCCGGCACCAGCGGCGTGCAGTTCGCCGAGGCGCAGGTCGACATCGAGACCGGCATCGTGCGCGTGACGCGCATCCTCGCGCTGCAGGACTGCGGGCTCATCGTCGACAAGCTGACGGCAGAGAGCCAGGCCTACGGCGGCGTCATCGCCGCGGTCAACTTCGCGCTGTTCGAGGATCGCATCCTCGATCGCGTCACCGGCCAGATGGTCAACCCGAACATGGAGTGGTACCTGCTGGCCGGCATGTCGGACGTGCCGGCGATCGAGATCGTGCTGAACAACATGCCCGAGCGCGGCGTGATCGGCATTGGCGAGCCGCCGACGGTGTCGACGGCGTCGGCGATCGCGAACGCCGTGCGCAACGCGACCGGCACGACGATTCGCAGCCTGCCGCTGCACCCGCACCGGGTGCTGGCGGCGATCGAGCGCGAAAGAGCAGGAGGAACCAATTGAAGGCCTTCGCCTACGTCAACCCGGCGAACGAGAAGGACGCGGTCGCGGCGTTGAAGACCGACGGCATCGCCATGGTCATCGGCGGCGGCCAGGACCTGCTCGCACGGATGAAGGATTACATCGACGAGCCCGAGCGCCTCGTCAACGTCAAAGGGCTCGACGCGACGATCACGCCGACCGCCGACGGCGGGATGCGGATCGGATCGGCGGTGAAGATCGTCGATCTCTTCGAGCATGCGCAGCTGGCGAAGCTGTATCCGGCGGTGAACGCCGCCGCGATCGAGGTTGGCACGCCGCAGATCCGCAATCAGGCGACCGTCGGCGGCAACATCAACCAGCGGCCGCGCTGCTGGTACTACCGCAACGAGGAGTTCGTCTGCTACAAGAAGGGCGGCTCACGCTGCTTCGCCGTCAACGGCGAGAATCAGTACCACGCGATCTTCGGCAACGAGGGGCCGAGCCATATCGTGCATCCGTCGAGCCTGGCCGTTCCGTTCGTCGCCTACGGAGCGAAGTTCCGCGTCGTCGGCCCGAAGGGCGAGCGCGAAGTCGCCGCGGCCGACTACTTCACGCGGCCGACGCTCCAGAACGTCCTCAAGGAGAACGTGCTGGAAGACGAAGAGATCCTGACGCACGTGATGCTGCCGCCGCCGGGCAACGTGAAGAGCGGGCACTACGAGGTGCGCTACAAGGCATCCCACGACTGGCCGCTCGCGTTCGCGACGGTGGTGCT
>DATFWL010000666.1:0-3117 GCA_035259385.1 Vicinamibacterales bacterium | reverse complement strand
CGTGGACGCCAGGCACCAATGGCGTGATCGCGGCGCAGGCGTATCAGCTGTCGCTGCCTGATCGGCCGACGCCGGCCGAGCTGACAGCGTTTCTCGACAGCGCAAAAGACAAGGTGAAAGGCCGGATCGTGCTCGCCGGCACGCACGTGTTCGTGCCGGTGAACTTCGATCCGCCGGCGAAGCGGCGTCCCGACGATCAGGTGCGGACGCAATACGATCCGAACAATCCCAATGCCGGCCAGTTCGGCCGCGGCCGCGGCGGCCGGGGCGACCAGGAACTGCCGCCGATGACCGCCAACGAGATCAACCGCCGCGTGGACGAATTTCTCGTCGCCAACGGCGCTCGCCTCCGCGTGAACGACGCCGGACGCGAGCACGGACAGATCATTGCGTTCAGTAACCGCACCTACGATCTCGCGAAGGCGGTGCCGACAGTCGTGCTGCGCAACGAGGACTACGGACGGATCGCGCGCATCCTCGCCGACGGCACGCCGGTCGAGCTCGAGGTCGACATCGTCAACAAGGTGTATCCGGAAGGGCGCACCGCGTACAACACGATTGCCGAGATTCCCGGCACTGACAAGAAGGACGAGGTCGTGATGCTCGGCGGGCACCTCGATTCGTGGCACTCGGCAACAGGGGCGACCGACAACGCAATCGGCTGCGCGACGATGATGGAAGCGGCGCGCATCCTGAAAGCGATCGGCGTGACGCCGCGGCGCACCATCCGCGTCGCGTTGTGGAGCGGCGAGGAGGAAGGCATTCTGGGATCGCAGGCGTACGTCAGAGAGCATTTCGGCAGCTTCGAAAGTCAGAAAAAGGAATACGCGACGCTCGTGGGATACCTGAATATCGACTCGGGCACCGGCCGCGCGCGAGGCGCCAGCGTCTTCGGGCCGCCCTCGGCCGCGACGATCGTCCGCGAGGCGCTCGCGCCGTTTGCCGACCTCGGCGTCGTCGGCGCGGTCGCCACCACCAGCCGCAACGTCGGCGGCACCGACAGCACCGCGTTCAACAACGCCGGCTTGCCCGGGATTGGCTTCGGGCAGGATCCGATCGAGTACAACTCGCACACGCATCACACCAACCTCGACACGTACGAGCGAATCGTCGAAGACGACGTGAAGGCGTCGGCGATCGAGATCGCGGCGACGCTCTATCGGCTGGCGATGCGCGACGAGATGCTGCCGCGGTTGCCGGCAGCGCAGATGCCGCCGCTCCCGAAACCGTCCACAGCGCAGTGAACAGGAGCGCGAACGCGCGGATCTGACAGGGCTGCCGCGGACTCGCGAGTATTTCTCGGGCGTCCGACGCGCTTGAACGGATCCGAGTGCAAACTCGTCTACGAATAGACAGGAGAGACGATGACCGAGCGCACCTACAAGGAGTCGTTCAAGGTCGCGGCGGATCAGCTGCTGGCCGCCGTCGAGAAGCTGCTGCACGAAGGCAACGTCCGCCGCGTGATCATCAAGCAGCACGGCCGGATCGTCGTCGAGTTCCCGCTGACCGTCGGCGTCGTCGGGGCGATGTTTGCGCCGATCCTGGCGGCCGTCGGCGCGCTCGCCGCGGTCCTCACCGACTGCTCGCTCGAAGTCGAGCGCGCCGTCGCCGACGACGGCACGGGCGACAAGACCAACGTCGCGTAACCCCTCCTTGGGGGCTGCCGGCTTCGGCGCGACGTCGACAGCCAAGAGCGCGTGAAGGCTTCAGCCGATCGTCGTACGCGCGCCGCCGTGAAGGCGGTGTCATGAAAGACGTCACCGATAGCTGAGCCTTTCACCGCACGCCCCCCGAAACCCTCAAGATACGGCGGAAAATCGCCCATCGTCGGCCCATCGTCGGCCCAGCACGAACGGCGCGATTGGTGCTTTTTCCCGGCGCATGAAGCTGCTCCCGGCCACCCTGCCGTTTTGGAGCGACGCCGCGACGATCCCTTTCTACCCGAGGCTCGAGCGCGACGAATCGGTTGACGTCGCGATCGTCGGTGGCGGAATCACCGGGCTGACGGCGGCCTACCTTCTCACGCAGGAAGGATGCAGTGTTGCCGTACTGGAACGCGAGCGCTGTGCGCAGATCGACACCGGGCACACCAGTGCGCACCTCACGATGGTCACCGACCGGGCGGTCGGCGAACTGGTCGAGGCGCACGGCCGTGATCACGCACAGGCGGTGTGGGCCGCGGGGTCGGCAGCGATGGGGCAGATCGCCGCCAACGTCCTCGATCTCGAGATCGCCTGCGACTTCGCCTGGGTGCCGGGATACCTGCACGCGCCGCTCGGCGAAAACGGCCAGAACGCGGCGGCGTTCGAGAAAGAAGCCGCACTGGCCAGCGAGCTCGGGTTCGACGCGGAGTACGTGGACGCGGTGCCGTTCGTCGGCGGCCCGGGTGTCCGCTTCGCCGATCAGGCGCGGCTTCAGCCTCGGAAGTATCTTTCCGCGCTGGCCCGCGCGATCGTGGATCGTGGCGGATTGATTTTCGAGCGATCAGCGGCCCAGGAATTCAGCGACCGCCCGATGGCGGTGACCGCGAACGGCCACACCATCACCTGTGCGTCGATTGTGATCGCGACGCACAACCCGCTCGTCGGCACTGCCAGGACGCCTGGCGCGACGCTGCTCCAGACCAGGCTTTCGCTCTACACGTCGTATGTCGTCGGCGGCCGCATTCCGAAGCAACACCTGCCCGACGCGCTGTTCTGGGACACCCAGGATCCGTATCACTATCTGCGGATCGAGCCGCATCGCGATCACGACTACGTGATCTTCGGCGGCGAGGATCACAAGAACGGGCAGGCACACAACACCAGCGGCTGCTTCGATCGACTCGAGCGGACGCTGCGGTCGATGATCGACGGCGTCGAGGTCACGCACCGGTGGTCCGGGCAGGTCATCGAAACGTCCGATGGTCTGCCGTACATCGGAGAGGCAGCGGCGCAGCAGTTCATCGGGACCGGGTTCTCGGGTAACGGACTCACGTTCGGCACGCTCACCGGCATGATGGCGGCCGACTGGATTGCCGGGCGGAAGAATCCGTGGAGCGATCTGCTGGATCCGGGCCGGAAACGAGGGCAGGAGGGGCGGGAAGGGCTGGAGGGGCGGGATGCACGGGGACGACGG
>DATFWL010000665.1:0-36165 GCA_035259385.1 Vicinamibacterales bacterium | reverse complement strand
GCGCGCGCCTCAGCGCGGCTGCGTCACGACGTCCAGCAGCGCCGGCTCGCCGTGCTTCACGCGATCGAGCGCGCGCTTGATGGCCGGCGCGAGATCCTTCGGGTTCTCGATCGGCCCTTCGCCGTACATCCCGTAGGCCTGCGCCATCTTCGCGTAGTCGATGTTCGGCTCGCGCAGCGTGGTGCCGATGTGCGCGCGGTCGGCGCCGCGGTTGCGCTCGCTCGCCATCTGCTGCACGAACATCACTTCCTGGTGGTACGCGCGGTTGTTGTGCATCAGCGTCAGCAGCGGGATCTTGTGGTGGCAGGCCGTCCAGAGCACGCCCGGCGCGTAGTTCAGATCGCCGTCGGTCTGGATGTTGATCGACAGCCGGCCCTGCGCGCGGTTCGCGAGCGCGGCGCCGACGGCGGCGGGCGCGCCGTAGCCCATCGCGCCGGCGCCCTGGCCGCCGATGTACCGGTAGTGCTTGTCGAAGTTCCACAACCGGCCCGGCCAGCCGCTGATGAAGCCCTGCCACGAGACGAGCGACCAGTCTTCGCTCTTGATCTGATCCCAGAGCTCGCCGGAGAGACGCGCGAGGCTGATCGGGCTCGAGTCCCATCCGAACGCCGCGCTCTCGATCGCCGCCAGGCGCGCTTTCTGGTGCGCGTCGGCGATTTTTTGGCCGCGCTCCTGAAGCGCGCGTTTGCGATCCGCCGTCAGCTGCCGCTTGACCTCCTCGATGAGCAGCGGCAGTGTCGCCTCCGAGTCGGCAGCGATGTCGACGTCGGCGTCCACCATGTGCTGGAAGTCCTGCAGGTTGCTCTTGATGAACAGGCCGAGCGACGAGATGTTGATCGTCTTTGCGTTCGATGCGCCAGGGATCGAACCGGGATTTGGCGAACCGATCCCCTGGACTTCCAGGTTGAGGAGGACGTCTGGCGATCCGCTGCCGACGCCCGCGAGCGGATGCCGCGACGGGAAGTTCACGCGATCCCCGCCGCCGTTCACCGGCATCTGCAGCAGTTCCGCGAGCTCGACGAGCAGCGCGATGCCGTTGGGCGTCCGCGCGGCGCGCCCGGCGTTGATGCGCGGGTTCTCGGCGGCAACGAGCAGCCGTGCCGCCTCGCGCACCGCGCCGATCTCGCCGGCCGGAGGCGACGGCATCACCAGCCGCGGGATCTTTGGCGGCGCTGGCGTCGGCCGCAGCTGCAGATCGTGATCGACGACCAGCAGCACCGGCTCCATCGGCGGCGTCATCGCGATCTTGTAGGCGCGCACCGCCGACTCCGCGAACGCCGGCAGCGACGCCGGCTCGTCGTCCCACTTCACGTAGTCGCGGACGATCAGCGCCATGTCCTGCGCGCTGTGGTAGGAGTTGACGCCGTTGTTGCGCGTGCCGGCGTCGCGCCAGTTGCCGGCGATGATCATCACCGGCACGCGATCGGCGTACGCGTTGTAGACGGCCATCGACGCGTGCTGCAGGCCGATGGTGCCGTGCACGAGCGCGAGCATCGGCTTGCCGGAGATCTTCGCGTAGCCGTGCGCCATCGCCACCGACGACTCCTCGTGGCAGCAGGTCAGCAGCTCAGGCATCCGGTTCGCGCCGTAATTGATGATCGACTCGTGCAGACCCTCGAAGCTCGAGCCGGGGTTCGCGGCGACGTACTCGATGCCGAGGCTCTTGATGACGTCGACCATGAAGTCGGACGCCGGCTTTTCGATCAGTCGAGGCCTGCCGCCGCTCGGCGGCGGTTCGGTGTCGGCGCGCAGCTGAGCGCCGCCGGGCACGGCGGGGGTGCCGGCCGGGCGCGCCGCAGGCTCCTGCGGTGCGGCGGCCCCCGGCGCGCTTCGCGCCACGAGGGCGGCAGCGCTGACGGCGGCGCCCTTCAGAAAACGACGACGGCCGACTGCAGATTTGCTTCTGGCCACGTCCGCGCCCCCTTTCTCTGCTCGCCAGGCGATCACCAGGCGATCACTCGCGTCGATCAGCAGGTGATACCTGGTGCGAATTTCGCTTACTCACTCACCAGGCGATCGGATCACCTTGTGATTCCCGGTGCCCATCAGGTTCTTGCGCACCGTTGCTCACCTGGTGACTGGCGACCCCGAGATCATGTGGTGCCTGACAGGTGCCCACCTGGTGCGTGCCGCCCGGTTGGGTTGCCCCGCTGAGGCCCGATTGACCCGCGAACGTATTACAATTCGCGACGAATGATATGCCAGTTCATCGACTAACATGTAGCGTGAACTCGCGGCCCGTCATCTCCCAAGACAATCGGTCTTTGCCGCTTCGGAGCGCGTATTCGATGGCAAACAGGCTCGTGGCGATCGGGTGTCTGGCGGTCCTCATCCTCGCCTTTACCGCGCCGGCGCCGACGGCCGCCGCCAAAGCCGCGCAGCAGGGCGCCGCGCCCGTCGCCGCCGCACCGCCACCCACCTCATCGTCTCCGGCATCTCCGCAGCGGGCGCTGCTGGATCGCTACTGCGTCGGCTGTCACAACCAGCGCGGCAAGACTGCCGGCCAGGAGCCGGCGCGCAAAATCACGCTCGACGACGCGGACATCGTGCACGTCGGCGAGCATCCGGAGATCTGGGAGCGCGTCGTGCGCAAGATGCGCGCGGGGATGATGCCGCCCTCCGGCGCGCGCCGGCCGGACAAGGCGACGTACGAGGGCTTCATTACCTGGCTCGAGGGCGAGCTCGATCGCAACGCGGCGCCGTATGCGCCACCACCCGGTCTGCATCGGCTCAACCGCACCGAATACTCGAACGTGATCCGCGACACCCTGAATCTGGACGTGGATGCCGCGAAGTATCTGCCGTCGGACGACTCGACGCACGGCTTCGACAACATGGCGGGCGCGCTCGGCATGTCGTCGACGCTGGTCGAAGCCTACGTCGGCGCGGCCGGCAAGATCAGCCGCCTCGCGATCGGCGATCCGACACCCGCCGGCCTGGTCGTCTACCGGACGCCAGAGGATACGTCGCAGGACTACCACATCGAGGGTTTGCCGTTCGGCACGCGCGGCGGACTGCTGGTCAAGCACGTGTTCCCTTCTGACGGCGAGTACACGATCACGGTGACGCCGATCTTCGGGGACAACATGTCGCCGACCGGATTCGGATCGGTGCCCTGCGAGAAGCTGGAGATCCTCCTCGACGGCGAACGCGTGCAGTTGATGGACTGGCAGGGCAGCCGCCGGTTCGGCGCGCCCGACGCCAACTGCGGCGGCGCGTCGGGGACGCCAGCCGCGGGAGGACAGCGCGGCCGCGGTGCCGCACCCGGCGGCGGACGCGGGAACGCCGCGGCCGGCGGCCGCGGGGCGGGTGGCGGCGGCGGCCAGCAGGGTCCCGAGGCGTTTTTCGGGGGCCGTGGCGGCACACCGATGCGCGCACGCATCAAGGTCACGGCCGGTCCGCATGCCGTCGGCGCCACGTTCCTCGCGACCAACTTCGCGCCGCTGCTCGATCTCGATCAGCACTTCATGCGCGACACGCTCCAGACCGGACCGACGCCGGGCTTCACCTTCTTCCCGCACGTGGGCACGGTGCGCATCGAAGGCCCGTTCGACGCGGCGCCGGCGAAAGAGTCGCCGAGCCGCGAGAAGATCTTCGTCTGTCGTCCGAACGCGCCTGCGGAGGAAGCGGCGTGCGCGCGCAAGATCGTCGGCACGCTCGCGGCGCACGCGTTCCGGCGCCCGGTGTCAGCGGCGGAAACGCAGTCGTTGATGGCGTTCTACGACGCGGGGCGCAAAGAGGGCGATTTCGAGCACGGTGTCGAGATCGCGCTGGCGCGGATCCTCGCCGACCCGCGCTTCCTCTACCGCATCGAAAACGAGCCGGCCAACGTGAAGGCCGGGCAGCTCTATCGCGTGACCGAGCTCGATCTCGCGTCGCGCCTGTCGTTCTTTCTCTGGAGCACGGCGCCCGACGACGAGCTCGTGACGCTCGCGAGCCAGAACCGGCTGAAGGATCCCGCGGTGCTCGAGAAGCAGGTGCGCCGCATGCTCGCCGATCCGCGCGCCGAGGCGCTGTCGGTGAACTTCGCCGGCCAGTGGCTCAATCTGCGCGGCATGCAGAGCGCGGGACCGCTTCCGCTCGTCTATCCCGACTTCGACGATCCGCTTCGGCAGGCGATGCGCCGCGAGGTGGAGCTGCTCTTCGACAGCATCGTCCGCGAGGATCGCAGCATCGATGACCTGCTGACCGCCGACTATACGTTCGTCAACGAGCGGCTCGCCAAGCACTACGGCATCCCGAACGTCTACGGCAGCCAGTTCCGCCGTGTCACGCTCGGCCCGGACATGGACGTTCGCCGTGGGCTGCTCGGCAAAGGCGCTTTCCTCACCACGACGTCGAAGCCTGAACGGACCTCGCCGGTGACGCGCGGCAAGTGGATCATGACCAACATCCTCGGCATGAGCCCGCCCGATCCGCCGCCCGACGTGCCGCCGCTGAAACCGAAGACCGGCGACGCGGCCGGCAACACGAAAGAGCCGACGATGCGGCAGAAGATGCTCGAGCATCGCGTCCGCGCCGACTGCGTCCAGTGCCATTCGCTGATGGATCCGATCGGCTTCTCGCTCGAGAACTTCGACGGCATCGGATCGTGGCGGACGCGCGACGAAGACACGCCGGTGGACGCATCGGGGCAGGTGTTCGACGGCACGAAGATCGACGGCCCGATCGGGCTGCGCGACTGGCTCGGCGGCTATCGCACGCAGTTCACCGAGGTGGCCGCCGAGAAGCTGCTCACCTACGCGCTCGGCCGCGGCGTCGAGTATCAGGACATGCCGCTGGTGCGCGCGATCGCGCGCGACGCGGAGCGGAACGGCGGCCGCTTCTCGGCCCTCGTGCTCGGCGTCGTCAACAGCAAGCCGTTCCAGATGAACATGAAGGTCCGCGAGACCGCCACACCGACGTCGGCCGATGCGGCAGCCGCGGATGGCCGCAAGGGAGCCCGGTAACCATGTATATCTCGAAGAAGCACATTCCGCGGCGGACGTTCCTGAAGAGCGCGGGCTGCACGCTGGCGCTGCCGGTGCTCGATGCGATGCTGCCGGCGCGATCGGCGTTGGCGGCGACGGTCGCGGCCGCGAAACCGCGCTTCGTCGGGATCTTCTTCCCGCACGGCATGGCGCCGGGGTACTGGGAGCCGGGCGAGCCGGGCGCGCTGCCCGAGAAACTGCCGCACATCCTCGAAGGACTGCGCACGGTGAAGGATCAGACGGTCGTGCTCAGCGGCCTCTGGTCGAAGTCCGCCGAGCCGCCGGAGGGAACGACCGGCTCGGATCACTGGGTCGCCGCCGCCTATCTCACCGCAATCAAGCCCCGCAAGACCGCAGGCAGCGACGCGACCGTCGGCAGCGCGACGATCGATCAGGCGATTGCGCGCAAGATCGGCCAGGAGACCTTACTGCCTTCGCTGCAGCTCGCCGTCGAGGATCCGAACTCGAGCTCGAGCAACTGCGGTGAAGGCTACAGCTGCTCGTACACGAACTCGATCTCGTGGATCGATCTGCCGACGCCGGCCAACGAGCCGCTTCCGCGCACCAGCCCGCTGCCGATGGAGTTGAATCCTCAGGCGGTCTTCGAGCGGCTGTTCGGCAGCGGGACGACGCCGGAGATTCGCGCCGCGCGCCTGCGCGAGAATCGCAGCATCCTCGACTCGATTCGCACCGAGCTGGCGCGGCTGAACCGCGATCTCGGCGCCGCCGATCGCCGCACCGTGGATCAGTACACGCAGGAGATTCGCGAGATCGAGCGGCGGATTCAGCTGGCGGCGAGCGTCACCGCGGAAATCCCTGAAATCGATCTGCCGCCCGGCATCCCCGAATCGTTCGACGATCACATCAAGCTGCATTTCGACATGACGGCGCTCGCCTTCCGCGCCGACATCACCCGCGTCGCGACGCTGCTCGGTGCCCGCGATCTGACGGCGCGCAGCTATGTCTTCCCGAAGAACGAGCTCTTCCCGAACGGCGGCACGAGCCCGAGCTTCCACGGCGCGTCGCACCACCAGGAAGATCCGGTTCAGATCCGGCGCTACTCCGACATCAACCGCTATCACGTCTCGACGCTCGGCTACTTCGCCGAGAAGCTGAAGTCGATTCCCGATGGCGACGGCACGCTGCTCGATTCGTCGTTGATCCTCTACGGCACCAACATGGGGAACTCGAATCAGCACCAGCACTACGACGTGCCGCACATCCTGGTCGGCGGCGCGAACGGCCAGCTGAAAGGCAATCGACATCTGGCGTTCGAGCGAAAGAGCGTGACCACCGGCAACCTGCTGCTGAGCGTGCTCGACCTCTACGGCATCCGTCAGGACGCGCAGGGCGACAGTACCGGCCGGCTGGCGAATCTCGTGTGAGCGGGAACGCACAACGCGTCGGAACACAAGGACACTAGATACATGCGCGCAGATCACTTCCGCGTTCTCAGCGCCCCGGCGATGATCGCTCTTCTCATGACCGCTGGCGGATCCCTCGTCGCCGCCGGCAAGAGCGATGTCGCCGACGCGATGATGAAAGGCGATAAGGCGGCGCTGCGCGCGCTGGTGCAGCGCAAGGCGGACGTCAACGCGCCGCAGGTGGATGGCGCGACCGCGCTGCACTGGGCCGTCTACCAGGACGATGGCGAGTCGGCGGACCTGCTGATCGCGGCGGGCGCCAAGGTGGACGCGAAGAATCGCGAAGGCGTCACGCCGCTCGCGATGGCGTCGCTGTTCGGCAGCGCACGGATGGTGGAGCGGCTGCTGGCCGCCGGCGCCGACGCCAGGCAGAAGGGCGCCGCCGGCGAGACGATGGTGATGCTCGGGGCGCGCAACGGGAACCCCGACGTGATCAAGCGGCTGGTCGGCGCCGGGGCCGACGTCAACGCCACGGAGCCGCTCCGCGGCACGACGGCGTTGATGTGGGCGGCCGAGCAGCGGCATGCATCGGCCGTGAAGATGCTGCTGGAGCTGGGAGCCGATCATCACGCGAAATCGGGTCCCGCCGGCCTGCCGCGCAACTACATGGCGCCGCGCGTCAACACGGCCGCCGTCAAGGATGCGCAGCGCCGTTACGCGGAAGCCGTCGCCGCGGGCCGCAGCTACGAAGAGCAGCTCGAGTACGAAGCATCGCACGGGACGAAGATCTCGCTCGGCTTCCGCGGCATCCTCAACAGCCGGCGGCCTGAGCTGAATGGCGGCGCGCCGGCTCCCGGTTCCACGGCCGCAGCCGGCGGATCGTCCACTCCGGCTCCTCCTGACCCTGCTGCCTCTCCTGCGGCGGCACCTCCCGCAGCAGCCCGGGCACCGGTTGAAGCGACTGCCGATGACGACGCGGACGTGATCGTCGCGGGACTCGTCGGCACCGGCGGCGGCGGCCTCACGCCGCTCACCTTTGCGGCCCGTGAAGGCGACGTCGAGTCGACGAAATACCTGCTCGACGCAGGCGCCGACATCAACCAGACGACGGAGTACGGCTGGTCGCCGCTGCTCGCCGCAACCAACAACCGCCACTACAAGCTCGGCGCGTTCCTGATGGAGCGCGGCGCGAACGCCAACGTCGCCAACAAAGGGGGCTGGACGCCACTCTACCTGGCGACCGACAACCGCAACATCGAGGGCGGCGACTACCCGGTGCCGAAGCCGGACATGGATCACCTCGAGTACATCCGGATGCTGCTCGACCACGGCGCCGATCCGAACGCGCGCGCAAAGGACAACACGCTGACGCGCACGATCTTCACGATGCAGTGGTTCTACGAGGCCGGCTGCACGCCGTTCGTCCGCGCGGCCCAGTCGAGCGACACCGCGCTGATGCGTCTGCTGCTCGACTACGGCGCCGATCCGTTCATGACGACCGACAATGGCGACACGGCGCTCACCGCCGCCGGCGGCATCGGCTGGGTCGAAGGGGTCACCTACGAGCGATCGGCGAAGGAGAACGTCGAGGCGATCCGCATGCTGCTCGACGACGTCGGGCTCGATCCGAACGTCGCGAACAAGGAAGGACGGACCGCGCTGATGGGTGCGGCGCTCAAGGGCCGCAACGACGTGATCGAAATGCTGGTCAAGCACGGGGCGCGGCTGGACCAGCGCGATGGCGGCAGCCGCGACACCGATACCAACGTGTCCGCGATCTCCGGTCACACGTGGCAGGCGCTCGACTACGCGGACGGTCTCGTCCGCGTCGGCGTGCAATCGGCCGTGCAGCGGCCGGAGACGGCGGCGCTGCTGCGCAAGATGATGACCGAGCGCGGGATGCCGGTGCCGCCGCCCAACCGCGTCATCGAATCGATCTGCGTCGTCGAACTGTGCGCGGAGCGCCAACCGAAAAAGTAAGAGTGCGTTGCAAAATTAGCTCAAGGCGGGTCCTGTCCGCGAACAGCCCCACCGGGTGCTCGCCAGAAAAGCACTGGTCACGGCCCACGGCTCCGCGCCCGGCGGGGCGGCCCCGTTGGCGGCCACCCGCGAGCGAGCTAATTTTGCAACCTGCTCTAAAAGCAACCACGGAGGCCGCAGAGATCGCAGAGCAATGAACGTTCTGCGCGCTCCGCGTGCGCTGCGGTTGCTGGTCCGTGACGTGTGCTAGAGTTTCGTCGATTTCCGGCCTCGACGAGGAGCACACCATGATCCGCACCATCGGCCGGTTCCCTCCGACAGGCATCGCCGCCGGCGCCGCGTGCCTGCTCGCGCTGCTCACCGGGAACAGCCATCCCCGCGCGGTGAAGGCCCAGGCTGCACCCGCCGCGGCCGACGCCGTTCCCGATCTCTCCGGCGTCTGGGACGGCACCCGGCGGGCGCATCCGATCAACGGCCCGAATGTGCCCTGGGCGAAAAGCCTGCCCGAGGGCACGATGCTTCCCGACGGCACGCTCGCCGGCAAGAACTACGTCTCGAACTTCCCCGAACTGAACGAGCGCGGGCTCGCCTTCCAGAAGATTTTCGACGAGCCGCTGTCGCCGAAGTACGACTGCCAGCCGTCGACGCCGCCGGCGCTCGAGTACGATCCGTTCTTCATGGAAGTCGTCCAGTGGCCGGATCGCGTGATGCTGCGCTACGAAAAGGACGATCAGCTCCGTACGGTGTGGCTCGACGGACGGCAGCCGACGGCGCACGACTACGGCATCCAGGGGCTCTCGGTCGGCCGTTACGAGAACCGGGCGCTGCTGGTCGAAACCTCGATGTACGTCTTCGACGTCACCGGCTTCGACGACTACAACGGCATCCCCTCGTCGCAGCAGAAGAAGGTGAAAGAGCGCTACTGGCGCGAGGGCGAGCAGTTGAAGGCGACGGTGACGGTCGAGGACCCGATGTTCCTGCGCAAGCCGGCGTCCTACACGATGCGATGGCTGCCGGCGCCGAAAGGCTACAAGCTCAAGCCGTTCGACTGCGATCCCGAAGCGGCGCGGCTGTCGGTGCAGTTCATCCCGCCGAGGTACAAGTGAAGGGCCCGGACGCGATGGCACGCAAGGAGGATGTCGTCATGAACGCTGGATTGCGGGCGTCGGCGGCCGCGCTGCTCGCCGCCGCGCTTCTCGCCACGGCGACGCCGGTCGTCGCGCACCACTCGGCTGCCGCGGCCTACGACGAGACCAAGAAAGTCGAGGCGCAGGGCGCCGTCACCAGGATCCTCGTGCGCAACCCGCATTCGTGGATCTTCCTGGAATCGACCGACGACAAGGGCCAGAAGATCGAGTGGCAGATCGAGATGGGCGGCGCGCCGTCGATGGCGTGGACGAAAGACGGCCTGCCGATCGGCATGGTGGTCAAGGTGGCCGGCCATCCGTCGCGCGCACCGGGAACGCACGGCATCACCGGCGCGACGTTCGCGACGGCCGACGGCACGCCGATCGGACCGCGTGCGGGCCGCGGCGAGACGCCGCAGCAGTAGGTGACCAACTTCACGATCTGGCTGGAGAATTCAGCGCTCGGGGTCTGGACGCGCGAGTCGCCGTCCATCTGGGCCTATCCGACGGTCCTCACGCTGCACACCGTCGGTCTCGGCGTGCTCGTCGGCGCGAACGCGATCGTCGACTTCCGTCTGCTTGGCTTCGCGCCGCGTCTGCCGCTGCCTGCCCTCTCGCCGTTGTACCGGTTCATGTGGGTCGGCTTCGCGATCAACGCCGTCACCGGGGTGATGCTGTTCGTCGCCAATGCCACGACCAAGGCGTGGCAACCGATCTTCTACGTCAAGCTGGCGCTGATCGCGCTTGCGCTCGCGATCACCGCGGCGATCCGGACGTCGACGACCCGCGGCGGCGCGGATCCGGTCCTTCCGCGGACCGCGCGCCTGGCAGCCCTGTCACTCGCCGTCTGGACTGGCGCGATTGCCGCCGGACGGCTGATGGCCTATCTGTAAGTCAGCCGCGTCATGGACGGCTTTGCCGCGTGGCTCGAGAGCACGGCGCTGTCACGCGCCGTCGTGCAGTACCCGTGGGTCTGGCCGCTGTGCGAAATCATTCATTTCGTCGGCCTCACGCTCGTGATCGGGATCGCCGGCTTCTTCGACCTGCGGCTGATGGGATTCATGAAGCGGGTGCCGGTGGCCGCGGCGCGCGACCTGATGCCGTTCGCGATTGCCGGCTTCCTGATGAATCTGGCGACCGGCACGACGTTCTTCATCGGCAAGCCCGACCAGTACGTGAACAACGTGGCGTGGTGGGCGAAGGTCTTCTGTCTGGTCCTCGCGGGCGTGAACGCGATGTTCTTCGAGACGACGATCGGCGTGCGCACGATGACGGTTGCCGCCGGCGACGAAACGCCGCGCGCCGCCAAGATCGTCGGCGCGGTGTCGCTGGCGTCCTGGCTCGGCGTGCTCTACTGGGGCCGCATGCTGCCGTACATCGGCAATGCGTTCTGACTACCCTCGTGCAATTAAGAATTAAGAAGTAAGAATTAAGAATTCGTGTTCATCCCATCCGTTCGCGATCACGCATTCTTAATTCTTAATTCCTAATTCTTAATTGCGTTACTCGGGTCTGAAATTCCTGGCGAGGTATCGCAGCACCGTCGCGAAGTCTGATTGGTTCAACGGCGCGCCTTCGTTGAGCATGGCGTCGAGGATCTCGGCCCACCCTTCGGCGCTGAGCCGCTCGCGGCGGACGCGCGCCAGATCGTGGCACTGCGTGCAGATGTTCAGCACCACTTCCTTGCCGGGCCCGTCCGGCAGCGGCCCGTGCATGCGAGCGAGATAGTCGATCAGGACCGGCTGGTCGGCGCTCTTCACGTCAGCGCCCCTGGCGATTTCCACCTTGACGACTTTCGTCCAGCCCTCTTCGTCGAGCGCCTGTGTGTCCACGCGGCGATGGTCGTGGCAGTTCTGGCAGGCGGCGTTGAGAATCTGTTCGCCCGGTTCAGGCTTCGCGGCCTCCTGGCCGCGCGTGGACGCCGCAACGACGACCGTGGCCAGCATCACCACGGCGACGGACGGAACGCCGAATGTCATCGCGGCGATTGTACTCCGCGCGCCGCTCCTACACGGCGACGGGGTCGGCGCTTTCGAAGATCTGCTGGACGCGCTTCGGTCCGAGCGGCTGATTGGTGGCGAGCACCTGCTCGGCGGCCGAGCTCGAAATCGGACGCGAGAACAGGTAGCCCTGAGCGTGCGTGCATCCCAGCCGCTCCAGCTCCCGTGCCTGATCGTCGCTTTCGATCCCTTCGGCGACCACGCTGGTGTTGAGCGTGCGCGCGAGCGCGAGAATGCTCTCGACGATAGCGGGGCGGTCGGAGCCGAGATCGAGGCTGCGCACGAACGAGCGATCGATCTTGAGCGCATCGACGGGCAGTCTGGCGAGGTGGCTCAGCGACGAGTACCCGGTCCCGAAGTCGTCGAGATAAATCTTCACGCCGAAGTCGCGCAGCTCGTTGAGCAGCTTCGCGGCCGTCGTCGGACTGTCCATCAGGGCGGTCTCGGTGATTTCGAGGCGCAAGTCGCACGGCTTGAGGCGCGAGGCCTGGACCGCCTGCTCGACGAGCAGCAGGAAGTTCTGCTGCATCAGCTGGCGGCTCGAGACATTGACGGTGATGTAGTCGATGCCGCACGCGCCGTACTGCCGCTTCCATTCCGCGAAGGTGCGGCACGCCTGCTGCAGCACCCACGTGCCGAGCGGCTCGATCAGCCCGAGCTCCTCCGCCATCGGGATGAACGTCGCCGGCGACACCGCTTCGCCGTTGCGGGTCCACCTGATCAGCGATTCGAAGCCGACGCACTTGCGCGACGCCAGCAGCACGATCGGCTGGTAGTGGACCTCGAAGTCGTTGTTGTCGATGGCGTGCCTGAGGTCGTTCTCCAGGCCGAGGCGATCGCGCGTGCGCGCGTGCATGTCGGCGTCGAACAGCTCGTGCCGCGCCTTGCCGCGGTTCTTGGCGTGGTACATCGCCGTGTCGGCGTCGCGCATCACCTCGTCGGGGTTGTTGTAGTGAGCGAACCCGACGGCAATGCCGATGCTGGCCGAGGTGAACACTTCCCGGCCGCCGATCGAAAACGGATCGATGAACGACTTCTGGATGCGGAACGCGATCGCGTTCGCCTGCTGGGCGTCGCCGATCGAGTTCAGGAGGATCGCGAACTCGTCGCCGCCGAGGCGGGCGATCGCGTCGTCCTGCCGGAGACACGACTCCAGGCGCCGCGCCACCGCCGTCAGCAGCTCGTCGCCGACGTGATGGCCGAGGCTGTCGTTGACCACCTTGAAGCGATCGAGATCGAGATAGAGGGCCGCGAACGAATCGCCGAACTTCTGCCGCTTGAACTCGGCGAGGCGGCGCCCGAGCCGCTCGACGAAGACGGCGCGATTGCAGAGTCCGGTCAGCGGATCGCGGAACTCCGCCGTGCGCAGCTGCTCCTGTGCGGTCGCCTGGGCGGTCGTGTCGGTGAGCGATCCCGCGATCCGCACCGGCCGCTGGCCAGCGCCGCGCGCCGCCACGCCGCGGCACAGAACCCATCGATAGCTCCCGTCCTCGTGACGGATGCGATGCTCGTGCTCGAAATGACTGGTCTTGCCGGCAAAATGCGCGTCCAGCGCGTCCCTGAGGGAGGCGACATCGTCGGGGTGGACCCGCTCGAGCCATTCCTGCGGGTTGCCGATGCCGCCCGACGGCGGCAGCCCGAGCATCGCCTTCCAGCGCCCGGAGATGTAGAACGCCTGCGTGCGCAGATCGATCTCCCACAGGCCGTCGTTCGCGCCCTCGGCCGCGAGCGCGAGGCGCTCTTCGCTCCGCTTGAGCGCGTAGTCGGCATGCGCCCGTTCGGAGATGTCCTGCCAGAGCATCGTCACGCCGTCGCTGACCGGGAGCAGCCTGACCTCGAGGATGCGCACGCGCGACGAGGGCGACGACAGCGTCAGCGGCGCCACCGTCAGCGCCTGCCCGGTCGTCAACGCATCCTCGACTGCGCGCGAGAGAGGTGTCTGCGCCAGCGCCGGAACGGCTCCGGCCAGCGGGCGGCCGATCGCACGGTCGCGCGCGCAGTTCACGATGCGGGCGAGCTCGTCGTTCCAGAAGGTCACCCGTCCGTCACGATCGACGACGGACATCCCCAGATTGACCGAGCCGATCACCTCGCGCCGCCGGTACTCGTCCTCGAGCCGGTTCATGTCCGCGGCGTACGCACGATAGACACAGTACAGCGGCACGGCGGCCACCGGCACCAGGCCCCACATCCCGCGATCCACGATCTCGGCGGCGCCAGCGGCGAGCGTCGCACCGACGAAGTAGTGCGGCGCGATCTCGAGCAGCGTCCTCGCCCACTCCTTGTTGATCGGCTGCTTGCTGACGATCGGCGCGACCAGATCGGCGACGAGCGTCTTCCCGAGGCAGTACGCGACCACGGCCGCGGCGATCGGCGCGGCCCGCCACGGCCACGTCGCATCGCCGAGCAGATCGCCGATCGCGACGTAGGCCAGCGCGGCCGCTTCGATCGCGATCAGCGCGGAAGCCGCGTTCAGAAGCAGCCGCCGAAGCGGACCTGCGCGCTCGAAGTCGGCGGCGCAGCGCGTCGCAATGCCGGCGGCCGCCGCGATCAGCGCGGCGTTGCCGCCGAGAAACAGCAGCGTGGCGAAATCGACGACGAAGTGCGGCGCCGCCAGCCCGCGATCCTCGGCGAACAACGGAGCGGTCGCGAGCGCTGACGTCAGGATCACCGTGAGGACGACCGCGGCGAATTCAATCGTGCGATCGCCCTGCGGCCAGCCGTAGGTTCCCAGAAGAACTGCCGATCCGGTGAATACAACCGCGACGACCGCGAGGCGGATGTACGCGTGAATCGATCGGACCACCACCTGACGGTGGGAGCAAGCATCGCACCAGAACGGCCACGGCGCTCTAACTCGGCGGCATGGAGTGCGTTAGCCGGTCGTGAAGCGCCGGGCCGCACCCCGCCCGTGTCCCGGACCGGCACACGCAGTGTCGAGAAATCGCTCTCAGTCGCCGAGCACCGCGGATTCGCCAAAATCGAGCACGCGGAACTGCGACAGCGGCACATCCCTGGCGCGACGGGCCTCGTCGAGCGCGTGGATCGGTGCATCGATGCCTTCGGTCGTCAGTTGAAATGTACCGAAATGCATGCCGATGCTCTGCGCGGCACACAGATCGAGGTGCGCCTGCACCGCTTCCGCCGGGTTCATGTGCACGACCCGCATGAACCAGCGCGGTTCGTACGCGCCGATCGGCAGCAGCGCGAGATCGATCGGACCGAGACGCCGTCGGATCTCGGCGAAGAAGGGCGCGTAGGCCGTGTCGCCGGCGAAGAATATCCGGGCGCCCGGCGCCGCGAGCACGAAGCCGCTCCACAGCGCGCGGTTTCGATCGAACGGCGTCCGGGCGGAAAAATGATGCGCCGGCGTCAGCGTGATCGGCACGCCCGCATGACTCGCGTCCTCCCACCAGTCGAGCTCCTCGACGCGACGGACGCCGGCCGACCGCACCAGCCTGCCGTTCCCGAGCGGTGTGACGACCAGCGGATCGAAGCGCCTGGCGAGCTTGCGAAGCGTCGGCAGATCGCAATGGTCGTAGTGGTTGTGGCTGAGCAGCACGGTCGAGATCGGCGGCAGATCGTCGAAGCGCACCGCCGGCTGCCGCACGCGCCGTGGTCCGAGGATGTTCAGCGGGCCCGCGCGCTGCGAGTAGATCGGGTCGGTGATGACGTTGCCGGCTGGCGTCTGAATGAGCAGCGTCGAATGGCCGATGAACGTGACGACGGCCGCCGCGCCGTTCAGCGCGGCGGGTTGCTGCGGCGGCTGATCGATGCGTGCGGGCCATCGTGCGCGGGGCTCGGCCAGCATCCGCGGCACGTCTGAGAACGGCGGTCCGGCGGCGCCGGCCGGATTCGCGAACCGCAGGCCGTCGAAGTGATCGCTTTTCGGCACGCGTGGGTAGAGTTTATCGTGTAGGCATGTTCGTCATCGAACTGATCTACAAGGCCAGCCTCGCCGAGATCGACCGCCAGATGCCGGCACACATGAAATTTCTCAAGAAGTACTACGCGTCGGGTCAATTCCTGGTGTCGGGGCGGAAGATCCCCCGCGACGGCGGCATCATCGTCGCGATGGGTGACAATCGCGAGGAGATCGAAGCGATTGCACACGAGGATCCGTTCTACGCGCGCGGGCTGGCCGAGGTGCGCGTGATCCAGTTCCGCGCCAGTCAGCGCGCCGAGGATCTTCCGGCGCGCATCGTCGAGTGAGCCAGGGCCTACGTCTACATCACTTCGAACGGACCGTCGACGACGCGAGGAAGCAGCGCGACCGGGGCGATCTCGTAGTATCGGAACGCGTCAGCCGTCCCGGCCAGCAGGATCAGGCGGCCGCGGCGCCAGACGAAGACGATCAGCGGATCGCCGATTCGCAGCACCGATTCCACGTGATCCCAGCTGGCCAGAACGCCCGACGTCATTACTGATTCCCGCAACCTATCCTACGGTCTGACGGCCGTGTTCATGTCCGCGACGATCTGCGCCGCGGTCCGTGCGCGATTGTAGATCCGCACCTCGTCGATCAGGCCGCGATAGAACTCCGTCGCGAACGCGGTGTTGCCGCCGACGCGCAGCGCGCCGTTCGAGACGGCGAGGTTGCCAGTCTGCGGCTGCGTCGCGACGAGCGCGCCGTTGAGGTAGAGCCGCATGCTCGAGCCGTCGTAGGTGGTCGCGATGTGGGTCCACACGCCGAGCGGCAGCGGTGCGGCCGTCCGGACACCGCGGTCGGTCGATGACGACACCGTGCGCGTGTAGCCGGCCGGGGCCGCGAAGCCGAGCGTTTCGGGCGCGCCATCGTGCGCATACAAGGCGTACGACAGCATGCCCGTCCCTCGCTCTTTCAGCACCGCGGTTTCCCATCCGGCCATCTCCGTCGGGTTCACCCACGCTTCGATCGTCATGCCGGTGGTGAGATCGAGCGGGCTGCTGGTGGTGTCGGGCACTGTCACCCAGTCGTCGACACCGTCGAACCGCAGCGCGCGGCCGAATTTGCCGGCGACGCGCGCGGCGCCGCGGATCGTGCCGTTCAGGCCGGTGAGCGAGGAATCGACCGCCGCCGTCCCGCTCGCCTCTTCGAATCCGAAGGCCAGCACCAGACCGTCGTTGCCGAGCGAGACCGACATCCCGACCGCGCTGCCTGGCGCCAGCACGACGCCGGCCGCCGGGTTGGTACTGATCACGCGGCCGGCTTCGACCGTCGCGCTGTTCGCAAAGGTCACCGCGCCGGTCGTGAGGCTCGCGCTCGTGATCGCGCTCGTTGCGTCGACCCGCAGCAGGCCGACCACCGCCGGCACCCGTCCCGCGGTGGACGGACCGAGCGAGACGGTCAGGTTGATCGCACTGCCGGGCAGAACGGTCGATCCGGGAAGCGGACTCTGCAGGATGACGCGTCCGGCCTCGACAGTCGGATTGTTGACGCTGGTGATCGTGCCGACGCGCAATCCGTTTTCTTCGATCGCAGCGGTCGCGTCGGCCACGGTTTCGTCGTGCACGGCGGGCACCTGTGGCCCGAGCGAGACGACGAACGACACCGCCGTTCCAGACGGCACGCCGACGCCGGCGAGCGGACTCTGATCGACGACGAATCCGGCCATCAGCGTCGGGCTGTTGATCGTCGAGACGGTGCCGAGCCGCAGACCGGCGCCGACGACCGCCGCCATTGCCGCGTTCTCGGTCAGGCCGGCGAGGTTCGGCACCAGCAGCGCGCCGATGCCCGAGGTCGGGATCGTCACGTCTGCGAACTGCAGTTGCTCGATGTTTCGCAGCGTGTCGATACCATCGAGCGTCGTGCCGCCGACGTGCGCCACGGTGATCGTCCCGTTGGCGTTCACCGTGATCGCGTACTCGGCGCGGAGGCCGCTGAATACCGCCGTGTCGACGTCGCTCGGCGCCGAATCACCGGTCACGATGCTGCGAACGATCGAGATCGAGCCAGGGTTGATACGGCCGGCGAAGACATCGGCTTGCAGCGCACGAAGCGTATTCACCAGCTGGAAATCATTCGGATCGGGCGTCGCCGGATTCGGCGCGCGCAGTTGCACGTTGAGCCACGCGTCACCGTCGATGATGTCGTCGCCGCCTCGTCCTTCGATGATGTCGCTGCCGGCGCCGCCGATGATGATGTTGCCGCCGGTGAACGAGGTCGCGCCGTTGAGGAACGCGCTCAGCCCGTTGATTCGCGCGATCCCGGCGGCAGTCAGCTCGTGCCCGGTCATGGCGGCGGCGGTGCGGTCCTCACCGCGCAGGATGTCGTTCCGGTTGTAGCCGGACAGCGCTTCGACGAGATCGTAGCGATCGCGCAGCTCGTCGAGGTTCGGCGGCAGCACCACCCGGATGCTCATGTCGGCGTCCACCGGCAGCGGATCGCCGCGGTAGGTGACCCAGTCGAAGCCGAGCATGCCTTCGAGGCGATCGGTGCCGAGCACGCCGGCGACCATGATGTCGTCGCCGCCTTCGGAGTCGAAGTCGTCGTCGCCGGTCCCGCCGATGATGACGTCGTGCCCCTGATCGGCGTCGTCCTGGAACTGGTTGTTCTCGTCGCCGACCAGCAGGTTCAACTGGTTCCCGCCCTCCATCCAGTCGTCGCCGGCGCCGGCGAACGACTCGGTCGCGCCGTCGCCGGTGAACATCACGTCGTTGCCCGGTCCGCCGAAAATTTCCGAGGCGTCGTTGCCGGCGACGATGAAGTCGTTGCCTTCGTTGCCTTGCAGCAGGTCGAAGCCGGGCCCGCCGCTGATCGCGTCGTTCCCCGGCCCGCCCTTCATCACGTCGTCGCCGAAGAGATCGACGAGGGTGTCGTCGCCGTTGCCGCCGAGATGGTTGTCGTTGCCCGAGCCGCCTTCCATCCAGTCGTTGCCGCCGTCGCCGCGCAGCGTGTCGTCGCCCTCGCTCGACCAGATGCGGTCGCCGCGTGCGTTCGACCCGTTCCAGATCACGTGCTCGCCGCCGTCGAACCGTAGCGTCCCGTCCGGCAGGCGGACCAGCAGCGCCGATTCGTCCTGCGTCGTGGACGGATCGTTCGGCACCGGCCCGGTGGTGCCGAGGTTGGTCACGTTGAAGACGAAGTCGGGTCGGTTGAAGACGTCCGCCGACATGCCCGCGGCGGTCGTGTTCCGCGAGATCAGCTCGCTGAACGAATTGCCTTCGAGCTGCACCAGCAGGTTCAGGCCGTCGAGCCGTTCGAGGTAGTAGAAGCGATCGGCGTTCTGCAGGCTCTCGAGCTGGTGCTCGAAGACGTAGGTGAACGTCGGGCCGAGCATCGAGCCGAACGGCGCGATCTTCTCGGCGAGGCCGCCGATCCAGAGATCGATGGTCTCGACGCCGGTGTCGGCGGCGGGGCCGAACATGAACCCGGGATCGTTGGCGAGGGCTTCAGCCGCCGCGCGCTTCTCCACCAGCGTCGCTGCCGCGGCCAGCGTCGGGTGCACGCCGTAGGCGGCGATGAAGTTGACCAGCGACTCCGCGTGCCTGAGCGCGAAGGAGAAGTCGAACCAGTCGCTGTACGGCGTCAGCGACGAGTCGCCGCTTCGCAGGAAGAGCTGACGCCGTACGGCGTTCAGCCCCGGGATGCCTTCGCTGCGTCCACGCGACAGGTTGAGCACGGCCAGGTCGAGCGGCAGGCCCAGCAGCCGGTTGCGGACCGCTTCGGTGACGAACTCGTCGATCTCGTGGCCGACCTGCCGGGTGCCGCCCTGCCAGATCGCGCCGGCGGCCTGCGCCGCGGTGAGCGGCCCGGCCGGTCCGCCGTCGTTGAACGCCAGCGGATTGAGGAACCCGTCGAGCAGCGGGATGTCACTGGTCGTGCCGTCACCGTTGATGCGCGAAATGGTCTCGGTGAGCATCGAATGTCCGAGGCGGTAGGTCTGGTGAGCGAACTCGGCGGTGATCGCCGGGTTCAGATCGCTCTGGAAATTGATGCCGTCCGGCTGGAACGCGTTGATGGTCGGCACCAGCTTGCGCGCGAATTCTTCGAACACGAGATGCTGGTACTGCATCTCGGTGACGAACTTCGCGGCCTGGAAGAGACGCTCGCCGTAGTCCCACCCCGATGCGGCGTCAACGGCGTGCCACGCCGCGACTTCAGTCGGCGTCAACAGCGCCGGAATCAGTCCGTCGATGTAGCCGGCCAGGCGATTGTGCTCGGCATGAAAGATCGTATGAACCGCCGTCAGCGCGATGTTCTCGTTGCCGCGGCCGTCGCCGGTCACGAAGTGCCGGTCGAGCAGCTCGTTGTCATAGGTGCCAGGCGGTTGGGGATCGCCGGCGCGGCTGATCCCGCTGTCGTCGTCGGGCGCGAGACCCGGCCGCGGCACTGCGTTGTGCGCGATGTCGTCCAGGAACCCGTGGCCGGTCTTTCGCGATCCGGCAGTGGCAATCGGGGCGTCGCGGCTGCCCTCGCGCGGCGGGCCCGATGCCATGATCAGCAGCGGGAATCCGTTCGGTCCGCGCAGGAACCGTCCGTACGGATCGGTCGCGAGGAGGGGGACGTTGAAGACATCGGCGTCGCCGAGCGCGATGCCGAGCAGGGCGGCGGCCTGCGCCTTCACCTCGCCCCAGTTGCCGATGTTGCGCACCGGCACGCCGTTGATCGTGCCGCCGCCGTCGATCATCCGGCCGGTCGACACCGGCCGCCCCTGAGCATTCAGCACGTACTCGCGCAGGAACACCTGGTGCGAGGGATGCGATGTATAGGTCTGGTTCTGATCGACGAACGGCGTCGTCGTGTTGGTCGCCTCGTGAATGTCGTCGGCGCTCTCGTCCTGCGGCGTTGCCGGATTGTCGCCGGAGATCCCGTCGGGGCCCGGCAGATTGGTCGCGCGCGTGAGGATCATGAAGCGCTGATCGGCGGGCAGATCGTCGGCGTTGCCGCGGATGTGATCCGGCCCGGCGATCAGTGGATCGTCGTCCTTCAGCGGCACGAACACCGTGCCGCCGCCCTTGGTGACGAGATCGAGGCCATGATCGAAGAACTGGCCGAAGAAGGTGAACATCACGTTGAAGGGCGCCGACAGGCCGACGTCCGGCGCGACGTTCGGAATCGCCAGCGTGCCGAGCGGCTCGACGTCGGCGCCGGCGCCAGCCGCCGCGACGGCGGCCGGGTTGTTCACGGTCTGGTCGGCGACCAGGTTGCTGATCACACGGGGCTGCGAATCAGCGACGACGCCGCGCGTCTGCGTGTACGACGTCGGCACCGCTGGCGCCGGCCCGTCGCGGTCGGGATCGAACGGCTCGCCGGGACGGAACACCGCCGGCGTCAGACGCGGAAAAATCTGATCGGCCGCGCCGAACGCCGTCTGATTCGGCGTGAGATGGTTGAACGATCCGTCGACGGTGCGCAGGCCGAATGGGAGGCGTGCCTCCGGCACCTGGTTCGCTCCAGGTCCGAAGAGCTCTCCACCGGCCGCATGCGCCTGTGCGATCTCGATCTGGTGAAAGATGAACCGCAGATCGCGCGCATCGAGCACGAAGCCGGCGCCGACCGGAGCCTGAGCGCTCGTGGTCGGCACCAATGCCGGGCCGCCGACGCCGGACAGGGCCATCGCCATGGTGGTGCCGATCGCCCAGCGCTTCCGCGATGCCCGGAATGTTCTGTGAGTGATCCTTCGCATGCGCAACTCTCCCCCCTCGGGACACGACGCCCCGATGCCGCGTCATCGACGTGTGCAGTGGTCAGCTGGGAAGACGGTGCAGCGATGCGAATCGATAGTCGCCGCGGGCGGCGACTATCAAATCACGCCATGTGGAATGTGGAATTTGGAGTTTGGAATTGGAATGCTGCCTGGCCGGTCTCACAAATCAAGCAGCAACTCCATCAATTCGACGTCGATCACATCGGAGATGAGATTCCACACCGTCATCGCGGCGAGACGGATGCCGTGCAGGAGATTCTGTCGAAGGCCGCGCAGTTCGGCAGCGCTGAGGTGACAGATCACCCCGATGTTCGGCGTCCCGACCCCGACTGGTGAGGCGGCGGTTTCGAGCTCTCTCAGGCGCGCGCGCGATCGATGCAGTAGCAGCTTGAAGCTCGGGACGCTCATCCGGAGCATCGCCGCCGAATCCTTGTCGCGGTATTCGTAGACGTCGGCGAGCATCACAGCGACCTGCTCTCCGGGCCGCAGCAACCGGTCGCAGCGATCGAACCAGCCGTTCAGGCGCTGGCGGAAATCACACGTGGCCAGGACCGCGTCGGGCGGCGTTCGCAGCGCGGGCTCGGTCGAGGAATCGGCGGCGACATCCATCGCCACCAGGTTGACCTGGGTGCGAGCGCGGTAGTAATCGACGATGAGGCGGCGCGCGATGGCGAACAGCCAGCCGTGAATCTGCTCGCCGCGGAACGTGTGCAGCTTCGCACATGCGACCAGCAGCGTTTCCTGCGAGATGTCGGCGGCGTCGGCGCGATTGGCGACACGCTGCGACACGAATCGATGAACGTCTCCGGCGGCGCGTTCGATGCGATGCATGGCGGTGCCTATGAGGGTCGCGCGCCGTGCAACATCCGCGCCCTGGCCCGTCGCGCGCGCAACGCGCATGAATTATTTGAGGATTCGACGTCTTCCTGCGGGCAGTTCAGGACCCCAGGCGCCGCACGCGCCGACTTCGGTCACCCTCGCGCGCGACTTCCCGACTCGAATCAGGCCCGCCATTTCTCCATTTGCGGCATCTGGTGCCAGGCACGTGCCATGCGACGGCGGTTCGGCGGTGGCCCTGGTCAGCCGGACCCTGAACGCGCGCGCGCCGTCGCGCGAATGACAAACCCCAGCATCAGCAACGCGAGCGCGCCGGCTGCATTCGCCGCGTCGCCAACCGCGGCGCCGATGAGGAAGGCCGCGGCCCCGACCAGGACCAGCGCCGCCGACCATGGATAGCCCCACGCGCGGAACGGCCGCGCGAGCGCAGGTTCGCTCCGGCGCAGCACGAACAGCGCGAGGCAGCAGACGACGTAGTTGGCCGCCAGATAGAACGAGACGACGGCGACCAGCCGTTGAAACGTGCCGGTCGCCACCAGCGCGAGAGCGACGACGGTCGTGGCGAACATCGCCGTGGACGGCGTGCCCCGTTCGTTGACCGCGGCCGTGCGCCGCCAGAGCAGACCGTCGCGGCCCATCGCGAACAGAATCCGCGTTCCGATCATCAGGATCGCGTTGAGCATCGGCGGCAGCGAGACGATCGAGAGGATCGTGATGACCGCTCCGCCGCGGCGGCCGGCAAGGACCTGCGCCGCGTCGGCCGCGGGCAGCGTCGATCGCGCCAGCGCGCCGATTGGGAGCACGGACAACAGCGCGACGTTCACGAGCAGGTAGACGACGATCACCGCCGCGACGCCGCCGATCATCGATCGCGGCACATTGTGGCCAGGATCGCGATCCTCTTCCGAGAAGTACAGCCCGCTCTGCCATCCACCGTAGGTGATCACGACCGACTGCAGGGCGACGATCAGTCCCGAGAACGACGCCCGCGCGGCGAACGATCCGGATTCCGCCACCGGCGGCGCGAACAGCAGCGCGGCGACGACGACGACCAGAAACGCACCGCACTTCACCGCCGTGGTGATTTCCTGAAAGCGGCTGCTGACCCTCAGTCCGGCCAGCTGAATGCCGGCCAGCGCCGCGAGTCCCGCCATCGAGACCGCTCTCTCGTAGCCGGCGAGCGCCGGCAGCAGCAGGACCGTGAACTCGCCCATCGCGATTGACACGTAGCCGAGCACCGCGCAATAGGTGATCCAGTCGCTCCATCCGACCGCGAAGCCGACGGTGTCCCCGAACGCCCGCCGCGCGTAGACGTAGTAGCCGCCCGCCTCCGGCAGCATCGTGCCCAGTTCGGCGAGGCAGGCGGCGCCGACGAGCGTGTACAGGCCGCCCACGATCCACACCGTGAGGATCGCCGTGCGGTTCGGGAGTTGACCGGCGACGAGGCCGGGCGTTCGCAGGACGCCGATTCCGATCGTGCTGCCGACGATGACGGCGAGGCCGAAGCCGACTCCGAGGATCCGGATGAGACCGCGGGATCCGGAGAATGCGGACGGTGTCGTGGCCTGAGTCTGAGTCACCCTCGCACGCTGGCGCCGCGGCTACGGCTTGAGTGCGACGAGGACGACATCGACCGCGGCGCCGACGTTGCGCGCCGAATGGCTCGAGCCGAACGCTTCGAACTCGACGTCGCCGCGCGTCCAGCGGTTGACCACGGTCTTGCCGTCGGCGGTGTCCTCGATCTCGCCGCCCGACAGGTGGACGACGAGTGTGTCGGACCCGTGCGTGTGGACGCCCTCGCGCGCGCCGACCTCCATGCGCGCCCGGATCACGGACACGCGATCGTTCTCGAAGACCGGCTTGAAGGTCATGCCGGTGAACGGCGCATCGCCTGGCCTCGATCCGCCCGGGGGTGACGGCTGACGCCGGCCGCGCGGCTGCACGACGACGATCGCCCCGCGCATCTGCACGTGTCCGGACAGCGCCGCGGCATCGTCGACCCACACCGCGGCGCCCAGGTCCCGGTCGTCAATCGACACGACGACCGCTGGCCCATGGTCGAGCGGGCCGCGATATTCGGCGGCGCTGCGATAGACGCGCGCGCGCGGGTTGTCGATGATCACGCGTGGAGCCGCCCCCGGCGGCGCCTGCGCCGCGCGGCGCACGCCAGCCGGAGCCGCCGTGGTCGACGGTCCGAGTAAAGCCGCAATCAGGAACAGCCAGCGCATCGTCTGCCTCTGCCGAGCGCGCCATGCTACATCGGGTAGGCTCTACGGGCCATGGACTATCGCCGGTTGGGATCGACGGGGCTGCGCGTGTCGCGGCTCGCACTTGGCTGCGGCAACTTCGGCGGCATCGGCTCCGCGCCGGCGTTCTTCGGCCTGGGAGAGTCGGAGTCCCAGGCGTTCGAGCTGATGGACCGCGCCCGCGACGCCGGCATCAACGTCTTCGACACGGCAAACGCGTACGGCGGCGGACGAAGCGAAACCTGGATCGGCCGCTGGCTGAAGACGAAGGGATCGGCGGTCCGACAGCAGCTGCTCCTGAGCTCGAAGGTGTTCAACCCGGTCGGACCCGGGCCGAACGATCGCGGCCTGTCGCGGCGGCACATCCTTCAGCAGGTCGACGAAAGCCTTACGCGCCTGCAGACCGATCGGCTCGACATGTACTTGATTCACGAGCCCGATCCGGAGACGCCGCTCGACGAGACGCTTCGGGCGCTCGACGACCTCGTGCGCGCGGGCAAGGTGCTCTACGTCGGCGCGAGCAACATCGAGGCCTGGCGGCTGGCGCGAGCGCTGTGGATCAGCGACACGCGCAGCCTGAGCCGGTTCGACTGGGTACAGAATTCCTTCAGCCTGCTCGATCGCGACGCCGAACGCGAGATGTTCCCGCTGTGTGCCGATCAGCACGTGGGATTCACCGCGTTCAGCCCGCTGGCCGGCGGCTGGCTCACCGGGAAGTATGTCGCGAAGGGCGTGTACCCCGAAGGCTCGCGGATGACGCTGCGCCCGGAACCGTATCGTCATCTCGAGCAGAACGCGGTCTTTCACGCCCTGGACGTGCTGGCGGGAGAGGCCCGCGCGCGCGGCGTCGAGATGGCCGCCCTCGCGGTTGCGTGGGTGCTGCATCACCCGCGCGTGGACGCCGCGATTGTCGGCCCACGCAATCCGGCGCATCTTGCCGCCGCGCTCGGCGCGATGTCGATCGAGTTGTCAGATGACGAGGCCCGGCGTCTGGCAGCGTTGTTCGCAACGTAGCGCGCAGGAGCGCTCTCATTCTGCGCGCAGCGCGACCTGCGGGTCGACCTGCGACGCGCGGCGCGCCGGCAGGTAGGTCGCGAGCAGCGTGACCGACAGCAGCACCAGCGTGCCGAGCGCGTAGACGCGCGGATCGCGCGGGTTGACGCCGTTGAGCAGATCGCCGAGCACCGTGCTGAGCGCGAGCGTGATCATCAGTCCGGCACTGACGCCGACGACGCTCAGCGTCAATCCCTGCCGCAGAACCATGGCCAGCACGCGCCGCTCGCTCGCGCCGACCGCGATGCGGATGCCGATCTCGCGCGTGCGCTGGCTCACCGAGTAGGCAATCACCGCATAGAGGCCGAGCACGCTCAGCGCGAGGCCGACGAGGCCGACCGCCGTGATCACTTCTCCGACCAGCCGCACGCCGAATAACGCCTGCTGCTGAAAGTGCGACGCCATGGTGCGCATTTCATAAATCGGCTGATTCGGATCGAGCGCACGCACCTCGCTGCGCACCGGTCCGCTGAGCGCGCCCGGATCGCCGTCGGTCTGCACGAACAAGGTCATCGCGGTCTGGCGGCTCTGTTCGAGCGGCAGGTACAGGAACGGCTGCGGCGTCTCGCTGATGTCGCGCGTCTTCGACACACGCGCGACACCGACGACCTCGGCGCTGATCGGCGGCGTTGACGGAATCGTGATCGTCGCGCCGAGCGCGTCCCGCGTCGGCCAGTATTTCCTCGCCATCACCTCGTTGACGATCGCGACCGCCGGCGCGCGTTGCGTGTCCCGGGCCGTGAACGCACGGCCTCGCACGATCGGGATGCCGAGGACGTCGAAGTAGCGATCGCCGACGATCGCGCTGCCGATCGAGAGCGGCTGTGGGTTCGGCCCCGCGTCATATCCGGGAATCGTGATATCGGTGCTGCTGGTCGCCACGCCGAGCGGAACGTGCTGGCCGATTGCCGCGGCGCGCACCCCTGGCAGCGCGCTCACCCGCTCGATCAGCCGCCGGTAGAACGTGTGCGTCGCCTCGAGATCCGTCCGCGTGATGCGCGGATCGAACCCCATCGTCAGGATGTTCTGGACGCGGAAACCCGGATCGGCATCGCGCGCCACGCGGATGGTCTCGAGAAAGAGGCCGGACAGGACCATCATCACCAGCGCCACCGCGACCTGCGCGACGACCAGCGCCTGACGCATCCATCCACGCGACGGCGCGAAGCGGAGCTCAGTGGACTTGAGCACGGTGTTCAGGTCGGCGCGCGTGCGGCGAATCGCAGGCAGCACGCCGGCGAGCACGCCTGACAGCAGGCCGACGGCCAGCGCGAACACGACAACGCGCTGGTCGACGCGCGCATCGAGCACCACCGGCAGTTCGGTGGCGATTTCAATCGACCGGATGAACGACGCGCACGCCGCCGCGATGCCGAGACCCAGGACCGCGCCGAACGTGGATAGCACGGCGCTCTCGATCAGGAACTGGCGCAGCAGCTGGCCGCGGCTCGCGCCCATGGCAAGCCGCACCGCGGTCTCGCGCAGCCGCCCCGGTGCGGTCGACAGCAGCAGGTTGGCGACGTTGATGCACGCGATCGACAGCACCAGCGCCGCCACCGCGAAGAACAGCCAGGACAGCGTGAAATTGTCGGGCGCTTCGGCAATCCGGTACCCGACCTGCGAGAAGACCATCGCGCCGCGCCCTTTGTCGGTGCTCGGATGCTCGCGCTCCATGACCGCGGCTACCCGCTTCAGCTCGTCGCGCGCCTGCTCGATCGAGACGCCGTCCTTCACGCGTGCGAAGACGTCAACCGATCGCGCGGTACGATCGGTCAACGCGCTCGTCGCGGCGCCCGTCCCCTCGCGAATCATCATCCGCGGGACATACAGCGCGGGCTGGAAGTACGGGTGCACGCCCGTGAACCAGGGCGGCGCGACGCCGACGATCGTGAAATCGGCGCCGTTGAGGCGCACCTGGCGTCCGATGACGTCTGGACTGCCGCCGAACTCGCGCCGCCACATCCCGTGACTCAGAATCACGACCGCGTCGCGGCCGGGCACGCGATCGTCGCCGGCGTCGAACACGCGCCCGAGCGCGGGCATCACGCGGAGCGTCCTGAAGAAGTCGCCGTTGACGAAGATCCCGATCGTCATCCGCGGCTGTTCGTCGCGTCCCCGCGAGAATCCGAAGGAGGCGGTCTTCGAGGTGGCCAGCCCGTCGAAAGACTGCGTTCGCTGCTGGAAGTCGTCGATGTCGGCGTACGAGAAGCGGCCGACCGGATTGCTCTGCGTGAACGAGGTCAGCCGGACCACTCGACCGGTGGCGGGGACCGGCAGCGGGCGCAGCAGGAAGGCGTCGATCAGGCTGAAGATCGAAGCGGTAGCGCCCACGCCGAGCGACGTGGACAACAGGACAGCCAGCGAGAAGCCCTTGTTGCGGCGAATGAGCCGAAGCGCGTATCGAATCTGATGAACGGCGATGGCCATCTGATAGACATACGTCGATCGGCGCGGCGAGTTCCCGATCGGCGGCTATAGCGCCCGGAGGGCGGTGAGCGGATCGACCCGTGCCGCGCGGCGCGCCGGCACGATGCACGCGATCGCCGCCACCAGGCCCACCACGATCGGTACGGCGACAAACGTCAACGGGTCGTGCGCGCTGACGCCGTACAGAAACGACGCCAGCAGGCGGACCCCTGCCACCGCCGAGGCCAGTCCGATCGCGACACCGGATCCCACGATCCAGATCGCCTGACTCAGCACCAGGATGACGATGTCGCGCGCTTGCGCGCCGAGCGCCGAGCGCACGCCGATCTCACGCGTGCGTTGGGCGACCGCGAGCGATATCACGCCGAAGAGTCCGACACCGGCGATCAGCACCGCGAACACGCTGAACGCCGCCAGCACGACGGCGTACAGCCGCGGCTTCGCCAGGCTCGTCATCACGCGGTCCTCCATCGTCGTCACCGAGTCCAGCGCGAGCGCAGGCGCCGACTCGCGGACGATGGCGCGGAGGCTGGCCATATAGGTGATTGGATCGGTCGCGGTGCGGACGACGAGGATCGGATCGAAGTTGCGAAGGGCGCCAGGCAGCAGCTGGGCGAACGAGGCGAAGACTTCCGGCTGGAGCGGCGCATCCACGCTGTCCTGCCGCATGTCGTCGACGACGCCGACGATTTGCCAGTCCGCTCGCTCGTTGACGAAACGCAGTCCTCCCGCGCTCGGCCCCCTGGTCGGGATGCGCACGCCGATCGCGTGGTCGCCGAGATACTGGCGCGAGAACGATCGATTGACGACGATCGCCGGCGGCGCCGCCGCTGTGTCGGTGTCGGACAGCGTCCGGCCCGCGACGAGGCGCAGGCGCATCGCAGCGAAGTAGTCCGGGCTCACGACGCGCTGCACCGCCTGCACGTCCACGGCGAGGTCCGGATTGGCAGGCGAACGCATCGTGAATGCGGTGAAGCCGCCGAACGACACGAGCGGCAGCGCCGAGCTGTACGCGGCGTGCGTGATGCCCGGCACCGCGCGAAGCCGCTGCACGAGGGTGTCGAGCAGCTGCCCTCGACGCTCGGGCGGATACGTGGCCGGCAGCGGCAGCCGCGCGGTGAGCACGTTCACGGGGTCGTAACCACGATCGGCGCGGATCAACGACGTGAAGCTGCGTGTGAGCAGCGCCGCCCCCACGAGCAACACGCACGCGATCGTCACCTGCCCTGCCATGATCAGCCCGCGCGTCCGCGCCACCGGCGAGCGAACGGCGCCACCGATCGGCGCGATGCCGTCTTCCGCCAGCGTCTCGATCAGGTTCACGCGGCGCGTGTGCCAGGCGGGCAGCAGTCCGCAGGCGACGCTCGCAACCACCGAGACGGCGAGCGCAAAGACGAGCACGCGCACGTCGATCGTGACCGCCTCCAGCCGCGGGAATTCGCGAGGCAGCAGCGACGGCAGCGCGCGTTGCAGCGCTGCGGCCAGCGCCACGCCCCCGACGGCTCCGCAGGCCCCGATGAGTCCGTTTTCGATTACCAGCTGCCTGACGATGCGCCGCTGGCCGGCGCCGATCGCCGCGCGCACGGCGAGCTCGCGGCGCCGCGCGGTCGCGCGTGCGAGCTGCAGCCCAGCGACGTTGGCCGTCGAGGTCACGAACAGCAGACCGACGGCGGCAAGCAGCACCACGATCGCGGGCCGCACCTCCGCGGTGATCGCACTGAGCTCCGGTGCGACAGTCACGTCGATCGGCCCCACGGCGCCGAAGAGCGCTCGCGCCGCGACGCCCAGATCGGGCGCGCCGCGCGCCCGCGACGTCGCCTCGGCTGCCGCCTGCGCTGGCGTCACACCATCGCGCAGTCGCGCGATCGCGCGGAAGATCACCCCGTTCAACACGCCGCCGTCGCCGACGACCGGCACGACACTCCACGCGGTCCATGCACGCGCGCTGCGGTCGGGGAACGCGAAGGCGCGCGGCATCACGCCGACGATGGTGTAGGGCTTGTCATCCAGCCGCAGCAGGCTGCCGACAATGTCGCTGCGGCCGCCGAACCGCTCCTGCCAGAGGCCGTACGAGAGCAACACCACGCCCTGCTGGTTCCGGCCGCCCTCGTCGTCGCGGAACAGCCGGCCGATCAGCGGACTGGCTCTCAGAACGGCAAAGAGCCCCGGCGTCGTCGGGATGATCGGAATACGCGCGGGATCGCCGGCGCCGCTCAGCGTCGCGGTCTGCGTCAACCAGCCGCCGACGCCATCGATCGTCGCCGGATGATCGCGCCAGGCGTGAAACGTGCCGTTCGAGATGGTGCCGGGAACGCGGCCGGTGCGGCCCTGCCGCGTTTCGGTGACCCGCATCAGGCGATCGGCGTCGGGCCAGGGCAGCGGTTTGAGCAGCACGCCGGACGCGACGCTGAACAACATCGTCGTGGCGCCGACGCCGAGCGCTATCGTCAGAATCGCGATCGCGGCAAATCCAGGCTGGCGGCGCAGCAACCGGAGGCCGTATCGGACATCGGCCAGCGAGCCGGCGAACAGCGCGCCACGATCGTGCGGGAACCCCATACGGGACACGATTTTACCTGGCCAGGCGTTCTTCGATCGCGGCCGAATACCTTCGAGGGTGCAGAAGACGACTGAAAGGATCTTCAAGAATGCACCCTTTCAGACTTTTTCGTCCGCTCTTGTGCTTTTATGGCAGCATCTCAGGCAGAAACCCTTATAATTCTTCGGTAATCCCAAAATTCATACCCTTCCGGTCACTCTTTGGTTGGAGGTTTCATGTTCGCCGTCGTACCGGGGGTCCGGTGACCATCCGCCAGTCGGAGTACACGAGCACGGTACTCACGTCGGCGCCTGACATCGCGCGGCTCGATGCCGACGTGAACCGGCTGATGCCGGATCGCGACGTTGCGCTGTCGCCGCACTTCGCGCTCGCCTCGCTCGACGACAACTGGACGCCGAGCGTCGCCGTCGTCTCACGCCGCGGCGCCGTCGCCGGCATCGTGTTCGGAAAAGAGCGGAGGGTCGGCCGTTTCTCCAGCGGCTTGATCTACGCGGATGGTCGCCTGGGGCACCTCGCCGTATCGAGCCCGGACGAGTGCGAAGCGGTGCTGCTGACGGCGATTCGCTCGTGGTTCGCGTTGCCGCGCATCCGAGGCGTGCGGCTGGCGATGGCGCCGTCGAGTCTCGAAGCGCGGGCGATCGATCGCGTGCGCGAAGCACTAGCGCTCGACCTGACCCGGGCCACGCCCGCTCAGCACGAGTTGCACTCGACGCTGCCGCTGCCACCCAGCTACGAGACGTTTCTAACGTGCCTCGGCACCCAGACGCGGCGCAACTTCCGCTACTATCGGCGCAAGTTCGAAGCGGCGGGGCATCGCTACGTCGAGCACATCGCGCCGCAGGACCTCGAGGAAATCCTCCGCAGGCTGCGGACGAAGAGCCGGATTCCGTTCAGCATCGCGAAGATGAGGACGGCGGCGCGGACGGTGCTGGCGACGAGTCAACCGTGGGCCGCGGCGCTTCGTCACGCGAACGGCGAGTTTCTCAGTGTCACTGCCGGCTGGCTCGACGGCGGCCGTGCGACCATGCTGCTCCAGCAGAACAACGATCTCGAATTCGGAGACGCCTCGCTGTCGGTGGTCCTGCGTGGCTATCTGATCGAAACGCTGATCGCACAGCGCGTGCCCGAGCTGCGGTTCTGGTCGGGATCGGCGCCGCCGCTGTCGCGGTACGCCGAGCCGATGGCCGCCATCAGCCTGCATGTCGACGCGAGGACGCTCGGCTGGCGGTTCGTCCGGAGCATGATCGGCGCGACGCAGCCGTGGCTGGGGCGATGGTTCGGCGACGATCTGCGCTGGGTCGCGCTGCCGCGCGCGCCCTCGTGAGCGAGTCAGCGCGGCAGTCCGTGCCGCTTCAGTAAACGGTCGAGCCCCGGTTCGGCGTCTCTCTAAGCCGTGCGGCCTTCGCCGGTTTCCGACACCGACACCTCGAGCACGGCGCGGCCGATCTGCAGCTCGTCGCCCGACCGGAGGCGGACGCCGCGCGGATCGCGCGGCGTGACGCGCAGGCTGCGTCCGTCGCGCACGATGAACGTCGGGTTGCTGCTCGACTCGTTGAAGAGGACATAGCCGCCGAGCGCCGGATCGAACTCGACGCGGGCGTGCGCGCGCGCGACGGTTTCCGTGACGCCGTCGCGCACGTCGAGAAACGCCACCTCGTTGCGACGCACGCGGCCGAGCGCGTCCGCGAGCGCTCCACCGCGGCCGATCGGGATCACGCCGCCTCTGAACGCGTACTCGCCGCGAACGCTCTGGCCTTTCACGACCACGAGTCGAAGCTCCGGCGGATCGGATCGCGCGCTGCCCTGCGGCGGCGCGCTGCCGTCGTCGCCGCACTCGATCCGCAGCACCGGGGTGTCGGGGCTCGCCGTGTCCGTCACCGACACGGTGACGGCCAGCGACGCCGGGGCGTCGCAGCGGATCTCCGCGAGCCGCTCCCGCAACCGTGTGCCGAGCCGGCTGAACACTGCGTCGATGGCAGTGCGATCGCTACGAGGCTGGGCGATGTGCACGGCAACGCGCGTGTAGGGAAATGTGCGGGTACCGCGGCCGGACGGCTGCGTTTTCCGCTCCAGCTCGTCGAGCGCTGCCTGCAGCAGCTCGATCGGCGGCGCGTCGGCCGTCAGTGGCGCGTCGAAGAAATCGCGCGCCCGTGCATGCGCGATGCGAACCATGGCCCTCAGCGGTCGCGTCACCGTCGCCTCCTCACTGGATCAGACCCAGCTCGCGCGCGGCGGACACGATCGCGCCGCCGATTGGCGCGGCGGCCCGGCCGCCGTATCCGGCGTTCTCCACGATGACCGCGAAGGCGATACGCCGCCCCGAGCCGGCGTACGGCGCGAAGCCGGTGAACCAGGCGTGCGCCGGCGCGCCCGCGATCTCGGCGGTGCCGGTCTTGCCGGCGATGGCCACCGCGTTCGACCGGAGGCTGCGGCCGGTACCCTGCGTCACCACCGCGCGCATGGCGCGCGCGAGGCGGTCCGCATCGTGCGCTGACACGAAGCGTGCCTCCGGCGTCGCCTCCTCTTCTCCCCCCGCTTCCCACCGGACGGGAACGATCGCACCACCGGAGGCGATCGAGGCGGCCACGCGCGCCAGCTTGACCGGCGTCACGAGCGTCTCGCCCTGGCCGTACCCCGTCTGCGCCAGCATCGGGCGAAGGGTGTCTGGCGTCGGCGCTCGCGCGACGTTGATTTGAAAGAGCGATGCGGCGTCGAGCACCGCCTTCGGCCCGACCGCGAGCGCCAGCTGTGCGAAGTAGGCGTTGCACGAGACGATGAGGCCGCGCTCGAGATCCACCTCGCCGTGCGGTTGGGTGTCCATCGGATCGTCGCGCACCGGCCGCGACGATCCGTGCACGTAATTGCCGACGCGTCCATCCGGCAGGCGTACGCACATGAATCGATCGCCGTCCTGTCGGCTGCGCAGCGCCGCCCCCGCGACGAGCAGCTTGAAGGTGGAGCCGGGAGGATAGAGACCGTAGCGGGCGCGATCCAGCCACGGTGCGCCGTCGCCTTCGTCCGACGCGGCCTCGCCTCGCCGCAGCAATCGCTCGTCCGGCCACGGATAGCTCGCCGCTGCGAGCAGCTCGCCCGTCGCGGCGTCGAGCACGACCGCGGCTCCGCGAGCGAAGCGGCCCGAGACGATCCCGTCGCGCAGCGCGACGGCGACGCGCACCTGGAAGCGCGCATCGATGGTCGTCCTGACATCGCGGTCGCGCGAGCGGATCGCGGCGACCGCCTCGCTCGCCGTGCGATACCGATCGCGAACGAGCGGCAGCAGCGCGCGCAAATCGCGGCGAACCGCTTGCGTGTGCCGTCCGCTGCGCGGATCGATCACGTCGACGAGACGGGCGCGGTCGTCGTACCCCTTGAGCCGCGCGTCGCTGTCCCGCTCGAGATATGAGGAATTCCGCGCGCCCCAGTTCGTCTGACGCGTCCAGTCGCCAACCAGGTGAAACGCGAATCCACCGAGCGGATAACAGCGTGCCGCCGTGTCGGCGCAGTCGCCCGGCGCGACGCCGCCCGCGCGCTCGTACAATCCGCTCACCGCGGCGATTTCGTCGGCCCGGCTCGTCGCCAGCGGCAGCCCGGTGCGATCGTAGATGCTGCCTCGCGTCAGCGTGCGTGCGGCCGCGAGCAGGCGCGGGTTGTACTCGAAGCGCAGGCCGCCGTCGGCCTGCTCGGTGAGACTCGACGCCGCCGCCACCTCGTCCGGGTGAAGCACCTGCACCCACGCGGCGCGCGACAGCACGACGGATCCGGCGATCGCCAGCGCCCCAGCCAGGATCGCAATCGGCCGCCGCAGATGCGCGCGTTCTCGCGACTGCCGGTGCGCGACCGACAACACCACGCCGATCGCGGCGCAGTTGGCGACCATCGACGACCGGCCGTAGCTCAAGAACGGCGTCACGACGCCGGAGAGCGGAATGACGCCGAGCAGGCCACCCGCGATCACCAGCGCCTGCACGCTCAACACCAGCATCACGCCGACGACGAGGAAAGCCGTGAAGTCGCCGGGCGCCCGGATTGCGATTCGCAGGCAGCGCCAGCAGACGAATGCATAGATCGCAACGACGGCTGCCAGGCCGATCCAGCCGAGCTCTTCGCCGAGTGCCGCGAGTACGAAGTCGGTGTGACCTTCCGGGATCGTGCTGGGGCTGCCGAGGCCCGGACCGCTGCCGGAGCTGCCTCCCGTGGCCATGGCCCAGAGGCCGTGCGCGACGTGATTGCCGCCCACCACCCCGTTGTTCCACGGGTCGGCCCAGATCATCACGCGGTGCCGCACCGTCGCCGGCATCCCGATCCAGTAGGCCGCGGCAAACCCGGCAAGCAGCAACCCGAATCCGGCCACGACGAGCTCCGCGCGACCGCGCGCCACACCGAAGAGGCCGAGAAAGACGCACGAGAGCACGAGCGCCGGACCCAGGTCCTTCTGCAGGAAGAAGAACGCCAGCACGAGCGCCATGCTGGCGAGCACCGCCCGGATGTCGCGCCACCGCGGCAGCCGCACGACCTCGAGCCATGGCTGCTGCGGCGTCGCTGGCTGAGAGAGCTCGCGCAGCAGCTCGACGCGACGGCCGAAATAGGCGGCGAGCGCGAAGACGACCAGCAGCCGGATCACCTCGACCGGCTGCGCGCCGAACAGGTTGACCTTCACGCCGCTCGTTCCCGGTCCGCTTCCGAAGAACAACAGCAGCGTCGCCAGTCCGCAGGCGAGCGCGAGCGGCAGGAACACGGCCCGCCGCAGGGACGAGGACTCGAAATCGACTTCGGAGACGGCTATGAGCGCCGCGATCCCGAGCGCAACGCCGCCGGCGAACGTCACGGCAGCAATCCCGTCGCGGATCGGATCGCGCAGCGCGCACATCGTCATCAGCCCGATGCCGGACAGCAGCATGATCGCCGGCAGCAGCAGCGGCTCGTCGTCGCGCCTCCGCGAGCGCCTGAACAGGTGCGCGACCCAGAACACGGCGGCGAACATCGCGGCCGCGCCGGCGATTTGCGCTCTGAACTGGTCGACGCTGCGGACGGCAAAGCGGAGTTTGAGCGACACGATGTCCGCGCGGGAGAGGACCGGCACGTCGTGTCCGGGTCGCGCGGCCAGCCTCGCACGCAGCTGCGGCAGCCGGCGGTCGCCGCCGATTTTTGCGGCCGAGACCTTCACGTCTGCGAGCGAGCCGACGTGATCGAGCGGGAGCTCCGGCGACGTCGCCCGGTCGAACAGCGCGCGCGCCACCACCTTCCGCTCGTACGCGGACTCGTACATGCCGAGCGCCGGCTCGAGATCCGACGGCGCCTTCAGTGCGTACAGCGGAATCACCCCCGCCGCCGGAGCCTCGTCGAGGCGAGCCACTCTCGCGGCAACGGTGAGCGCGATTCCGGAGAGGACCACCGCGGTCGCCGCGAGAAGACCGAGGCATTCGATGTTGAGCGAGCGGATCTGCCACATCGATCCGCGTACCGACACCTGTGCGGGGACGACGACGCGCATGTTCAGAACTCTTCCGGGTTCAGCTGCTGAGCGAGCTGGCGGATTTGCGCCTTGCAGGTTTCGAGATGCTTCGCCGCGTTGCCAAACTCCATGATCGCTCCGAACGACGAGACGCAGTGCTCGAAGTCGGTCTTCGCCTTCTCCAGCGCGTTCAGCCGCTCGTCACCGGTGAGCAGCGCGCCGCGCTTGCGGCCAAGTTGCGCACGCCGCATGTACGCATCTCCGACGAGCGCGCTGTCGCGGCGGGTGAGCGTGTAGCCCCGCCTCACGGCGGCGTCGAGTGACTGCAGCGCGCCGTCCGCATCAGCAAGTACGTACAACTGCGTCACCGCCATGCCCACGTACGGATCGAAGGCGGCCGGATCCGCCGCGGCGGCGTCGCGGAAACGGACCATCGCCGTCTGCGCCATCGCGTTGCTTGGCGGCCGCGCTCGCTGCGCCGCAAGCCGCCGGACATGTCCATCGGCGGTGAGCTGCTTCG
>DATFWL010000664.1:0-2787 GCA_035259385.1 Vicinamibacterales bacterium | reverse complement strand
GCCAGGTCAGGCAGGTCGGACAGGCCAGGCAGGTCGAGCAGGTCAGCCAGGTCAGGCAGGTCGGACAGGCCAGGCAGGTCGAGCAGGTCAGGCAGGTCGCACGGCATCTCGAGGAACGAGGCGCCGTTCGACCCACCAGGCCCACCTGACCTGCCCGACCCTCCCAGGCCCTACAGCGTCTGGTGCAGCGTCTCGACCAGGTAGCGCCGATTGATCTCCGCGCTCTCCTTCGGCGTCCTTCCGGCGTCTGGCACGCGATCGAGCTCGACGACGCCCCAGCCGTTGAAATTGATCTCGTTCAGCGCGCCGAAGACAGCCTGGAAGTCGACGCGCCCGCGCCCAAGCTCCACGAACTGATAAGTATCCGACCTACCCGGCCCACCCGACCCACCTGACCGGTCCCGCACGTCCTTCAGATGCAGCACGGCGATCCAGTCGCGATAGCGGCGGATCGCCGCCGCGGGATCGCCGCCGCCCTGCTGATAGTGCGCCGTGTCGAACAGCAATCGCACGTGCTGGCGATCGGCGGCATCGAGCACCGCCTCGACCTCGTGCGGCCGCTCGCCGGTGCTGTTCATGTGGTGGTGGTAGACCAGCGTGACGCCGGCGTCGCCCACGCGCTTGCCCAGCTCGGTGATCAGCCGGCCGGTCCGCTTGTAGTCGTCGGCGGTCACAGCACGCCCCTTCGGCCGCTCGTCGATTACCTGCAGGAACAGCCCGCCGGCGGCGCGGACAAACGCCGCGTGCTTCGTGTGGAGCTCGGTCATCTCCTGCTCGCGCGCCGGATCGATCGAGAGATTGCCGCTGGAGAACACCGGGAAGGCGAGCGTCTTCTGCTCCAGCAGATCGCGGAGCGCCGCCGGCTTGTCGCCGAAGCGATCGAGCAGCCCGTCGCCGGCGCGCAGCTGGACGCCGCGGTAGCCGGCCGCCGCGATCTCCGCGATCGCGGTCATGTAGTCGTTGCCCCATGTGATCGCCGCGTAGCCGTAGCGCAGCGACGCAGCGGCGCGGGCCGGGCGCGCCACCGATGCGACGGCCGAGCCGGCGAGGATTCCGAGCACCTGTCGCCTTGTCACCATGAGTGCACCGTCCCATCCTGCAGCCGATTGGTTGGAAGATACGCCGCTTCGTAGGGATACTGCGCCGCAAGCGCCTCGTCGATGTCGACACCGAGGCCCGGCGCGTCGCCCGGATGCATCGAGCCGCGCTCGAACCGGTAGGCGTGCGGAAACACGCGGTCGGTGTCGTCGGTGTGGCGCATGTACTCCTGAACTCCGAAGTTGTGCACGCTGAGGTCGAAGTGCAGCGCGCCGGCCATCGCCACCGGACTGAGATCGGTCGCGCCATGCGAACCGGTGCGCACGTGGTGCAACTCGGCCAGCGCCGCGATCTTGCGCATGTGGCTGATGCCGCCGGCGTGGACGACCGTCGTCCTGATGTAGTCGATCAGCTCCTCTTCGATCAACTGCGCGCAGTCATGGATGGTGTTGAACACCTCGCCGACGGCAATCGGCGTGGTCGTGTGCTGCCGAATCGTGCGGAACGCGCCCTGGTTCTCGGCCGGCACCGGATCCTCCATCCACAACAACCGCGACGGCTCGAGCGCCTTGCCGAGCCGCGCCGCCTCGATCGGGGTGAGGCGATGATGGACGTCGTGAAGCAGGTGGATGTCGAACCCGAACTCCTTCCGCAGCCGCGCGAACAGCGGCGGCACCACGTCGAGATAGCGCTCCGTGCTCCACACGCTCTCGAGCGGGCGGCCCTTCTCGGCCGGCTCGTAATGCAGCGTGCCGCGGCCGACGCCGTAGGCGTGCTGCACGCCGGGGATCGCGCACTGCGCGCGAACCGCACGGTAGCCCATGTCGACGTAGGTCGCCACCGCGGCCACGGTCTCCTCCTCGGTCGAACCGTTCGCGTGCCCGTAGACCATCACCGCGTCGCGCGACGCGCCGCCGAGCAGCTCGTAGACCGGCACTCCGAGCGTCTTGCCGCGGACGTCCCACAGCGCCGTGTCCACCGCCGCAATCGCCGTCATCGTCACCGGGCCGCGCCGCCAGTACGCGCCCTTGTAGAGGTACTGCCAGATGTCTTCGATCCGCCGCGCGTCGCGGCCGATCAGCAGCGGGACGACGTGATCGCTGAGATAGCTCGCCACCGCGAGCTCTCGGCCGTTCAGCGTCGCGTCGCCGAGACCAGAGACGCCGTCTTCGGTCACCAGCTTCAGCGTGACGAAATTTCTGCCCGGACTGCAGACGATGACCTTGCCCGAGACGATTCGCACAGCGGTGCTCTCCTCTGCGGCAGCAGCGCGATCGCCAGCGCGCCGGCGATCGCGGTTGCCACCAGTGTGATGAACCCGGTCGCGTACGAGCCGCTGTGATCGCGAAGATAGCCGACCAGCATCGGCGCCGTCGCTTCCGCGACGCCGTCCGCGGTCAGCACGATCCCCATCACGCGGCCGAGCACCTCGACTCCAAACAGCTGGCCCGCCATCAGCGGGATGATCATGTATTCGCCGCCGAGACCGAGGCCGAACGCGATCGCGAACGCGTACAGCGCCGCGCGCGAAGTGCCGGCGACGAGCAGCAGCGGCACCGAGCCCGCGACGAGCGTGTAGATGATCAGCATCACGTGCTTCACCGCGATGCGATCGGCGAGCCATCCCATGAGCAGGCGGCCGGCGATGCTGACGGCGAGGACCAGCGAGATGATCGCCGACGCGTCGCCCTGCGAAAATCCGCGGTCGAGGCTCAGGAAGAGCTTGAGGTGCTGGTTGGTGCCGCCAAC
>DATFWL010000663.1:0-5562 GCA_035259385.1 Vicinamibacterales bacterium | reverse complement strand
CGGCCGGAAGGGCTGGAGGGGCGGGATGGGCTGGAGGGGTGGCTGGGCCGGGCCGCGATCGCCGTTGCCGCGGCGATCGTGCTTCTCGCCGCGAGCGTTCCGCTGCGTGCGCGCGCTGAGGAGGCGAAGCTGAACGTGCTGCAGAGCAGCTTCGGGTTCTACGAGTGGGAGTCGCGACCGGGCCGGGACCGGACGCGCTGGGCCAGTCCGAGCGCGGCGTTTTTCGTGCCGGCGGAGACGAGAGAAGTGCTGATCCCGGTCCGCACGATGTTCTACGAGCGGCACCCGCAGCCGGTCCGTGTCAGCATCGCGATCGACGGTCGGGTGTTCGAGCGATTCGAGCTCACGAACGATGCGTGGAAGGATGTGCGGCTCCAGCTGCCGCCGCGCGCTTCCCAGCCGCCGCAGCCGCGGCGCATCGACATCGTGACCACGCCGCCGTGGTCACTGGCACAGGCCTTCGGCACACCCAGCGCGCGTGCATTCGGCGTGCAGCTTTCGGAGATAACTACTCGATAGATTGCGTCAACCGCGGAGACCGCAGAAACCGCAGCTCTTTGTACTCTGGAGCGTTTCTCGATTCTTTGTGGGGAGTAGCGTCCGGCTTTGAGAGAGCGCGTTTCGAATGAGCTACGTTGATTTGGAAATGCGCCAGCCGGACTCCTTTGGGTCCATCCGTGAAGGCGGACGCTGCAACCGTGCTTTAGAGAACCCAATCGGCCGCACCGTAAGAGCGGCCCTACAGCGGCTCTGGTTCGTCAGCCTTTCTGCGTGTTCCGCCCTCTCTGCGGCTTCTGCGTTGCTCGTAATCAGGGCTGCAGCGTGACGCCCGCTGGACGCCACACGGTGGTCTCGGCATCGGCGTACTCCGGCACGATTCGCACACGCGCGCCGAGGAAGCGGCTGTCGCTCGAGTTGGGCGCGTCGAGAAACGGCACGAAGCCGGCCGTCGTCCCGAACGAGACGACGTACAGATAGCTGGTCGGGTTCTCGTCGCGATGATACGGAACGCCGCGCGGCATCGCGAGCGTGAAATGCGCGACCTCCGCCGGCTTCATGGCCAGCGCGCGCGACTCCGCCCCGGTCGAGACGCTCACACGTCCAGGATCGCCGCCGTTCTGCACCTCGACGGCCAGGCGCGTGATCGTCTTCGAGACGAATTGGCCGCCGCCGAGATCCGCGACCGGCGCGCGCAGGACCACGTCGGCGCGCGACTTGCCTCTCAGCCAGAACGCGTCGCCTTCAGGCGAGAAGGCGCCTTCGTCGGGAAAGTACGCCAGCATCGGCGGGCTGCCGGTGAGCGGGCGGCGCGAGCGATCGGCGTCGAAGGCCATCGGCAGGTCGTTGAGCAGCGTGAGCTCGATCGGCAGCGCATGGAGCGGTCCGCTCTTGGTGTGCTCGCCGGGATGGAGCGAGGCATAGATCGGGTTCAGCACGATCTGCGCGGTGAACAGGGATCCGCACGCCAGCGCGATCGCTGCCGGGACTAGGCCGGCGAGCGGCGGCGTCAGGAACAGAAACACCGGATAGAAGCTCAGGAAGTACCGATTGCCGACCGGACCTCCTCCGCCCGAATAGGTGAACGGCGTGACCACCAGCAGCACGAGCGCGGCGGCGGCGACCGTCGCGGCGAGCAGCCATTGCCACAGCCGCCGGCGTCTCGTTCCAAGGAACAGCGCCACGCTCAGCACGCCGGGGAAGAAATACGGAACGAGACCGCAGAAGCGCCCGACGAGAAAGTAGACGAGGTTGTGGCCGAGGACGGTGAATGTGTGCCGATTGGCGAGCACGTCGCCGACCATCAGCGATCCGCGCTCGCGTACCGGGCCGATGCTCTCGAACGTCTCTCGATCGTTGGCGAACGGGAACCCGTCGCGCCCGTAGAAGGTCTTGCGATCGCCAGCCTGGTAGTTGAACTCGCCGGTGATCGCCGCGTTGGCCGCGAACAGGCCTCCGGTCACGGCGGCCCAGACGATCGCGACCGCCACGGCCCGCCTCCACTGCCGCCGATACGCGGCAACCGCGACGAGCGGCGCCATCAGGATCGCGTGCGGCAGCTTGGAGAAGCTCAGCACGCCGATCATCGCGGCTGCTGCCAGATCGGAACGGGCACTGGTGAGGAAGCGGGAATCCTCCACACCGGCTTCGGGCGCGGCCTCCTTGTACGCCCAGAGGAAGACCGCGTAGAAGACCAGCGACAGGTTGAAGAACTCCGGCGTCATCCACACGAAGTAGACCGGGATGACCGATGCGCCGAGGAACACGCCGGCGAAGGCCAGCGCCGCCGCCGGCTGGCTGCCCCGCGCGGTGAGAAAACAATAGGCGACGAACAGATCGAGGCTGAGCAGCAGCGCATGCAGCACCAGGAACCCGTGCGTCCCGAAAACAAAGACGAACGGCGCGGCGGCCAGCGGATAGATGAACGACTTCGCGTAATACAACCGCGCGCGAACCGGGTCCTCCAGCTTCACCCGCCGGAAAAACGGAAACGAGCTCGACGACCGGATGCGGTTGACTTTGCCCCGCTTCAGGAAGATGCCCTCGGGGCCGCCGCGGAATTCCTCCCACACGCGCGTCAGATCCTTGCGCTCGAACGCGAAGTCGAAATCGGTCGCGATGCTCTTCGTGAGGCTGTAGTAGGTCGCCTCGTCGCCCTTGAAGCTCTGCGTCTCACGCGGCAGGTCGAATGTCACGGCGAACGCCACCAGCACGATCCCGAGGGCCAGCGACGCGAGAGCGCCGGGAGCGCGTACCGCACGGGCGGTGCTGGTCACGCCGGCGCCTCCAGGGGCCGCAGGCGCGGCGCTGGTCACGCGGGCGCCTCGGAGGTGAGAAACGACAAATCGGCAGCGAGAATGCCCTTCCGCCTGGTTGCGCGCGATGTGTCGTGGAGCAGCGCGTAGAGCCGCTCCATCTTGCGGACGAATACGCCGATGTCGTACTGGCGGCCGGTCCGACGCGCGGCGGCGCTGAGCCGTGCGCGTTCGTCGGGCCGATCGAAGGCTCGCACGATCCGGTCCGCGAGCGCGCGCGGATCGCGCCTCGGGACGACGAGCGCATCGTGATCGGGCGTCAGGATGTCGAGCAGGCCATCGGCGTCGGTGGCGACGATGGCTTTGCCCATCGAGAGCGCCTCGAACGCCGTCAGCGGCGTCCCCTCCCAGAGCGACGGGAACACGCTCAGGTCGAACGCGGACAGCGTCGCGGCGACGTCGCGGCGGAATCCCAGGAACACGCAGCGGTCGCCGAGATGCAGTTGCGACGCGAGCGCCTGCAGTTCCGGCAGCAGCGGGCCCTCGCCGACGAGAAAGAACCGCGCGCGCGGCCGCTCGCGCACCACCCGCGCCGCCGCCTCGATCAGGAAGCGGTTGCCCTTCGATTCGTGGAGTCGCGTGATCGTCCCGACCGCGAAATCGTCTGGCGCGATCCCCAGTTCCTGCCGCGCCTGGGCGACCTCAGCAGTACTGCGCTCGCGTCCGAACTCGTCGAGCGGTGCTCCGAGGTAGACGACTTTGACCTTGGACTCCGGAATCTGACGCGCCTTGATCACGAACTCAGCCGTACTCCTCGAGACGGCCAGCGCGATGTCGGTGAATGGTTCGAGTGCCCGATCGGCGACCTTCTGAAACCACGGCGTATCTGTCAGATTCGCGTGCTCGTGAAGGATAGCGGGAATACGCCGGCGCGCCGCCGCCATCCGGCCGAACGTGGTCGCGCCATAACCATGCAGGTGCAGGATGTCGATCTGCTTCCGGTCGATCACGGACAGGAGCGCCGGCAGCGTCAGCGGATCGAACTTCAACCGGTGCAGGTAGCTGACGTCGATCCCCTGTGACTCGAGAGTCTCCTCGGATAAGTCCTTGCGCCTGAGGCTGAGCAGGCTTACCTTGAAACAGCTGGGATCGAACCGGTGAATCATCCACCCGAACAGGCGCTTCACCCCGTGCATCCGCGAGCCTTCCCACCCAAGGTGATCGCAGACCTGCAGGACATTCAACGGCCGTGGGTTCATTCGTGCGGGCCGTGATTATAGCCCGGAGAAACGGTGACCCACCACGCGGCGGCCCGCCGGCGCCACGCCGGCAAGTCGTTGGCTCTCATTGCCTAAAGTCTCCTCCACATCCCGTCGATACACGCTCCAGTAAGACTGCGAAGCTCCAGAGCCGCGCGAGCCGGTCGCGCGTGGGTCAACCATGAACCGAACCCTGATCGGGCTGCTGGCGATCATCCCGCTGACAGCGGCGACAGCCTGCACCACGTCAAAAAGCGCCAACCCTCTGAGTCCGGAGGTCGCTGGTCCGATCCCCGGCGTCCAAATTTCGGCACCCAAGACGCTCGAGCCGTCGTCGGGCGTGAAGATTCCGGTCGATCAGCAGCCGCTCACGCTGCTCGCGGAGAACGCCGGCACGACGGGAGTTCGTCCGCTCTCGTACGTGTTCCAGATTGCCGCTGACGCCGGCTTCACCAACATCGTCTTTTCGCGCGAAGGTGTCGAGCCCGGTGATGGCGGCCGCACCAGCCTCCGCCTGCCCGATCGCCTCGCGCCTGAACGCAGCTATTTCTGGCGCGTGAAGGCGCAGGACGGCGCGAACACCGGGCCGTTCTCGACGGCCGCCGGCTTCGACGTGTTCACGCCGATCGTGATCGAGCCTCCCGATCTCGTCTCCCCTGCCTTCAACCAGGTGGACACGCCGCTCCGCCCGACGTTTGTCGTGAACAACGCCGTTCGCAGCGGACCTGTCGGCGCGATCACCTACATGTTCGAACTCTCCGACACCAACACGTTCGCGAACAAAGTTTTCCAGGAAGTGCCCGAGCAGCCGAATCAGACGAGCGTCACGCCTGGATCCGATCTCGGCTACGCCACGGTCTACTACTGGCACGTACGCGCGTTCGATTCGCGCACGCTCGGCCCCTGGTCGCCGACGCGCGCGTTCCAGACGATGGCGCAGCCAGTCGCGCCGCCACCACCACCGGGAGGTGGCGGCGGTGGCGGCGGCGGCAACTGGGAGGCCTGCGGATCGACGCCCGGCTACGATCTGGTCGCGTGCGTCCACGCTGCAGTCAACCCGTCGCACACCGTTGAGGGCGCGTTCGAAGTGACCAAGCGCGTCGCGTGGCTGCTGCGCGGATCGGGCGCCGGCCTCCTGATCAAGAACGGCGGCGAGAACATCGTCTCGTGGAGGGGCTACAGCTTCGCGGCAGGGCGCATCTGCTACCCCGACGGCCACATCTGGAAGGTGCTCTCCGATGTGCCGGGTACCAATGGGCCGTCGTGGCAGGACAACGACTTCGTCGATCGCTCGCTCTACGTGCCGGCAATCGATCCGAGGTAGTGGCAGCTGCTCAGAAGCGCAGGCGTGCGCCGATTCCCAACTGGAAGCCGCCGGCCTTGACGTCGCTCAGCGACGGGAGGTCGACCGAGCCGCCGTTGTATCGAATGAAGCCGCCGGCGCCGACCAGCTTCGTGAACGAGTACGACAGATCGGCGCCGATGTTGACGCCCTTGGCGGTGCCCGATTCGCGCTGGACCGACGAGACGACGTTCTGCGTGCCCGGCGG
>DATFWL010000662.1:0-8171 GCA_035259385.1 Vicinamibacterales bacterium | reverse complement strand
CGACCGCCACTGATCTCACGCGGTTGAACGCGGGGCCGAGCCGCACCGGCACGCACAAGGGCGGCGAGTCGAAGCACGTCGGGCCGAAGGACGTGATCATCATCCCCGCCGGCATGCCGCATCGTTTCAGTCAGCTGGATGGGTCGGAGATCGTGTATCTGGTGTATCGATTCGAGCCGAAGTGAGACGGGGCCTGGCTGCGATCGAGACGGCGCTAGGGGCTCGGGGCTTGGGGCTAGCTGGGATCGAGACGGGGCTCGGGGCTAGCTGCGATCGAGATGGCGTTTCAGCTAGCCGCAAGCCCCCAGCCCCACCCCCGATGCGTCAGTCGGTCGCGTACCTGTCGTTGAACCACGGCTCCGCGGAATTCGAATAACCGCGCACTTCCCAGAACCCCTTGCGATCGTGCTCGAGGAACTCGATCTTGCGGATCCACTTCGCGCCTTTCCATGCGTAGAGCTTCGGCGTGATTATCCGTACCGGACCGCCGTGCTCGGGCGGCAGCGGCTTGCCCTCCCACGTGTGCACCAGCAGCACGTCGTCGTCCAGCGCGCGGTTGAGCGGCAGGTTCGTCGTGTACGGAATGAACGTGCCCGGCATGAAGTCGTAACCGGTGCAGATCACGAAATGCGCGTTGTCCTTCGGCACTGCGCGCTCGGCGATCGTCGCGAACCGCACGCCGCGCCAGTGGTTGTCATAGCGGCTCCACGTCGTCACGCAGTGAAAGTCGCTCACCTCGTCGTGCTGAGGAAGCGCCAGGAATTCGTCCCAGGTGAGGATGAACGGCTGCTCGACGAGGCCGCCGACCTCGAGCCTCCAGGTCTCGATCGACACCTGCGGCTGCTCGCCCAGATCCAGGACCGGCCAGTTCTTCACGACGTGCTGGCCGACCGGCAACTGCGGCATGCCGTGGCGGTTCAGTGGACCGCTGCCCTGCGGCGTGCGTCCCGCGAACTCGACGTTCACCGCGCTCTTGTCGAGTCGAATCTGCCGCTCGATGTACTTCCGCCGCCGCTCGACCAAGTCGTCTCTGTGCACGGTCGTCATTGTAGTGGAGCGGACGGCTGTCGGAGTCGGGCTCGGGGATCGGGCTAGGGGCTAGGGGCCAGGGGCTAGGGGCTAGCTAAATTGTGCCGCAGCTAGCCCCGAGCCCCGAGCCCCCAGCCCCGCCACATCACGACGCGAGGCGAGGCAGCTCCAGTGCCGGGGCATCTGCCGGCTGTTCCAAGACGTCGGCCGGCAGGAACTCAACGGCGGGCGCCGCCGGCCTCGTGATGCGGCCGCGCCGGATCGCCTTGTCGCGATACATCATGTGGTCGGCGGCGGCGAGCAGCTGCTCGTAGGTGCTGCCGTCCTCGGGGAACACCGCCGCCCCCGCGCTGGCGCCGAGCCGCAACCATTTACCGGCGCGCACCTCGAGCTGAATCTCGCCGACGCGCGCCTGGAGCTCGCGGCGCTTGGCTTCGACCGCGTCACGTGAGCAATCGCCGAGCACGACGATGAACTCGTCGCCGGCGTAGCGGACGCAGAGATCGTACGGCCGCAACGTCGTCTGGAGCGCTGCCGCCACCTCGCGAAGCGCGTGATCGCCGACGTTGTGGCCGTAGGTGTCGTTGATCGTCTTGAAGCCGTCGACGTCCATCACCACGATCGCGACCTCGCACTTGAGGCGCTCGGCCCGCGACAGCTCGCGCGACAGGTGCACGAACATCGAGCGGCGGTTCGGCAGGCCGGTCAGCGGGTCGGTCAGTGAATCTTCCTGCGTCTGCTCGAAGACGATCGAGTTGTGAATCACCGCGCCGGCCTGCTCGGCGATGCGCTCGAGCAGGCGGCGATGATCCTCGGTGTAATGGCTCGGCTCGACGTGGTAGAGCGCCAGGCAGCCGATGAACGTGTCGTTGTACTGCAGCGGGCAGACCAGCGCCGAGTTCAACGACAGCTCGCCGCCGAGGCCCACCGCTTCGAACGTGACGCGCGGATCGCCGTTGATCAGCGTGCGCCGGTTGCGCGCCACCCATCCCGACAGGCCGTGGCCGACCTTCATGGTCGCGTTGAGCAGCCGCGGCGCATCCACGCCGGCCGCGAAGCGGCACCTCAGCGTGTCGTTCTCGGGATTGTGCAGGAACAACGCGCACCCCGACCACGAGACGATTTTCGACAGCTTCGACGAGATCAGCGCCATCGTGTCGGAGACGCCGAGGCTGGTGCCCATCGACTGCGCGATTTCGTAGAGCGCATAGATCTCGCGGTGGGCGAGCGCGATGTTCTCGAACGCGCTCGCGGAGCCGGGCCCGACGAGCCCGACGGTGGTCGATCCGGGCAGTGCCCTCGCTGGCGCGACGTCGGCGTTCTGCGGAGCCGCACCGCCGAGCTCCGCGATCAGGGACGGGAGCATCTCGATGAAGCGCGGCACGAGCTTCGGATCGAGCGCACGTCCCGACTCGTGCTTCAGGAGGCCGATCGCGCTCTCGCGGCTCAGTGCCTTGTGATACGGCCGTTCGGTGGTCACCGCGTCGTAGTAGTCGACGATCGTCAGGATGCGGGCGCCGATCGGGATCTCGTCGCCAGACAGCCCCTGCGGATAGCCTTTGCCGTCCCACCGTTCGTGATGGCTGAGAATCAGCGGCGCAACCGGATACGGGAAGGGAACCGCCGCGATGATCTCGGCGCCCACCTGCGGGTGGATGCGGATCTTCTGGAATTCTTCCTGGGTGAGCGGGCCCGGCTTCGAGAGGATGTGCTCCGGCACCGCAAGCTTGCCGATGTCGTGCAGCAGCGCGGCGGTCTTGACGCCCTGAATTTCGGCTTCGGACAAGCCGGCCTCCTTCGCGAGGCCGGCGGCGTAGACCTGGACGCGCCGGATGTGCATCTGCGCCGTCTGATCCTTCGCGTCGATCGCGCGGGCCAGCGCTTCGATGGTGGCAAGGTGGAGATCGGACGTCTGCTGCACGTGGCGCTGCTCGTCCTCGATGCGCCCCATGTACACCTTGTAGGTGCGATAGGTGAGGTAGAGCGGTGCGAACGTGAGCGGCGCCACCCAGTAGCCGGCGTGCGACACGAACTCCGCGGCCAGCGCCGCGCTGCCGGCGCCGACGAAGTAGCTGGGCGCGCTCCACAGGAAATTGCCGTTCCAGGTCGCCAGGATGTTCGAGCGCGTGGAGAGCGCGATCGCGGTCGCGATCAGGCCGGTGTTCAGCAGGAAGTAGACCGTTGCCGCGCCGACCAGCGGCCGCGCGAGCGCCGACAACGGCATCGCCGATCCGGCGCCGCCGAGCAGCGAGAAGGCGAGCCCGCTTCCCTGGACCGTGATCACCAGCGACGCGACGCTGAAGAGCGTCCGATGCAGCGGGTTGCGGTCCTTGCTGTTGAAGTGGCATTGACTGAACGCGCTGCCCGCGGCGACGAGCATGGTCTCGTGCGGCCCGAGCAGCAGCAGCGACGCGAAGTCGACCGCGTACGATACCGACATCGTCGATCCGCTGGTCGTGAGCGGCAGGTAGACCTTCAGCGCGGCGGACATCGACGAGAGCAGCAGGAGCGCGACGAACAGCACCGGCTGCGCGAACCTCGCTTCGGGCAAGCGCAGCACCAGCAGGGTCAGCCCGGTTGCGATCACCGCACCGACGTACACGCGAGCGGGACGTGGAAGCTCGTGCATCAGTGGACTCGCGGCGCGGTGGACACCCAGTGATCGCCCCAGTCTTCTTTCAGCAGCGACCAGAGCACCTGATCGAGGTAGTCGCCATTGCGCCGCAGCGATCGGCGCAGGATGCCTTCCTGGACCGCGCCGAGCTTGCGCAGCGCGCCGTTGGCGCGCCCGTTCTGCAGCGGGACGCGCGCCTCGAGCCGGTGCGTCCCGATCACGCCGAACGTGAACGAGCCGACGAGACGCGCCGCTTCGAGGAACACGCCGGTGCCGCGCGACGACGGCACGATCACGAGCTCCCACTCCGCGGCCTCGAACATCGGATCCAGCTGGCGCACCTGCGCGAGGCCGACGAGAGACTGCGACGCGTTGAGCGTGACGGCGTAGGTGAAACCCTTGCCCGCGGCCCGATCGTGCGACGCCCGCTCGATCAGGTCCTGGACCGTCACGTCGGACACCGGACCGTCGATGCCGAAGCGCGTGGCGTCGTTGAGCGACAGGAGATCGACCAGCGCGCCGAGATCCTCCGGCGCAACTTCGCGCAGCGTCACCAACCGGCCGACGAGAGTCGGCAGCCCGTTGCGCCAGTCGCCGGTCAGCGTGGTCGAATCCGCAGGCATTGATGGGGGAGGCGCGTGCAGACACGTCTCCCCGGCGTGCGACGATTTGCAACTGTAACGCCAACGGCTGGGCTTGGAATAAGTCGTTCTGTACAAATGTTTTATCAAGAACTGTCGAGTTTGGCTGCGCGTGCTCAATGTACGTTGATATGACACTAACGTCAATTGGCACCCATCATTACGCACGCTAACGTCCATTTCTCCCGCCACTTGCGGGATTCGTGTGTCGTTTCTGCGCACGCTGTGCCGAAGTTGATCACGGGCCGACTGCCTCGCTCGTCTCCGCAGCAACTTCTCACCGGGTCCGCCCATCTAAGTGCGGGTGTGGCAGGACCTTCGGTACGCGCTGCGGCTTCTCGTCCGCGCGCCTGGCTTTGCCTGCGTCGCCGTGCTGACACTGGCGCTCGGCATCGGCGCCAATGCGGCGATCTTCTCCGTCGTGCGCAGCGTGCTTCTCGCGCCGCTGCCGTTCACCGATCCAGCGCGCCTGGTCGCCGTCTGGCACGCGTATCCGCCGACGCTGCCGCGCGCGGCGGTGTCGGTGCCCGGCTACGACGACCTGCGCACCGCCACTGATCTGTTCGCAGACGTGACGGCGTTCTCCACGACGAACCAGAACCTCACCGGCGCCGGCGAACCCGAGCGCCTCCTGGTGGTCCGGGCGACGGCGTCGTTTCAGCCGGCGCTCGGCCTGCAGATCGCGCGCGGCCGCTGGTTCACCGTGGACGAAGATGTGCCGGGCGACAGCTCCGTTGTGGTGCTGAGCGACGGACTGTGGCGCCGCCGCTTCGGTGGTGACCCTCGGGCGCTCGGTCAGACGATTTACCTCAACGATCGTCCGCATCGGGTGGTGGGAATCGCCGCGGCGGCGGCGACCTTTCCACGGGGCGCCGAAGCCTGGGTGCCGATCGCGTTCACGGCGCGCCAGCGCGGTCCGGACGGCCGCGGCAGCGAGTTTCTCGACGCGATCGCACGCCTCCGTCCGGGCCTCACGATCGCGCAGGCGCGCGGCGGACTCGCAGCGCTCGCGCGTCGACTGAAGCCCGCGTACTACGCCGACGCGCCGCGGTGGACGCTCGACATGCGTCCGCTGCCGGACGATCTCGTGCGCGACGCGCGTCCGGTCGCCGTCACGGTGTTTGCCGCTGTCGGCCTTGTGCTGCTGGTCGCGTGTGCGAACGTCGCGAGCCTGTTGCTGGCACGCGCCGGACACCGGCGTCGGGAGCTCGCCGTCCGCGCGGCGCTGGGTGCGGCACCGGCACGACTTTGCGTTCAGCTGCTCGTCGAAACCGTCACGCTCGGCCTGCTTGGTGGAGCGGCGGGGATTCTCGCCGCCGTCGTCGCTGTGCCGTTGCTCGCGCGCGCGGCGGCGGTCAGCGTCGCGCCGATCGATCCGCCGCCGCGGGTCGATCTCGCAGTGCTCGGGTTCGCCGCCGCGGCGGCGCTGGCCAGCAGTATTGTCTTCGGCGCCATGCCGGCGTGGCAGCTGTCGCGCACCGATCTGCGAACGGCCCTCGGCGCCGAAGCGCGGGCGAGCAGCGGCCGCACCGGCCGGTTGATCGTCGCCTCGGAAATCGCGGTCGCGTTCGCGGTACTCGTCGGGGCCGGACTGCTCGTGCGCAGCTTCGCGCGTGTGACGGCGGTCGATCCCGGATTCGACGTCGATCAGCGGGTGACGATCCGCCTCTCGCTGCCGGCCGCGCGCTACCGCGACGCGCCGCAGCGCGCCGCGTTCTACGCGCAGCTCGTCGAGCGCCTCTCGGCGCTGCCCGGGGTTCGCGCCGCGGGCGCGGTGTCCGAGCTGCCGCTCGGCGGCGCGAACAACATGGGCACCTTCGACATCGAATCGCGGCCGGCGCCGCGCGGCGCCGATTTGCCCCACGCCGACTGGCGTTCGGCGTCGCCGCGGTACTTCAGCGCGATCAACATCCGGCTTGTCGCGGGCCGGGTCTTCGACGACCGCGACGGCCTGGGCGCGCGGTCGGTCGCGATCGTCGACGAGCAGGCCGCGTGGAAGTACTGGCCTGGCCGTAGTCCGATTGGCGATCGGCTGACGACCGACGACGGCCCGGCGAAGAACTGGCGGGAGATCGTCGGCGTGGTGCGGACCGTGCACCACGATGGCCTCGACGCCACGCCGCGCGGAACGATCTACCTGCCGCTGGCGCAGCGCCCGACCGCGTCGGTGTTTGCCGTCGTCCATGCCGCGCGCGATCCCGTCGATCTGGTTCCGCAGCTTCGCGAGGCGGTCGGCACGATCGACCCGGCGCTGCCGATCTACGACGTTCGCGCGCTCGAGGCGAGGGTCGCGGCCTCACTCGGCCGCCGGCGCGCCGCTACGTGGCTCGTCGGCGTCTTTGCGGCACTTGCGCTCGCGCTCGTCGCGGTCGGCGTCTACGGCGTGGTGTCGTACGACGTCAGCCAGCGGTCGCGCGAGATCGGAATCCGCATCGCGCTGGGCGCCGATCGTCGCGCGGTGATGGCGATGGTCGTGGGCGGCGGCGCGCGCATCGCAGCCGGAGGGATTCTCGCCGGTGTCGCGCTGGCGCTCGCCGCGGCGCGCGTCGCGGCAGGTCTGTTGTTCGATGTCTCGCCGGACGATCCCGCGACCTATGCGATCCTCGCCGGCATCGTACTCGCGATGGCGGTCGCGGCAGCCTGGTTCCCGGCGCGCCGCGCCGCCTGCATCAGTCCGCAGCTGTTGATGAATGGCGAGAATGGGAATTAGGAATTTGGAATTCGAATCGATGCACAGCAGACTGAGTGCGGCCGGAAAGGCCGCACCTACAGATTTTGAAACGCACTCTCAGTTGCACGAGCGCGCCCGCACTCAGCGCGAGGCGCGCGGGTCGTATGGATCGGCCTGTGCCTCGGGATGACCCGGCGCCGGATCGCCTCGGCGGCCAGGATGCGGTTCGCCCGTGCCGATCGGCTGCCGCGGCCCGAGCGTCGCTTTTCCTCTGCGGATCTCCTTCACGAAGTACGGAATCCACAGGGCTGACGCCAGCACCAGCGCGAGGATGACCGCGCTCGTGATGCTCGGATACTGCCATGCGAGCAACAGCTCGACAGCGGACATAATCACCTCCACAGGTAATCTCGTCGCAACGCCCGTGCCCGATCACGGGGAGCTCAAGCGGATGATCCGGCCCGAATCGCGGCCTCGCGCGATGGCAACGCTCTTGAACTCTCCGCAGCTGGAGGGCGGTCATGAGAACCATCGGTGCATTGCTGTTGACTGTGCTTCTCATCGTCGCGGCCTTCGTTGCCGTCAGCTACGTCACCGGCAGGAGTCTCCTGGGCGGTCGGCCGGCACCGGAGAGCAGTTCCGTCGGCACGACGGGCAAGGTGGACGTGAATGCGGCCCGCGAGCGTGGCGCTGAAGTCGGCGGGAAAGTCGCCGCCGCCGCCGAGAAGGTGAAGGAGTCGGCGGCCGAAGCGGCGCTCACCTCGAAGATCAAGGCGAAGATGGTGCTCGACGACTACGTCAAGGCGCGGGCGATCGATGTCACGACCAACGGATCGACGGTGACCCTCCGCGGAACCGTGCGCAATGCCGACGAGCGCGTGCGTGCACTCCGCCTCGCCCGCGAGACCGCCGGCGTGACCAGCGTGGTCGATCAGCTGTCGATTGAGAAGTGATTGGGGTGGGCGACGGGTATCGAACCCGCGACCTCCTGAGCCACAGTCAGGCGTTCTACCACTGAACTACGCCCACCACACGGAGCGGAAGTCAGTACTGTAGCACTTACGCCTGGGTTCCTTCTACCGCGAGCGGATCTTCGTCGAGCATGTCGACGACGGCGCCGTCAGCGAGCTTGGCGCGGACGAGATGAATGTGATTGGCGCGTTCGCCTTTGGCCTCGTACATCAACTTGTCGGCGCGCTGAATCAGTTCGGCTGAC
>DATFWL010000661.1:0-9052 GCA_035259385.1 Vicinamibacterales bacterium | reverse complement strand
GGCTTCTGCGAGGCCTGCGGAATGCAGTCGACGTCGGAGCCCAGCGCGATGACCGGCTTGCCCGATCCCCAGCGCGCCGTCCACGCGGTCGGAATGCCGGCAATCCCTTCCTGCACGGCGAAGCCGTTCTGGCGCAGGATGGTCGTGAGGTACTTCGTCGTCTCGAATTCCTGGAATCCGAGCTCGCCGAAGCTGAACACCGAGTCATTCCATTTCTGGATGTTCTCCTGCATCGCGTCGACCTCGAGGCCGACGTTCTGCTTGTTCTGCATCGCCTCCGGCGTGGTCGCGCCGGTGGCCACGGGGCCCGTGCTCGTTGGCTCCGGCGCCGGCTGGCGCCGCTGGGCGCTGATGGAGACGGTCATGAGCGCCACGCTCGCGAGAGCAATCCATCGTGTCATTGGTTCGACTCCTGACACTCGGCTGATTCTGGCGCGATCGCTCGGCTGAAGCCTTCGCGCTACACCGATCCGTCCGACCCACCTGACCCACCCGACCTGCCCGGCCCACCCGACCTACTGCTGCGCCGAGGGTTTTGCGGGCTTCTCCGTCGTCGGGTACTTGATCCCGAGCTGCTCGAGATAGTTCTTGTACTTCGTCGGGTCGTAGTAGTACTTCCGCATCTCCGGCCGGAACTTCTCCATCCGTTCCTTGTTCAACCAGATCGCCGGCTGGTCCTCGGGGCGGATCAACGGGATGTACTTCCGGTTCTTCGTCTGCACGTTGTTGAAGTAGTCCCACGCCTGCGTCACCAGTTCGGGGCGGTTCATCAAGTCGAGGACCGTGAGCGCGACGACCTTGGCGCCGTACTGGATGCCCTTGTGCGCGATCGGCGTCGCCATCGAGATCGCGTTCGCCCAGTTGTGCCCCGGCCCCGCCTGGATGTTCGACGGGTAGTTGAGCGTTACCGTCGGCACGTTCCACGAGATATCGCCGATGTCGTCGGAGCCGCCGCCGCGCTTCTCCTCGTCCGGAATCGTCTCGCGCCCGCGCAGCGGGTTGATCTTCGTCGCCAGACCGGTTTCCGGGACCTTCATCTCGCGCTGCACCGCCTTCGCGAGCGCCTGGTCGGCCTCGCTCCAGGTCGGCAGGCCGACCTTCTCGATGTTCGCGTACATCGTTTCGGCGACGGTCTTGTTGAAATGACCCGGCCACGCCGATCCGAGCACCTTCATCGCGGACAGTTCGGTGTCGGTCATCATCGTTGCCGCCTTGGCCATGTTGTTGCCGATGTCCCAGAGCTTCTTGATCTCCTCGTAGCTGGTTTCGCGGAAGTAGTACCAGACGCTCGCGTTGGGCGGCACGACGTTCGGCTGGTCGCCGCCGTTCGGAATCACGTAGTGCGAGCGCTGCGAGATGCGGAGGTGCTCGCGGCGGAAGTTCCAGCCGATGTCCATCAACTCGACGGCGTCGAGCGCCGAGCGGCCGCGCCACGGCGCGCCGGCCGCGTGCGCGCTCTCGCCCTTGAACTCGTACTGCACCGAGACCATGCCGTTGCCGGCGCTGTCGCCCCAGCTCACGTTCATGTTCGAGCCGACGTGCGCGAAGATGCAGATGTCCACGTCCTTGAACAGCCCGGCGCGGACGTAGTACGCCTTGGTGCCGAGCAGTTCCTCGGCCACGCCCGGCCACAGCATCAGCGTTCCCTGCAGGTGCTGCTGCTCCATGATCTTCTTCGCGGCGAGCGCCGCGGTGATCTGCAGCGGCATGCCCGAGTTGTGGCCTTCACCGTGACCCGGCGCGCCCTCGATGATCGGCTCGTGCCAGGCGACGCCCGGTTTCTGCGACGCCTGCGGGATGTCGTCGATGTCGGAACCCAGCGCGATCACCGGCTTGCCGCTGCCCCATCGCGCGGTGAACGCCGTCGGGATTCCGGCGACGCCTTCCTGCACGGTGAATCCGTTCTGCCGCAGGATGCCAGCGAGATACTTCGAGGTCTCGAATTCCTGGAAGCCGGGCTCGGCGAAGCTGAACACCGTGTCGTTCATCTTCTGGATGTTTTCCTGCATGCCGTCGACCTCGAGGCCGACGTCGCGCTTCATCTGATCGAGCCGCGGGTTGGCAGGCGCGGGCGGCGCGGCAGGCGGCGTCTGGGCCGGGGCGGCAGGCTGTTGGGACGCGGCAGTGATCGACACGGCGATCGCGGCGATGCCCGCGATCAGCATCAGGCGTAACAGACGCATGAAGACCTCCAGAGAACAAACTCGGGACTCGGGGCTGGGGGCTCTAGGGGCCAGGGGCTCGCTGCGAGAGGCCAGGCCGAGTCGGCACATTCTATCGCGGCAATCCGATTCAGCTCGACCCCAGCCCCGAGCCCCAGCCCCGACAGATATGATCTGGAACGATGGACGTGTTCGAGCCGCGGGCGTCGCTGCGCGGCGGCCACCGCATGACGCTCTACAGTTGGGGCAATCCGCGATATTTTCCCGAGCTGCCGCCGGCTCAGCGCCGTTTCTTCGACGTCGCTCGCGGCACGCGTGTTGTCGCCGATTGTCACTGGCATCCGGACCGATGGAGTCGGCCGACGCTCATCGCGCTGCATGGGCTCAACGGATCGAGCGACGCCCACTACATGCGCGGGATGGCCGCCAAGGCCTTTGCACGCGGCATGAACGTCGTCAGGCTGAATCAGCGCAACTGCGGCAACTCCGAGCATCTCTCCGAGGGACTGTTTCACTCGGGCCTGACTGCCGACGCCGCGCACGTCCTTCACGAGCTCGCGCAGGTGGATGGGCTGCGCGCGATGGCTGTGGCCGGCTACTCGCTCGGCGGGAACCTCGCGCTCCGGCTCGCCGGAGAATACGGTCCGAACCCGCCGGCTGAGCTCATTGCGATCGCCGCGGTCTCACCGATCATCGAGATCAGCCAGTGCACGCGCGCGCTCGAGCGGAAGGAGAACTGGCTGTACGAGTGGAATTTCGTGCGCGACCTCAAGCGGCGGATGCGGCGGAAGGAGCAATGCCGCCCCGGCCGGTTCGACCTGACGCGGCTCAACGCGATCAAGAGCGTGCGCGAGTTCGACGAAGTCTACACGGCGCCGTACTTCGGCTTCCGCGACGCCGAGGACTACTACCACCGCGCCAGCGCGATGCGGGTCATCGATCGCGTCGCGGTTCCGGCGCTGATTATCACGGCGGAAGATGATCCGTTCGTCCCGTCGCAGCCGTTTCACGACCCAAAGGTCACCAGCAACCCGCACATCGACCTGCGCATCAGCGCGCACGGCGGCCATTGCGGCTTCGTCGGCCCGCGCTCGCTGCGCGCGCGTGGCGACGATGGTTACTGGGCGGAGGATCAGATTGTGGAGTTTGTCAGTCGTCAGTCACAAGTCGGAGGTCATCAGTCGACTGACTGACGACTTCCGACTTGCGACTAACGACTACGCAGGATGGAACCCAGCGCGCCGCGGAGAATCGCCCGGCCGATCCCCGATCCCATTGAACGCGCGGCGCTCTTGCCGAGCGCTTCGAGCGCGCCGGGATAATGGCCGCCGCGCGGTCCGGTGTGTCCAAAGACGAAATCCGTAAAGGCTCCGGCGAGTCCCGAGTCGGTGCCGCCGCCGGTCTGGCCCGGGGCAGTGGGCTGCGCCCACGGCTCCGAACGGGGCGCCGCCGGCGCGGGAGTGGCTCTCGGTTCGGCTCTGGTCGTTCGCGGCGTGGACGGCGGCGCCTCGGGCGAAGCCGGGGCGTCGCTCGCGCCTGCCGACGCGCCCGCCTGGTCCGCCTTTGCCGCACGCTGCGCAGTCCGACCCGTCAGCTTTTCGTAGGCCGACTCACGATCTTCCGCGTGCTCGTACGGTCCATATAACTGCTTGTTCGAGTCGTGCGACATCTTCCGCTCATCCTCGGTGATCGGCCCGATCCGCGATGACGGGGGATAAATCCAGGCGCGCTGGGTGACCGTCGGGCTGCCGTGCTCGTCGAGGAGCGACACCAGCGCTTCGCCGACGGCGAGCTCGCTGATCGCCGCCGCCGTGTCGATCGCCGGGTTCGGCCGCAGCGTCTCGGCAGCGACCTTCACCGCCTTCTGATCGCGCGGTGTGAACGCCCGCAGCGCGTGCTGCACGCGATTGCCCAACTGGCCGAGCACGGTCTCAGGCACATCGGCGGGGTTCTGCGTGACGAAGTACACGCCGACGCCCTTCGACCGAATGAGGCGAACCACCTGCTCGATCTTCTCCACCAGCGCCTCCGGCGCATCGTCGAAGAGCAGGTGCGCCTCGTCGAAGAAGAACACCAGTACCGGTTTGTCGCGGTCGCCGACTTCGGGCAGCTGTTCGTACAGCTCGGACAGCAGCCACAGGAGGAACGTCGCGTAGACCTTCGGCGATCGAATCAGCTCGTCGGCGGAAAGGACGTGCACCAGCCCGCGCCCTTTCGTGTTGGTCTGCAGCAGATCGTCGACGATTAACATCGGCTCGCCGAAGAACTCGTCCCCGCCCTGCTCCTCCACCTCGAGCAGCGCCCGCTGAATGGCGCCGATTGACGCCGCGGACATGTTGCCGTACTCCGTCCTGAACTCCTTCGCCTTGTCGCCGACGTAAGTCAGCATCGCGCGCAGGTCCTTCATGTCGAGCAGCAACAGTCCCTGGTCGTCGGCGATCTTGAAGACCAGCGCCAGCACCCCCTGCTGCGTCGGGTTCAGGTTGAACAGGCGGCCGAGCAGCAGCGGACCGAGATCGGAGATCGTCGCGCGCAGCGGAAAGCCGTGCTTGCCGAAGACATCCCAGAAGACGACCGGGTCGGCGCTCCATTCGGGTTCGGCGATGCCGGTGCGCTGCAGCCGCTCTTTCAACTTGGGTGACGACGATCCGGCAGCCGCGACTCCCGACAAATCGCCCTTCACGTCGGCCATGAACACCGGCACGCCGATTCTCGAGAAGTGGTCGGCCAGCATCTGGAGCGTGACGGTCTTGCCGGTGCCGGTCGCGCCGGTGATCAGGCCGTGGCGGTTGGCGAGGGCGGGACGAAACAGCACCTCCTCACCGCCGCCGGTCTTCGCAATAGCAAACAGTTCACTCATAGGTCGTCGACTCTCATCCGGCGGCTGGAATACCAAGATGCTGCATCAGCAGCTTCGCAAACTCGGGACCCTTGCCTTCCTCTTCATGCTTGAAATACACGTAAATGTCGCGGCAGGGCGCCATGTCCGCCGCGATCCGGTCGGCCCACTGCTTGATGTCGTCGGGCGTGTAGCCCTCATCCCGCAGGCGGAAGTACGCGTAGTCGGCGGTGACCCTCACCGGCGTGGACAGCTTCTCGCTGTCGGCGACGCACAGCGCCAGGTTGCGCGCCGCCAGCCTGGAGTAGACGTCGTCGTCGAGCCATGACGCATGGCGGAACTCGAACGCCGCGCACAGCCTGGGCGGCAGCTCGCCGAGGAACGCGTCGAAGAGCGCGAGATCCTTCTTCAGGTTCGGCGGCAGCTGAAAGAGCAGCGCGCCGAGCTTGTCGCCCAGCGTGCCGGCGACCTCGCAGAAACCGGCGACGAGATCGCCGACCTGCTTCAGTCGCTTGTCGTGCGTGATCCGCCGAGGCGCCTTCAGCGTGAGTCTGTACGGCGACGGCGTCTGCGCGGCCCACCCTGCCGCCAGCTTCTCGTTCGGCATCCGGTAGAACGTGTAGTTGATCTCGACCGTGGGGAACCGCGCGGCATAGTACGGCAGCATCTTCGCGGCCGAGAGATCGCTGGGATAGAAGCTGCCTTTCCATTCCGGGTAGTTGTAGCCGGAGGTCCCAATCCAAATCATGTCAGTGAGCCCCTAGCCCCCGAGCCCTCTCTCGAAGACTGTAGACTAAAGACATGCGGTCTCATATCGTTTTTCGGCTGCTTCCCCTCGCTTTTTCTGTCGCGATCGTCGCAGGCGCGTGCAGTCAGAAGCCGCCGGATGAGCGCGTCTATCCGCTGCAGGGCCAGGTTCAGTCGATCGACGCACCGCGCAAACTCGTCATCCTCAAGCACGAGGAGATCAAGGGCTTCATGCCGGCGATGACGATGCCTTACGAGGTCGAGGATCCGAAAGTGCTCGACACGCTCGCACCTGGCGACCTGATCGACTCGACGCTCGTCGTGTTCTCGTCCGGGGCACGGATCCGCAACGTCAGGAAGGTCGGCACCGCGCCGCTCGAGAAGCCGCCGGCCGACCCGCCGATGCCGAACGCCTCGTCCGGTTTCGAGCTCATCAAACCGGGCGAGGCCGTACCCGACGCCGCCTTCGTCGATCAGGACGGCAGGAAGCGGCACTTCAGCGGCTTCAAGGGCTCACCGGTGCTGATGACCTTCATCTACACGAAATGCCCGCTGCCGGCGTTCTGTCCGCTGATGGATCGGCATTTCGCGACGATGCAGAGAACGCTGAAAGAGGATCCGGCGCTGAAGGCGGTGCACCTCGTCACCGTCAGCTTCGATCCGGCGGTCGACACGCCGCCGGTCCTGAAGAAGCACGCAAAGGAGTTGGACGCGGACCTCTCGCGCTGGACGTTCCTGACCGGCGATCGGGACGACATCGATCAATTCGCGGCGCGCTTCGGCGTCTCGGTCTCCCGCGCGATGAACGATCCGCGTGACATTACGCACAACCTCCGGACCGTCATCATCAAGGCGGACGGCACGCTGGCGAAGGTCTACACCGGCAACGACTGGTCGCCGACACAGGTCCTGGAAGACCTGCGTCGGCTCCAGAGCGGGGATTAGGGATTGGGCAACCCCCAATCCCCAATCCCCTCCGAGTTGACGCCGCGGGAGCGACGCGTGATCGCGGCGCTCCGCTCGCCGGCCGCCGTTCAGGCGTACCTCAACGCGCTTCCCTACAACGAGGAACCGCACGGACGGGCGACGTTGCGGACCTTTCGTGGCGTCGTGCGCACCGGCTGCGCGCACTGCCTCGAGGCGGCGCTGTTCGCCGCGGTCGTGCTCGAACAGCACGGGTTTCCGCCGCTCGTGCTGAGTTTCGAATCGATCGACGAGCTCGATCACGTGATCTTCCTGTACCGGCGGCGCGGGCGCTGGGGATCGGTCGCGCGATCGCGCGATCCGGGGCTGCACGGACGCCGGGCGGTCTTCACCTCGCCACGCGCGCTCGCGCTCAGTTATTTCGACCCCTACATCGACTTCACCGGCCGGCTGACCGGCTTCGCGGTCGTCGATCTCGCCCGGCTGATGGGCCGCTACGATTGGCGGTTGTCGGACGGGAACGTCTGGAAGGTCGAGCGGGCGCTGCTCGACTACCCGCATCGTCCGATTCGCTCGTCGGACGCGCGCGTCGACGCGCTGCGCAAACGCTATCGCGCCTACCGCGCCGCCTACGGACGCAAGCCGCTCTTCTACCGGAATCGCGATCGCTGGAGCCCGTTGCCCGAAGAATTCCGCGACCCGGGTTGATCGCGACCGGGCGGTCCGGTACGCTGACGGCTCCGTGACCGCCACCGTCTTCATCGTGCTGCTGATTGGCGGCATCTTCGCCGCCGACTTCATCGCGCGGTGGTGGCGCGAGAACGCCTGGCGCCGTAACTGGCGGCGCAAAGACGAAAAGTGACGGCCCGTGCGCTTCAGTCGAGGTCGAAGTCGCGCACCGGCTTCGTGATCGGTTCTTCCCTCGCCTGACGGAGCGCTTCCTCGAACCGCTTGGACAGCGCGTCGCCGCGCGTTTTCTCGGAATCGACCGACTGCTGGAAAATCGCCTCGCGGCGCGCGGCCTGTTCGGCGAGGATCCGCTGCGCCTCGCTCAGCTCCGGCTTGTCGCCACGCTCCGGCTCCTTGTGCGAGACGACGCGGCCGAGATTCAGATCGACGACGAGCGTCGCCTGGCAGCACGGGCAGGTCACTTCCAATTCCGATTTGAGCCGCGCCATCAGTGTTTTCCTCCCAGCGCGCCGGACAGATCCAGGCGGCCGTCGAACTGCTTCTTCAGCTCGAACGGCTGACCGTCGGGCAGCGTCGCCGTCAGACGGAGATCCCTGATCGTCGCGCGCCGGTAATCGAAGCGTTGACCGTAGCCGGCGACGAACGTGTCGAGCGGCGCCTGAAAGCGGCTCTTCGCCGGCACCACGTCCTTGGTCACGCGGTAGTACGTGTTCACCCAGATCTCCACGCCCTTCCAGTCCTGCGCCGTGTGATTGTCGATCGTCAGCAGGTTGCGCTCGAGGGTGATCGGATCGCGCTCGATCGTGCGACAGGCGCTCGACGCCAGCACCAGAGCGAGCAGCGTCAGCGCGCGACCCGTCCGCCGCCGCGGCCTGCCCTGCGCGCTCTGCCACGCTCCCCTGCCGGCCATCCCTGTGATCTCTGCGGCTATCATAGCGTAGTGACTCACGGGCCGCGGCCGACCCTGCGCGTCGCCACCTACAACATCCATCGCTGCCGCGGACTCGACGGCCGGACCCGCCCGGATCGGATCGCGGCCGTGCTGCGCGCGATCGATGCGGACGTCGTGGCGCTGCAGGAAGTGATTGGCGCCGGCTCGCACGGCGGCGGTCATGCCGAGGAGATCGGCGCGCTGCTCGGCATGGGCTGGGTGATGGCTCCCGCCCGCCAGCTGCGCGGCCACCACTTCGGCAACGCGGTGCTCAGCCGCCTGCCGATCGCGCAGCACCTCGAGCACGACCTGTCCTGGAAAACGTGCGAGCCGCGGCGGATGCAGCGGGTCGACATCGCCGCTGACGGCTGCACGCTGCATCTCTACAACGTGCACCTGGGGACCGCGATCCTCGAACGGCGGCACCAGGCGCAGCGGCTCGCGTCGATCGTCACTGATCGCCACGTGGCGGGGCCGAAGCTGGTGCTGGGGGACTTCAACGAGTGGATGCGCGGCCTGGCGACGAACCTGCTCAGCGAGAAACTGAACAGCGTCGATCTGCGCAACTACCTGCGGCGCAAACGCACCTACCCGGGGCTCTTCCCGATCCTGCACCTCGACCACATCTATTACGCCGGCAAGGTCGAGATTCTCGGCATCGAGCTGCCGCGGACGCGCGTGTCGCTCGTCGCTTCCGATCACCTGCCGCTCGTCGCCGACGTGCGGCTGGGGTGAGCTTAGGCCCGCCTTCCCGCCCTG
>DATFWL010000660.1:0-10435 GCA_035259385.1 Vicinamibacterales bacterium | reverse complement strand
TACTCGGCGGCGTGGAACACCACAGGCACCGCGAACGGCGCCCATTCGCTGACCGTGCGCGCGTTCGACGCCGCGAACAATCAGACCACGTCGGCGGCGGTGAGCGTCACGGTCAACAACGGCACCGCGACCGCGCCGGCGCTCGCGCTGACTGGCGTCCCGGCGAGCATCTCGCGTGGCCAGACCTTCACCGCGACCGCGACCGTGACGAACAGCGCGGCCGCCGCCGCGAGCGGCTTCTCGGTGGCCGTCAGCTTCACGCCGTCAGGTACGCTGCGGCTACAGAATCCGACGGTGGCGTCGCAATCGGTTCCGACGGTCGCGGCGGGCGGGAGTCAGAGCGTCACCTGGCAGATTCGCGGCACCAACGCCGGAACGGCGACGGTGACGATGACGTTGCGTGACGCAAGCGGCGCGACGGTACGGAGCGTGAGTCAGGCGATCACGATCGTCAGGTGAGGCGCTGCCGTCCGAAAGAATCGTGCGCGCCCGATTCCGGCGAGATCGGGACGGTCAGCCGCGCAGCGCACGCAGCGGGTCGGTCCGCGTCGCCCGCCGTGCGGGCGCGAGGCACGCGACCAGCGACACGAAGCCGATGACAGCCGCCGCCGAGGCGAACGCCAGCGGATCGCGCGGGCTGACGTTGACCGCGCACGGTCGAATAAAGGCCGAAAGCCGCCGGTAATCACCATATAATCGCCGCGCGAGCGCGTGGCCCTCAGTCGTGGATTCAGACTCGGCTCGTACGAAGTCGTGGCGCCTCTGGGGTCCGGGGGCATGGGCGAGGTGTATCGCGCCCGCGACATCAGGCTGGGGCGCGACGCCGCGCTGAAGCTCCTGCCGGAACAGGTCGCACACCATCCTGCCTGGCTCGCGCGCTTCCGACACGAGGCTCAATTACTCGCGTCGCTCAACCATCCGAACATCTGCACGATCTACGGGCTGGAAGAATTCCGGAATCAGCAGGTCATCGCCATGGAGTACGTGGAGGGCGCGCCCCTCTCCACGTTGATCGGATCGCGCGGCCTGGTGCCGGACACCATCATCCGCTACGGCATTCAGATCGCCGACGCGCTCGTCCACGCCCACGGCCGGGGCATCGTACACCGCGATCTGAAGAGCGCCAACATCATGGTGACCGCCGATGCGCGGCTGAAGGTCCTCGATTTCGGCCTTGCGATCGTCGCGAACCACTCGTCGGCGGCGGTGACGACGATCTCGGACGCGGAGACCGACTCCTCGGCGATCGTCGGCACGTATCCGTACATGGCTCCCGAGGTGCTTCGCGGTGAGACCGCCGATGCGCGGAGCGACCTGTGGTCGTTCGGCGTCGTCCTTTATGAGATGGCCACCGGCAAGCGCCCTTTCGCCGGACGCACGTTGTTCGAGTTGACGTCGGCAATCATGCGCGACCCGACGCCGCAGCCGCGCGCCACCAAGCGGCTGCCCATTCGGGTGATCACCGAGCGCTGTCTTGCGAAAGATCCGCAGCACCGTTACCAGACCGCCGCGGAAGCGCGTGCCGCGCTCGAGTCGCTGCAGCCGTTGGCGTCTTCGACTGCGGTCAAACCGTCGTCGTCACGCACGACGTCGGCTCGTCTGGAGCTGGTGCCGTCCGGCCCGTCAATCGCCGTCCTTCCGTTCACCAACCTGAGTCCTGAGCCCGATCAGGACTACTTCTGCGACGGTATCACCGAGGAGATCATCAACGGCCTGACGAAGATCCCCGGCCTGCACGTGGCTGCCCGCACTTCGGTGTTCCGGTTCAAAGGTAAACGGTACGACACCGCGGCGATTCGCAGGCATTTGAAGGTCGACACCATCCTGGAAGGCAGCGTGCGCAAGGCCGGAACGCAGCTGCGCATCACGCGAATCTCATCAACGCGCGCGACGGCTATCAGTTCTGGTCGGAGCGGTTCGACCGGAGGATTCGCGATGTGTTCGGCATCCAGGACGAAATCTCCCGGGCGATCGTCGACACGCTGAAGTTGAAATTGAGCCGCGAGCAGAGCGGAGGACCGGTTGACGCCAATACGCAGGATCTCGCCGTGTACAACCTGTACCTGCGCGGACGTTTTCACGTCAACCAGCGGACGGCGGATGCCCTGCGCAAGGCGATCGAGCACTTCGACCAGGCGACGATCGCGGCTCCGTCGTACGCGCCGGCGTACGCGGGGCTCGCCGATGCGTATTGCCTGCTCTCGATTCACGCACCGATTCCGCCACGGTCGCTGATGCCGAAGGCGAAGGCCGCCGCACTCAAGGCGGTCAGCCTCGACGACTCGCTCGGTCTCGCCCATGCGTCGCTGGGATTCATCCACGCCACATACGATTGGGAGTGGCAGAACGCCGAGCGCGAGTTCGTCCGCGCGCTCGAGCTGAATCCCGGCGACGCCGACGCACGTCACTGGTACGCCATCGACGTTCTGACGCCGCAAGAGCGACTCGACGAAGCGCTCGTCGAATTGACGCGCGCCGTGAGGCTCGATCCGCTGTCGCGGTCGATCAATACCAGCCTGGGCGGGCTCTATCACGATCGCCGCGAGTACCAGAAGGCCATCGACCAGTACCAGACGACGATTGATCTGGAACCGAATTTCTATTTCTCGTACTGGAACCTCGGCCGCACGTACGAGCAGCTCGGGCAGTTCGATCGGGCGATGCAGGCGTGCCAGACCGCGCTCTCGCTCGCGCCTCACAGTTATCTCGCGCTGACCCAGATGGCGCGTTGTCACGCGGCGACCGGGAACCCCGATGAAGCGCGCCGGATCCTGCGGCAGCTCGATCAGCTCGGACAGAAGATGTTCGTCCCGTCGACGGCTCCGGCGCTGATTCATTTCAGCCTGGGGGAGAACGATCGCGCGTTCGAGCTGATGTTCGCCGCCTGCGACGAGCGCCCGGTCTGGCTGATCTGGAGCAAGGTGAGTCCGACCTACGATGCCGTCCGCTCGGATCCGCGCTTTTCAGCGCTTCTCGAAAGGCTGGGACTCTGAGATGCACATCCTGTTGTATGCGCCGGACAACCAGGTGGCGAGGAACTTCGTCCCGCACCTCTGGCCGTTCGTGCTCAAGCGGCTCACGCCGACCCGCCACCGGGTGACGATTCTGGACGCCAACGCCACGCCGTACAGCCCCGCCGCGCTCGCACGCTACGTGCGCGACAACGACGTCGCGCTCGTCGGCATGGGCTTCATGACCCGGATGGCGCAGGCGGCGTACCGCGCGGCCACTGCGATCCGCAGCGATACCCGTGCGGCGGTGGTCATGGGCGGTCCGCACGTCACCGAAGTGCCGCATGAGCCCCTTGGATGGACCGGGCTGCCGCAGTGCGCCGATGCCGTCGTCAGAGGAGAGGCCGACGATCTGTGGCCGATCGTCGTTGCCGACGCCGAGCAGGGTCGCCTGCAGCCCCTGTACGAGCCACCTGTCGTCGGCGGGCACGCCGTCAAACCGTCGCTGAAGGACTACCCCATCGTGCCGTGGGACGAGATCGACCTCGCGAACTTCAACCTGTTGCGCCACCTCCCGCCCTGGGCCAGGACGTTGCTCCGGTCGATGGGATATCCGCATGAAGCGGTCTACGTGATTCCGGTCGAGTCAGGACGCGGCTGTCCGTACGGCTGCGATTTCTGTACAGTGACCGGCTTTTTCGGCGATCTGATTCGCTTCCGGGACAACGACAACGTGATTGCCGAGTTGCGCCGTCTGAAGATCGTGGCCAGACGGGACAAGGCGTTCATCCTGGTCTGCTTCATCGACGACAACCTGGCCATCAACGTCAAGCGCACGAAGTCGCTGCTGCGCGCGATGATCGAGCACGACGTCTGCTTCAGCTGGTGGGGACAGATCACGATGAACCTGCTGCGCGATGAGGAGCTCGTTGCGCTGATGGCAGCCAGCGGCGCACGCTCGATTCTCGTCGGGTTGGAGTCGATCAGCAGCGAGAGTCTCAAGGCCGCGAACAAGAGCTTCAACAAGCCGGGCGAGTACCAGGCGATTCTCAGCCAGCTCGCCCGGCACGACATTTTTGCGATTCCCTCGTTCATCTTCGGCATGGAGGCGGATCCGCCGGGCGTGGCGGAGCGTACGATCGACGCCATTCGCTCGTGGCCGCCCAGCATCCCCGTCTTTGGCGTGTTGACGCCGTATCCGGGGACGCCGCTCTATCGCCGGCTCGCGGAAGAGGGCCGCCTGACCCGACCGCAGCACTGGCTCGACTTCCAGGCCTTCAAGCCTGCATTCGCGGCCAAACTCATGTCCGAGTCCGACATGCAGATGGAGGTCGAGAGGGCGTGGAGCCAATGCTACGCTCCAGAAGAATTCCGCCGCACTCAGGACTGGATGCTCGAGAACGACAAGCCGTTCATGTGGCAGGTGACGCTGTTTGTCGTGCGGCTCTTCTTCCGCGGCATTTATTTTCCGCAGCGCGCGCGGCGCGACTGGCTGCGGGTGCTGCGCCAAAACGCGCCGACGCTCGCGAGCATGGCGGCATCCGGCTATCGGGAGCTCAGGCGGGAACGGCAATCCCGGTCGGCTCGGCGCACGAAGCCGCAACCGGTGCACCAGGAGGCATCGACCAATGGACCGCGGTAAAACGACGGAGATGTCGCGGCGCGAGCTGCTCGCGGGAATCAGCGCCGGCGCTGCAGCCATCGTGCTCGAGACGAATGGGCTTCAAGCGCAGACAACGCCCGGCAGAACGGTCGTCTTCTCCCATACGACGGTCGTGAACGTCGATGCGGTGCAGGACGACGTGGCGCTGGCGGTCGACGGCGACAGGATCGCGGCGATCGGTCCGAGCGATCAGATCCTGAGGACGTACCCGCGCGCCGAGGTGTACGAAGGCCGCGGCAAGGCGGTGCTGCCGGGGCTCATCAACTGTCATGCGCATCTCGCGGCCACGCTCGAGCGCGGGTTCAACGAGGACTTCGGCTTCCCCAACTCAGCACGGCTGGCCGTCCGGCCCGCCAGTCTTCTACAGGGTGACGAGGGCACGCTGATGGTCACCATCGGCGCGCTGGAAGCGATCCGGACCGGAACGACCACGATCGTGGAGAACGCCGGCGGCATCGGCCGATCGGCGGCGGCGCTGGCGCGGAGCGGCCTGCGCTGCGTGTTCGCGGAATCGGTCCGCGACAGCGAGAACGTGGCCGGCCCGATGTCGCCGGACGGCCTCGCGAAGAGTCAGGCGCCAAGGTTCTCGCCGAAGCTGCGAGACGAGGGCATGAAGCACATCGAGGACCTGTTCTCGACCTGGCACGGCAAGAACCAGGGCCGGATCACGGTGTTCCCCGCCGCCGCGCTGGCCGAAACCTCGTCGCCTGAACTGCTCACCGCAGTTCGCGAGTTCGCCGAGAAACGCGATCTCGGGTACACGATCCATCTGTCGCAGAGCCGCGCCGAGGTCGAGTTCATGAAGCGGCATCATGGCGTCACCCCGCCCGCATTTCTCGCGAAGCACGGATTTCTCGGGCCGCGGCTGTTCGCGGCGCACTGCCGCTACGTCGACCCCGCCGACATCGAGCTGCTCGGCCGCTCGCACACGATCATCACCCACCAGGCGGCGATGGCGGCGAACCGGGGCGTGATCCCGCCGATCGCTGCGCTGCGGGCGGCAGGCTGCCCGATCGCGAACGGCACCGACAACAACACCAACGATCTCTTCGAGGTGATGCGCGTCGCGCTGCTGACCGAGCGGATCTCCCGCAACGATCCGTTGCCCGGCGTCCGGCCGCAGCCCGAAGACATGCTGGAAGACGCGACGCGAGGCGGGGCGCGAGCGGTACGGCAGGAGAACCTGATCGGCTCGCTCGAAGTCGGCAGGAAGGCGGACCTCCTCGTCGTGGACACGCTGCGCGCCCACCTCGTCCCGGCGGGCCGGATCGTCTCCGCGTTGATCCACAACGGGCAGCCGGCCGACATCGAGTCGGTGATGATCGACGGCCAGTTCGTCATGCGCGATCGCAAAGTCCAGACGCTCGACGAGACCGCCATCGTCGCCGAGGCCGACAAAGTCGGACGGCGGATCTGGAAGCAGGTGCAGGCGGCCGGCCCGATCGACATACCAGGCCGTTCGCGGAAGCACTGACGACGCATGTCTCTGCTGCCGGGCGCGCGGGTAGGGACTTACGAGATCATCGGGCTCGTCGGCGCGGGCGGGATGGGCGAGGTCTATCGCGCTCGCGATCCGAAATTGCGGAGGGATTGGCCAGACGATTGAACAAACGCTGATCGCCTCACGCGCCGTCAGCGATAGACGCCGGAACTGCCATCGGCTACCGCGACCGCTTTCCGCACGCGGAAGGCGAGGCTGATCCGCTCTCCAACGGCGTCGTCGGTCTTCGGCACGCCGTGCGTGTAGTGGAGCTGCGTCGCGTAGTCCATCACGAACAGGCTGCCCGGCTCGAGGTCGATGTGGATCAAGCGGCGTGGCTCCGCCTTTGCGCGGATCGTCATCCGCCGGGTCGCGCCGAGCGAGACGAGCGCGATCGGAAAGCCCTTGCGGATCTCGTTGAGATGGTCGTTGTGCGGCGCGACGCTGTCGCGGCCGTCGCGGTACAAGTTCAGGCCGACGCTGTTGAACGGCACGTCCAGCGTTTCGATCACGTGCCGCGCGGCGTCCAGGATTGCTGATGGCGTGCCCGCCACGGCCGGATCGAGTCGGAAGTGACCGGTCAATCGCGGAACGTCGACTTCGCGGTCGTACATCATCCGGCGCTGCGCATGCCACTCGACGCCCTGCCGCAGTTCGACGAACCACGCATCCGCCGTCGCGAGATCGACAAACCCCGGCGTGTACGTGATTCGGCCACGCTCGTCGTCGACGAGCACGCGATCGGTCGAGTCGAACAGCGTCGGCTGAGCCATCACGGCACGCTTGGTCGGGTGGGTCGGGTCGGCCGGGTGAGCCTCGTGGGTCGGATCATTCGCCTTTTTGGGCTCGTCTGACCTACCTGACGAATCCACGAGGCCGGGTGGGTCGGGTCGGCCGGGTGAGCCTGGTGGGTCGGATCATTCGCGCTTCTAGGCTCGTCTGACCTACCTGACGAATCCACAAGGCCGCGTGGGTCGGGTCGGCCGGGTGAGCCTGGTGGGTCGGATCATTCGCCTTTTTAGGCTCGTCTGACCTACCTGACCCACCCGACCTACGTGACCTACCTGACCTACCTGACCCACCTGACCCACCCGACCTACCTGACCCACCCGACCCACCCGACCCACCTGACCGTCAGTATGCGTCACAGGCGCGTTAGAACATCACCCTGAACCCGAAGCGCACCGTGCGCTCGCTGCCGGCCATCGTGGTCGTGATCTGTCCGAAGGTGGCGCCGAGGTAGGTGCCGTTCGGTCGATCGAAATGCGGCGTGTTGGTGATGTTGAACACGTCGGCGCGAATCTCGCCCTTGATCCCGTGCGGAAACGACAGCAGCTTCGCGATCGTCGCGTCGAGATTGACGTAGTTGGGACCATCCAGCGTGTCGTTCCTCACGGCGTTCCCGAACGTGTTCGCGGGCGGCGACGAGAACACGGCGGTGTCGAACCAGAGGTTCCCCGGGCCGATCGCGCCGAGGATCTTGGGCGTGCCGCTCACATCCGGCCGCTGCGTGTTGCCTGGCGCCCGAAGGTTGGCGCCGCTCATCGTGAAGTCGATCGGCAGCCCCGATTGCGCGGTGAAGAAACCGCTGACCTGCCAGCCGCCCAGGATGTGGCTGAGCGTCCCGTCCTTCAGCCAGCGCCGATCCGGTCCGAACGGCAACTGATAGAGGAAGCTCTCCACGAAGACGTGCAGGCGATCCTGGTTCGTGCGGGCGTAGCTGCGTTCGATGTCGGCCGGCGTCAGGATGTTGCCATTGCTGTCGCCGTCCGAATAGTTCTTCGCCCGGCCGAGCGTGTACGACGAGGTGACCAGCAATCCGTTCGTGAAACGGCGATCGAGCTTCGTCTGCAGTGAGTTGTAGATGCTCTTGGTCGGGACCCACGTCGTCACGTTGGCCGTCTTGTTGTACGGCGCGAACAGCGGCCGTCCGGCGTTGTCGGCGCCGAGCACCATGCCGGCGTTCTCGTTGAAGGTCGCGAGGATGTCGTGGCCGCGGTTTCCGACATACGCGATGTCGAGCGTGAAGCGCGACGGCAGCTCGCGCTGGTAGGCCACGTTCCACGAGTGCAGCGACCCCTCGTGCGTATCGGGCAGGACGTGGTTGTAGCCGGCGTTCCTCAGCGCCGCGGTGCTGGCGTCGATCAACCCGTTCGAGGGAATGTCGGCGACGATCGGCGTCGGAAAGCCGGCGCGCATCGATCCGGCGGAGGCGAACGAATTCGGCGCGTTGAAGACGTTGTTCTGCTTCACCGGGAAGTTGTAGGCGTAACTGTTGTCGGGAAACGGAATCGTGCTCACGCCGTATCCGCCGCGCAGGACGGTCTTCTCGCCGAGGCGGTAGGACGCTCCGGTGCGCGGCGCGAAATTCCAGAAATACCTCTGCACGCCGACGCTCTCCGACACGTTCCCGTAGCCGGCCACCTGCAGCGTATTGGTCGCCGGGTCGTAGTTCGAGAGGCCGCCCTGATCGACGAGGCCGATCATCGGCGAGTAGTACTCGTGGCGGAGGCCGAGATCGATGGTGAGGTTCGGCGTCACGGCCCACTTGTCCTGGATGAACGAGAAGAATCCCCAGAACCGGACACCCGGCTGCGTCACCTGCAGATCGCGCTGCACCGTCGACGGCACGTCGAGCAGGAACGATGCGAAGGCGTTGGCGAACCCGGCGGTCGCATTCGCGTCGCTCGGAATCGACGTCTGCGGCGCGCGGAACTGAAACTGCCCGCGCGGCCCGCCGAAGTCCTGCGTCTGCAGCAGGAAGTCGCGGGTGTGCCGAAGATCTTCGCCGAACTTGATCGTGTGATTGCTCTTCACCTTGGTGAAGACCGCCGCGACCTGCACCGTCCGCTCGCTCCGATCCCACGGCAGGCTGGCCGAGAATCCGACCAGCGGATTGCTCAGGCTGAGGTTCGTGCCGAAGTCGATCGTCGTCATGCCCGCCGTCCAGGCATCGAGGTTGGCGCCCGGAATGCCGACATCGTTCGCGGCCGTCGGGCTGCTCGAATCGGTCAACGCCTCGTTGTGGAAGTAGCTCATGCCGGCACGGGCTTCCATCACCAGCGTATTGCTCCACGTCCGCGTGTAGTTGACGCCCGTGCTGTACGTGGTGTCCGTGCCCGTCCCGGAAAAGCCGTTGCCGGACGGGCCACCCTGCTTCGAGCCGCCGAAGCCGGCGAAGTCCGACGGGTCGTTGATCTCCGGTCGCAAGAAGCTCAGTCGAGCGGAGACCTGATCGAGGCGACTGAGCTGCGCATTCACCTTCGCGTCGAATGAATGCGTCAGCTTGGTCCGAACGTAATCCTGCTGGAAGTTGACTTGGCCTGGCGGCGCGTCGATGTTCGGCGCGGGCACGTGCGCCAGGATCGCGGTCGCGATCGGGCTGATGCGATCGGCCGGGATGGTGTTGTTGGGAAACGGGAGCCGGCCCGTCCCGTCGGCGTTGCCGGTCGCCGGATCGTAGACCCTGGTCGAGGCGCCGCTGAAGTCACCGCTCCTGAACGCGACCGGCGGAATGATCGATCGCGTCGTGCGGCCGGCGTGATCGGTGATGTGGCGGTAGTCGCCGAAGAAGAACAGCCGGTCATGCTGGATCGGACCGCCCAGCGTGAACCCGCTCTCCAGATAATCGGTGGGCGGATTCGAATGCGAGAAGTAGCCGGCCGCGCTCGTCTTCTCGTTGTTGCCGAATGCGAAGACGCTTCCCTTGTACTGATTCGTCCCCGATCGCAGCGTCACGTTCGTGATCGCTCCGCCGGCGCGGCCGAACTCGGCGTCGTACGCGCTGGTCGTGACGTTCACCGTCTCGATCGCTTCTGCCGACGGGATGAGCGTCGTCAACAGACCGGTTCGGTGATTGTCGTCAATTCCTTCGATCTGGACGTTGTTGGCGAGGCGCGACTGGCCGTTGACGTTGGTGGACAGGCTGTCCTGCGCGTTGAAGAACTCCGAATGCGGGCGGAACGGGCGCGTCGCGCCCGGAACCGTGACCAGCATCCCCTGGAAGTTGCGGTTGTACCCGAGCGGCGCTTCCTGCAGGTGAACGCTCTCGATGATCCGGCCGGTGTCGGCCCGGTCGGTCTGCAGCAACGGGCTCGCCCCGACGACCGTGACCGACTCCTCGATGGCGCCGACTTCCAGCTTCAGGTCGACGCGTACGGTCGTGTTGACCGGCACCTCCACGCCGTCACGAACGACACGCTTGAAGCCGGTCAACTCCGAGACCACGCGATACGTGCCGTCCTTCAGGTTCGAGAAGACGTAGTATCCGGACTCGTTGCTGACGGTCGAGTACGAGATGTTGGTGTTGACCTCGGTAATCGTCACGGTGACGCCCGGCAG
>DATFWL010000659.1:0-70005 GCA_035259385.1 Vicinamibacterales bacterium | reverse complement strand
GTTCCCTGAGTGCCCCGCGACAGCCGTCGCTGAAATTTGACCTGCAGCGCATGGTAATCCGATGTGGCCGAATTGTCGGTGACGATGACCGACTGAAAAGAAGGATTCGGATTGAACAACTGCGTGGACCGAAGCAGATCGCGTCCACGTGCACCGATGTAGGTGACGGACACCATCTCGCTCGCGCCGATCGACTGCTCGAGCGCGACATTCCACTGATACGTCTTCGGCAACTTCAGATGCGGATCCGCGACCAGAATCGTGACGACTGGCGGACTCGTCGTAATCGGAGGCGGCGCCGCGTCCTGTGCGCTGAGCGGAAACGGCGCCGGCGACGGTTGGATGACCTTCGACGCGAAGTAGGGAAAGTAGCTCGTGACCCCTCCGAGCGACCCCTGTCCGAGATCGTAGAACGTCCCGAAGCCGGCCCGGAGCACGCGCGCCCACGTCGAGTTCTCGCCAGATTGAAAGGCGAGACCGACGCGAGGCGCCACGTTTCCGTACGTCGTCGCGTAGAGCGGGGTTCCGCGAGGCGCCAGGGTCAACGTGGCCGGATTATCGAGCCCGACAACCGTGAAAGGATCGTTTGCGGGGTCCGCCGCTTTCAGTGGCGGGTTGACATCCCACCTCACGCCGTAGGTTGCCGTCAGACGACGCGTGACGCTCCAGGTGTCCTGGCCGTACGCCGAGAAGTTCTGCGACCGGAGGGAATTCTCTACAAACACCAAAGGCTGAACGAACGCTGCGGTTCCGGACAGCGCTCCGCCGGGCGCGGCAGTGACGCCGGTGAACAGTGCGGCCTGCCGGTACGCAAACGGACTGCTGTTCGGGGCGAGCCAGCGATAGTCCACGCCGAACTTCAGCTGATGGCTGCCCGTGACGACCGACAGGTTGTCGACGAGATTCATCTGACGCTGCACGTCGATCCCGAACTTGCCCTGCGCGTACTCTCCGGCGCCGTTGATGAGAAACAGGAACCCGCTGTTGGCCGACGAGTACGAGTAGCCGGAAGGAAACAACAGGGAATCCGGCAGCGGCACGGCGCCGCCGAAATCGTCCATCGCGTACCTGAGGCCCACGCGGTGGCTGCTGTAGTTCGCGCGCACCTCGTTGCTCGTTCGCTGTCCGAGCAGATGCGTCGCACCGATCGTCAACGTGTGGACGGAGGACGACAACGAATTCGTTGAGCTGAGGACTGCGGCCCCGGGGAAGCCGGCACCCCGCTGGTCGAGACTCGACGGCGAGTAATTGTACCGGCCGAACAGGCTCAACCCTGCGCTGACGAGGTGATCGACGCGCACGCTATACGCTTCGAGCGTCGAGGGATTCGAAAAGCTATCGTTGAAGGCGGCCAGCCCTGGCCCGAGCGCGGCGCCGTTCGGAACCGGATACGCGTTCAAGTAGGGACGCATCGATGGCGGCGCCTGCTGCCGCGAGGCGGCGTCCGGCACAGCGGTCTGCTGGCTCGACGGCTGCTGGAGCCTCAGCGCTTCGACCGAGACGAAGAAGAACGTCTGGTCGTTGACGAGCGGGCCGCCGGCGACGCCGCCGAAATCGTGCTGCCGTGTCTCGGGCTTCGGCAGTCCGTTGGCGTTGACGAACCAGTCCTTGGCATCCAGCGCATCGTTCCTGAAGTATTCGAACGCCGAACCATGAAACGCGTTCGTTCCCGAGCGCGTCACGATCGAAATCTGTCCACCGGGCGTGCGGCCGAACTCGGGGGCGAACGTCGACGTCTGTATCCGGAACTCCTGCATCGCATCGACCGACACGAGGCTGTTCGTCCCGCCCGACGCGCTGAGCGCCGGCAGCGCACCGCTCGCGGTCTGCATCATCGGAACGTAGCCCGTGGCGCCGAAATTGGCGCTGACGCCGTCCACGCTGAAGTAGTTCGCATCCGCGCGCTGCCCGTTCACGCTGAACTGTCCCTGGTCGTTGAAGACCGTGGGCGTCACGACGACACCCGGCGTCAGCATGATCAATGTCTGGAAGCTCCGGCCGTTGAGCGGCAGATTCTCGACGAACGTGCGGTCGACGACGGTGCTGACGGTTGCCGACTGCGTGTCGACGACTGGCGCGCCCGCCGCCACCGTGAGCGTTTCCGAAACTGAACCGATCTCGAGCTCGAAATCCAGCTCTTGGACATCCTGCACGTGCAGGATCACATCCGGCCTGACGATCTTCTTGAAGCCTTCCTTCTCCACCTCGATGCGGTACGGGCCTGGCGCCAGGTTGGCGAGGGAGAATTCGCCGGAGCTGCTGGTCGTCGTTTCGCGGCGGACGTTCGTGTCCGTCGCGATGGCGATGACGGTCGCGCCGACGACAACAGCGTTTGAGATGTCGGTCACACGGCCCGTGAGGGAGGCATTCGTCGACTGCGCGCGAAAAGCCACGTTCAGCGTGAAGACGAAGAAGACGGTCGCGAAATACCGGCTACGAGCGGTCATGCCGATCTCGCACGTTGATGCGCTTCCACCCCTACAGCCGGGCGTCGACTAAGTATGCGCCCGGCCCGAGGAGCGGCACAGCAGGCCGGCACCAGGCGAGCCGCCGGCGAATGTCGAGAAGCGAGGCGCAGAGGAACCTCGCCACAGGGTCCGCGATCCAGGACTCCGGACGAAGCCCCGTACGGGTGGGCCGCCTGACTCTTTCGAGTCGCCCCGTTTTTCGCTCCAGAGGATATCGAAGTCCAACGAGCGACATTCTACGTTAGGCTTATGCCGTTTCACGCGCTCGCAATGTCATGAAATGTTGCGATCGCGCTCCATACACCGAGACCGATCCCGCGCGCCATCCGATCCAGTTCCACCATGTTGTGTGCGAGGAAGATCAGCACGGAGCCGTCGTTCGGATCAGCCTGCCACCAGCTGCCGTACGCGCCCGGCCAACCGATCGTGCCGACGCCACCGCGACACTGCAGCGGATCCGCTTTCTCCGGTTCCATGACCACTGCCACGCCCATGCCGTAGCCATGTCCTGCGGCGAACACGCGCTGCCCAAGCATGCGTGGCGCGGCACGTTGTTCGGGCGTCAGCTGATTCGACGTCATCATCGCGCGCGTTTCCGGACGCAGGAAGTCCGCGCCGCTCGGACCATCGCCGATCAGCATTCGAGCGAACGCCAGGTAGTCATCGAGCGTCGACCAGAGGCCCCCGCCGCCTGACTCGAATGTCGTGCCGTCCGGCCGTTGGTCCAGCGCATGACCACCGGGCGCTTCCGTCAGCGCCGTCAAACGACCCTCATGATCGAAACCGCACAGCCCCGCGCAGCGATCCCGCTTCTGCGGCGGGACGGTGAAGCGGGTGTCACGCATTCCGAGTGGCGTAAAGACTCTTCGATCCAGCACTGCGCCCAATGGTGCGCCCTCGAGGCGCGCGATCAGGAATCCAAGCAGGTCGGTTGAGAGACCGTAGTGAAACCCGGCGCCCGGATGGTCAATCAGCGGCAGCGTCGCCAGGCGCGCAATCCACGCGTCTGGCGTGAGCGGGTTGTCGATCTGCGCGCCGAGTGTCTCCGCATGGGCGCGTCGGATCGGGCCGGAATGAAAGTCGCCATAGGTCAGACCGGAGCGATGCGTCAGCAGATCGCGGAACGTGATCGGACGCCTCGCCTCGTCGGTCTGATCGAGTGAACCATCCGGGTCGCGCAACACGCGCATGCGCACCAGCTCAGGTGCGCACTCCGTGATGGGCTCGTCGAGATCGAGTCGCCCCTCGTCGAGCAGCGTCAACGCGCCAACGGTCGTGACCGGCTTCGTCAGCGACGCGATGCGGAAGATCGTGTTCCGCTCAACGGGCAATCCGGACAGCAGGTTGCGCCGCCCGACCGTTGCGATCTGGCGGACCGCTCCGTTTCGCCACACCAACGCGGCGGCCCCAGCAAGTTCCCCGGCCTCGACCGCCGGCAGCAGCGCGTCTTCTATCGGATTCTTCCCGGTCATCAGTCTTACTCTCGTTGACAGGTGTTCCTGTCTTTACGACGATGGTGTCTCGAGCCGCAGCAGGTGCACACGACCGCCGACGTCGCCGACCGCCAGCGTCTGCGCATCCGGCGAGAAGACGACGCTCCTCAGCGCCGAGTCGAACGTGAGCGCGGCGATCTGCGTCGCCGACTGCAGATCCCAGACACGCACCGAGCGATCGCGCGAGCACGAGGCGGCGCGGCGGCCGTCGCGCGCCACCGCGACCGCGTTGATCTTCTCGCTGTGTCCGCCCAGGACGGCCACCAACTTCTCCTGCTGCAGGTCCCACACCTCGATCCGGTTGCTGCTGCGCGCGAACACGAGCAGCGACGCGGCCGGCTCGATCGCGAACGCGCCAATCGCTTCGCCCTGCGGGACCACTACGGAGTGGATCTCGCCGGTCGCGACGCTGTACGTGAGCAGGCACGCGACGGCACCATCGCGCACCGCGGTGCTGCCGGTCACGCGACGCCGCACGGTCGAATGGTCAACCTCGCGGCCGGTCGCGCTGAAGACGACGTGCGACGCGTCGGCGCTCACGCGGACGATGACGACGTCGAAGACCGATTCGCCGGGAAGATACTGATCCTGGAACTCCTCCACGTTCCCGACCGCGGCACGATGCGGCGACGGTGTAATCAGATGGTCGAAGAGGCGCCGCGTCCCGAATCGCTCGACGAGCGCCCCGCTCGGCACGTCCCAGAAGTAGACGAACCGATCGGCACACGCGGTGGTGAGATAGCGCGCCGGCGAGGTGAACGCGACGGTGTCCACCGGCGCCTGGTGACGAACCGGTATCCAGGTGGCGGCGCCTTCCTCGACCGTCCACAGCCAGTGCTGACTGTCGAGGCCAGCGGATAAGACGCAGGTGGAGTCCTCGGAGAACGCCAGCGAGCGCACCGTCGCCGTGTGCGCGGCGATGGCGCGGACAATCCGTCCGGTCGCCGCCTCACGGACGATCACCTGGCCGTCGCTCCCGCCCGACGCACACAGCCGGCCGTCGCCGTTGAACACGATCGCGGTGACGTCCCCGGCGTGCACGCCGGCAACCGCACACCGACGCAGGCCATCGAGGCGCCACAGCTTGATCGTGCGGTCGACGGACGCCGTCGTCGCCTGCGTCCCGGCGTCGTCGATCAGTACGGCGGTCACCGCATCGGCGTGGCCCTCGAGCCTCGTCAGCGGGTCGCTGCTCTGCAGGTCCCACAGCAGCGCCGACTTGTCTGCGGAGCCGGAGATGGCGCGCGGTGCGGCGCCGGCAAGCGCGACCGACGTCACGCTTCCGGCATGTCCGGTAAATGTCCGCACGCACGCGCCGCTGTGTGTGTCCCACAGCTTCACCGTGCGATCGGCCGATCCCGACAGGATCCGGTTGCCGTCCGCGCTCATCGCTACCGCGGTGGCGCTGTCGGTGTGCCCCTCGAGCGTCGAGGTCAGCTGGCGTGAGGCGACATCCCACACGCGCACCGTGCCGTCGTCCGACGCGGACGCGGCGCGACTGCCGTCGGCCGACATCGCCAGCGACGTGATCCGATCGCGGTGACCGACGAGCGTGCCGCCCAGCGACTGCTGCCGGACGTCCCAGACGCGGATCACGCCGTCGCGTGAGCCGGATATGGCGATCGTGCCGTCCGCCGACAGCGCCGCCGCCAGTACCGCCGGCACGCGGGCGTCGACGAACGCCGCCGAGCGGCCTTCCCCGGAGACAGCGTCCCAGAGGTACAGGCGACCGTCGGCGCCGCCGCTCAGGATCAAGCCGTCGTCGCGCGACGCCGCGACCACCCGCGCGCCATGCTGATGGTGATAAAACGTGTGCACGGCATCGCCGGTCGCGCGGTTCCACACGCGCACGGTGCCGTCGTTCGACGCCGAGGCGAGACGTCCCGCCGCCGGCACATCCGCGAGCGACGTCACCTCGCCCGTATGCCCGGCCACTGTCATCAGCAGCATCTCGCCCGGTGAGTCGAGCGTCGGATGCAGCGGCCGCAGCCATGGCCGCGCGATCGCGCCCTGCAGGCGCTCGCGGAACGCGATCAGCGCCGGCTCCGTGCGTGCCAGCAGCCGCCCGAACAGCTGCGCGCACAGTTGCGTGGGATCGGTGGCGAGAATCGGCGCGGCGAGCCGCAGCGCATCGTGCACGATCGCCAGATCCGGATTCGTGCGAGCCGCCTCGAAGTCGGCGATCACGGCGTGAAGCCCGATCGCCCGCAATTTGCCCTCGAGCCACGGCGGCTCGACGAGCAGGTTGCGCCATTCCTGTTCGAGGCCGGCGCCGCGCATGTGGAATCCCAGGTGTCGCCATACGTACGCCGCATGCGCAGCAGACAGACGATCGCCAGCGGTCTGCAGATCGCCCCAGTTGGTCACCAGCCTTCGGTGCACGGCTGCCTTGTCGTCCATGCGACCGGCGAGGAAGCTCCGCAGGACGTCGTGCAGGCGAAGCGTGCCGGTCCGCAGGTCGAAATGGACGAGGGCGACGTCGTCGATCCTGCGCGCGAGATCTTCGGCGGTCAGCGGATCGAGGTCCCACAGCGCCGCGGCGGCGTCGAGTGGAATCAGCGCGTCCTCAGGGAAGATGGACAGTTCCGCGCAGCGCTGCTGCTCGCCGGCGGTCAGCAGATCGAGACTCGCGCCAATCGTGCGGGCCACCGCATCCTGTCGGCTGGCCGGCTGGCCGCGATCGAAGGCGGTGACGCCGCGCGCGTCGAGCGCCCGGCTGACGTACTCGAGCGCCTTCGCGGCGCTCTCGCCCCGCTCGATCCGCTGACGCATTGCCGAGCCCGCCAGCGTGATGGTCAGCGGCCACTCGCCGAGCCGGGATGCCAGCCGCGCGAATGGTTCCTTCGCGTCGACAAACGCGCCCGAACGCGCCACCAGCAGCTGAACCGCTTCCTCCGGTTGCATCTGGTCCACGTCGACGCGGCGCGCCTCGGTGGCCACGTCGTACGACCGCGTCGTGATCAGCCGGACACATCCTTCGGCGCCCAGCAGAAATGGCGCAAGATGCGCCGGATGCCACACGTCGTCGACGACGATCAGGCACGCCTTGTGTTCGAGCTTGCCGGCGAGCTCGCGCGAGGCATCGTCGACATCGACGAAGGGAGGACGCTCGCCGCAGAGCGCGGCATACAGCTTCACGAGCTCGTTCAACAGGTTCGGCGTCTGTCCCAACGTCACCCAGAGAATGCCGTCGTCGAACGCATCAACGATGCGGTCGTCGTGGCAGACGGCGGCGGCGAGGGTCGTCTTGCCGAATCCGCCGGCGCCGCGCAGCGCCGTGGTGATGGCAACGGGCGCGCCGGCGTCGCGGGCGTGCAGGAGCGCCATCAGGGCTTCGGTCTCGCGCGGCCGCGGCACGAAGCTCGCCGGCAGCGGCGGCGCCATGAACGGCACCCGCGTCGCCCGGCAGCCGCGGCGGAGGTGCGCGATCAGCTTTTCCCATTCGCTGGCCGGATTGTAGAAGTGCGCCTTGCTCATCCACCTGGGGAGGGCGTCGTAGTCGATGCCGTCGCCTGAAGTGGCAACCACGGGATACACGCAGACGCCGCGCTGGCGTGCGCTCCGCCACTCGCGTCGGGTGTTCTCGGATCGCAGCGCCGCCGGCGTCATGACGAGGATGAGGAACTCGGCGCGATCGAGCTGCTGCTCGATCTGCGTCCACCAGCCGACGCCTCCCTCGACGTCGTTGCGATCGAGCCAGGTCGACAGATCCGGGGCGTCGGCGGCAAGCCGGGCGTGGAGCGCGCGCGCCGCAGCCTCGCCGTCCTGCCGCGCGTAGGAGATGAACACGCCGTGTCGTTCGCGTCCCGACATCATCCCGCACCCGGATCATGTCACTCGAACATCGTTTCTGCACGTGGCACCTGCGCACGGCGGTGGCGTTACGTTCGCGCCTCGACGAGGCGCTGAAGATTGCGACGGAGATCGCGGAGGCGTTGCGCCAAGTTTCTTTTTGGACAGCAGTTCGAGTGCGGATCGTCCACGCCGTGTGCCCGTGCTGGCTGACGTCGAGCGCGTCGATCGACGCATAGACCGAATGTCTGCGCCGATGCGAATCGCATCGTCAGGTCAGAAGGTCACGGTCATGACCGGCAGCGACAGCTGCGCGCCTGTCCGATCTCGCTGACGAGTCAGAAACGCCCCGGAAACGGCAATGAGATCCCAAACGAAATGGTTGAATACTGCTTGACGCAGGCTGCCGCGATTCCGCTGGACCACGAAGCCCGCATACAAACCGTATCCCGCGTGCGCGGCGAAGGCCGACGGACTGAACTCGCCGTGATCGGCAGCGAACGCGAGTGCCTGGAGTCCGTTCGCGAGCCACGCGCGATCACCGAGGTGCTGCTGGAGCACCGGCATGAGATAGCCGCGAAACACCATCTCCTCGCCAATGCCGGCGTTGTAGGCCAGGGCCGCGGCAAAGGCGATGTCATGGCCCGGCGTTGACGCGAACTCCCGACCCGCCGAGGGTCCCGCTACGCGTCGCGCGAACGAGGTAACGGCAATGAGCGCGATCGGCAGGTACGTGAGTGGGTCCTTCAGAAACGTGACGTGGATGGGGGCGCGCATGACGCTGGCGATCGAATCGGATTCGCGCACGAACGCGTACCTTCCAGGCTTCTGAAGCGCCGGCAGGGCTCGTCGGAACGCGTCGTACGCGCTGATCGACCCGGCCGTGCCCCGAAGTTGTTGCGCCCACACGCCCCATTCGGTCCTTCCATCGAACGTCCTGAAATCGGAGATGGACACCCGTCCGCCGTTCAGGGCCGCGCGCGACATCGTCCAGCCCGCGAGGAAGACGCCCTGGTAGACGGTGCCGCGAACGATGTCGCCCTGCAGGAATTGCCCGAAACCGGGAAGGAACACGCTGCCGATCGGTCCGATGAATTCAGCGACCGGTGGCGACTGACCGCCTTCCGGCTGTGGCGTGGGCGGCTCAGACGATTGCGCGGCCGGCTCTTGCGCCCGCGTCATCGGCGCGAGCGCCAACACGACAGCACCGACGAATGCCGCCACACGGGCACAACGCCACATGATCAGTGGTCAGCGTCCCCGAGCTTTGAACCGACTGAGACGATCGAGATCCGAGCTGAATCTCGCAGCGAGGATCGTGACGGCCACGTCTCGACCGAGGCGAGGGTCGGGTGCTCGGTATACCTCCCCATCCTGCCGGTCCAGACCAGCGCCAGGACTTCGTGCGGATCGAGGCGGGAACCTGAGACCAGAGACACGAATGAACGGGCGATTATATCTACAACGGCGACGTGTCGGAGGTTCAGTCAGATCGGCGGTCGAAACATCAGACAGCACCGCGGAGGCGCACATAAAGATCGTTCGTCCGGGCGATCCCGATTACGACAAGGATCGCGCCAGTACGTGAGCCTGCACAGTCTCGGCGGCGAGATCAGGAAGGAGCGCGAGCCCAGCTCGTTCGTGTTCCGCGATCGCGGCGTGCTGCTGCAGTATCAGGCGTGGTGGCAGCCGGACGCGCCCGAGCTCGACGATCGCTGCATCGCATGGGTGGAGAACGTTCGTGACACGATGAAGCCGCACACCGACGGCGCCTTCATCAATTTCGTCGATGCCACGATCCCGCTCGGCGATTACTACACGAGCACCGGCAGGCAGGACGCGATGCCGTTCCTGCGGAAGGTGAAGAAGGATTGGAGTGAGAGCCTGTTGGATGGCGCAAATCAGCTCATGCATAATCGCAATAGTTCAGCCGCCGCGCGCGCATCCGCATTCCGCGCCACTCGACGCGTCTCCGTGAAGAAAGAAAGATGCATCGCGCGGAGGCGCGGGGTGATACCATCCGCGCGCTCACAACCCGCCGCTATGTTCTTTCGCGCGCGTCGCGCGCCGAGGACCACCGGACGGGCGCTCTCGACACGGCGACACGCATCCGAGCGTCGCGTGTGGAACCGTCTAGCGGGTCCTCATCACTGCAGAGAGGAGAGCGCATGAAACGAGCTCGTCTCGTCGTCGGCATGCTGGGCCCCATTGTCGCGGTTGTGCTCGTGGGCGTCTCGACGCAGCTCACGGCCGGCAAGAAGGCCGGATCGGGCCGGTTCGACCTGCTCGAGACCACGATTCCCGCAGTTCAGTCGGCCATCCAGAACGACATCATCACAGCCGACCAGCTCGTGGAGATGTATCTGGCCCGCATTGCCGCGTACGACGGCAAGACCACGGCGGCGCATCTCAACTCGTACATGCACGTCAACGCGCGCGCCGTGAAGGACGCGCGCGAGGGCAACGGCGGCCGCGCGAAGGGGCATCAGAAGGGACCGCTGTTCGGGATTCCCATCATCCTCAAGGACAACGTCGACACGAACGACATGCCGACGACGGCGGGATCGGTCGCGTTCGCGGGATCGGTGCCGCGGTCCGACGCGTTCGTCACGCGGAAGCTGGTCGACGCGGGCGCGATCATCATCGGCAAGGCGACGATGACGGAGTTCGCCAACTTCCTCACCAACGGCATGCCCGCCGGGTACAACTCGCTCGCGGGGTACGGATACAACCCGTACGATCCGCGGCCCGATCCGCGCACCGGTCCGACCGCCGTCGATGCGCTCGGACGTCCACTGAACGACGGCCGACCGGTGCTGACGCCCGGTGGATCGAGTTCCGGCCCCGGCATCGCGGTCGCGGCGAACCTTGCGACGGTCGGCATCGGCACCGAAACGTCCGGATCGATCCTCAGCCCCGGAACGGCGAACGGCCTGGTCGGGATCAAGCCGACGGTTGGCTTGATCAGCCGCGACGGCATCATCCCGATTACCGGGGATCAGGATACGGCCGGCCCGCTCGCGCGGACGGTGCGTGACGCGGCGATCGTGCTCGGCGCGATTGCCGGGTTCGATCCGAACGACCCGGCGACCGAAGCGTGCCTCACGCCCGGCAACTGTCTCAGCGATTACACGCAGTTCCTCGATCCGAACGCGCTGCAGGGCGCGCGCATCGTCGTCCCGATCTTCCCGGCGAATCGCGCAGATGTGATGAACAACGCGATCAATGTGCTCAGAGCTCACGGCGCGATCGTCGACGTCGTGCAGGTGAACCTGGCGGCCGGACAGCTCGGCGGCTGCCCGTCGCGCCCGCCGCAGAGCAATTATCCGCCTGCTGGCGATCCGGCTCCGCCCGCGCTCCGCTGCTCGACGGTGCTGAACTACGGCTTCAAGCGCGATCTGAATCAGTACATCGCCGATCACGTGCGGAACGCGTTCCCGATCAAGTCGCTCGAGGATGTGGTCAACTTCAACATCGCGTTCGGTCCCGGCGCGACGAAGTACGACCAGGACCTCGCGATCTTCTCGCAGCTGTTCGACATCTCGCCGGGCAGCGCCGACACGGCCCGTTACCGGCGGGATCGCGCCGAGGACATCGTGCGATCGCGCGGCGCCATCCTCGGGCTGCTGAACGGACCCGACGGCCAGCCGGGCACCGCCGACGATTACGACGCGTTCCTCGCGTCGGGCAACAGTCTCGCGGGAACGCCGGCCAAGGCGGGCTTTCCGAGCATCGTCGTGCCGGGCGGCACGTTCAAGAACGTGGCGGTCGCGCCGCAGCCGGACTTTCCCGCCGGCTTCAACCCGAAGGACGGACCCGCAGGCGTGACGTTCTCGGGCCGCGCGTTCAGCGAAGCGCGGTTAATCGGCCTCGCGTACGCGTTCGAGCAGGTCACGCACCATCGGTTCCCACCGGCCAGCGCGCCGGCGTTGCCGAGCGATACGGTCATTCGGTAGGAATCAACTCGGATCGGACGACGCGCGAGCCCGCGGCGCAGCCGGGCTCGCACGTCCGTCCAATCTCTCTCGACCGGGCGGAGCGACGCGCTCCAGGTGCTCGGCCACTTCGGCAGACGACAAGCCCCGCTTCCTGCCTCTTCTAATAGCAAGCGACACGATTGTCGTGCCGTCGGATCGGCTGCGTGGCTGAGCGCAGCGAGCTTCCGTCAAGTCGAGATGCGGCCGCAGCGCGAAGTGGTGATACTTCTCCGTCGCGAAGCACGTCAGGTTGAATACGACGACCAACTGAACGGCGCACCCGTGCCCCTCGAGCTGCGTCGGCAGACTGAAGTGGATCTCGGCGACGCGAATCAGAACTGTGCCGATAACGCGGCGGCGCAGGCCGCAGCTACTGCTTCGCGCGCTGACCGCCGAATCGCATCACCGTGCTGACTTAAAGGACGTTTGCAGAATTCGCTCGCTCGCGGGTGGCCCGCGAACCGGGCCCCCGCCGGGCGCGGAGCCGTGAGCCGTGACGAGTGCTTTTCCGGCGAGCAGGGGGCATCCGTCTTGCCAACAGCGCCGCGGACTGTGATAGCGGCGGCCCCGGTCCGTCAACCGGTCGCCGATCACCCTTCAAAGAGAGGACGCGAATGCACTCGAGCGTTGGAACTCAGCGCGGTCGATCGACGACGCGGCTCACCTTGCTTGCCAGCGCGGCAGTGCTCGCGATCGGGCTGTTCGCGCGTTCCTTCACGGGCCCCCTGGCCGCGCAGGCGCCCGCAGGACCTGTCGTGCTCGACTCGAACCTGAGTGTACGCACCGTGGTGTCGGGTCTGCAGTCTCCGGTCACGATGGCGTTCCTGGGGGCAAACGATTTCCTGATCACCGAAAAGGCGACAGGACGCGTGAAGCGTGTCGTCAACGGCGCGGTCGTCGCCACCGCTCTCGACCTCGCCGTCAACAACAACTCCGAACGGGGACTTCTCGGGATCGCACTCCACCCCGACTTCGCCACGACGCACTGGGTGTACTTGTACTGGACGTGCCTCACGCCAGCAGCGCCGACGCCCAATACGCCCCAGCACGACTGCGCCGCCGTGCCACAGACTGGAGCGGACAGCGGAGACGTCCTCGCGACGGCGCTGCTCGGAAACCACGTCGATCGATTCGTCTGGAACGGCGCGACGAACACGCTGACCTTCGACCGCAACATCATCGCGCTGCACGCGTTTCAGTTCGACCAGACGAACGGGCGCGCGCGCGGCAACCACAACGGCGGGGTCATTCGATTCGGGCCCGACGGCAAGCTGTACATCATCATCGGCGACAACGGGCGGCGTGGTCAGTTGCAGAACCTCGTGAACGGCCCGTTTGGTCCCGGCATCCCCGACGATCAATTCGGCGGGCCGACTCCCGACGATGAGCACCTGACCGGTGTGGTTCTCCGATTGAACGAGGACGGGTCGACGCCGTCGGACAACCCGTTCATCGATGTGACGCAAGCCGCATCGGCGGCAGCGCTCGCCAACATCCACAAGATCTATGCGTACGGGGTGCGCAACAGCTTCGGCTTGGCGTTCGATCCCGAGTCGGGCAACTTGTGGGACGAGCAGAACGGCGACGACACCTTCGACGAGGTGAATCGCATCGAGCCCGGGTCGAATCTCGGCTGGGTGCAGGTGATGGGACCGATCTCGCGGGTCGCGGAGTTCAAGCAGATCGAAACGACGCTCGGTGCGCGTGATCTCCAGCAACTGCGGTGGCCGCCAACCAACATCGCGGACACGCCGGAGGAAGCGCGCGCGCGGCTTTTCATGCTGCCCAACGCCCACTACGTCGATCCGCAGTTCAGCTGGAAGTTTGCCGTCGCGCCAGCGGCGATCGGGTTCATGGACGGGCGTGGGCTCGGCCCGCAGTACTCCGGCGACCTGTTCGTCGGCGCCGCAACGCCAGTGCTCGACGCCGGGTATCTCTTCCACTTCAACCTGACCGGGAACCGCCGAAAGATCGGCGTCGACGATCACCGGCTCGACGATCGCGTCGCGGACAACTCGGCGAAGTTCGATCCGACGGAAAGCGAATCGCTCCGCTTCGGCACCGGCTTCGGCGTCGGAACCGACATCCAGACCAGCCCGTCCGGCACGCTCTACGTCGTGTCGCTGTCGAGCGGCAACGTGTACGAGATCTTCCGGCAGAAATAGCAGTAGCGCCCGTTTGGGAGGCGTCCGGAGAGGGGATCGCCGTGCGCGCTCGGCGATCTCCTCGCGTGGCGGTCAGGCGACGGTGAGATTCCTCATTTACGATCCGACCTTCAGCTGCACGATTCGAATGTGGCGCCTCGGACACTTCCGCAATCTGCGCGAGACGAGGAACGCAGAGCGGCTCCGCAAAGGTGCGATCCATGGCATCCCTCGCGCGGAGCAGCCGCCGATTGCGCGCTTCCAGCGATCGGCTCGTGCCGCGCCCCGAATGCCCGGATCGGCGCAACACATTCGGAGCGGGCTTCGACCGTTCAAGGACGTCGTTTTGACGCATTCCGGGCTCCGGCCTCATGAGCCGTCGCGACGATCAGGTTGCGAAGCCATGTGCAATCGGCGGGCTCATCGACAGCCCTCGTGGACCCGATCTACCACACGAACGGAACCAGGCGAAAGCGTACCCTGCGCATGTATTCCGTATACCCGGGCAAATCTCTTTGCAGGATTTTCTCCTCGTCGAGAAGCCGCCACGCGAGCACGGCCATCAAGGGCACGATGAGGCCGAGCGACCACCACGAACCGAGCGCGAGCGGCATTCCGACGAAAAGCCAGATGGCGCCGGCGTACATCGGATGACGCACGTGCGCGTACGGTCCGGTGTCGATCACTCGTTGATCTTTCTCCACGCGAATGTTGGACGCCGCGAAGCTGTTGACCCGGGTCACCCAGAAGATGAACAGGAAGGACAGCACGATGACCACGTCGCCGAGAATCGACACCCACGGCGCAACCGGCGACCACGCGTATCGGTAATCGAACACGGGCAGGACGATCGACGCGAAGAACGCCAGGAAGACCAGCGACACGATGATTTTCTGGGACCACTCCCGCTCATGTTGCGGCCCGGCCTTCATCCGGCGCTCGAGCAGCGGCCTGTCGTAGATCGCCAGGTACACGGTGAAGCCGACGGTCGACGCGGCAAAGACCCCCAGGAACAGCCAGCCTTGCCAGTAGCCGAACGTACCGGCCGGCCAGAAGATGAGGACGACAAAAAGGAGCGTCCCGAACACTCCTTGAACAATCGCCTGCCGGTGGAGCGCATTCATCGCAAACTCGAGACCGGTACGATTGTCGCAGCAATCGCCTGCGGCGGCGGCGGCGGCGCGGATCCGCACAGTTAGCTGCGAGTCGTGTGGGACCGCTGTCGCGGGGTGGGGATCGCTGTGTGCTCGGCGACCCCTCCCGTGACGGGTCAGGTTCTGGTCATTTCATCGTTCGATACTTCGGAAAGGTTGGTCGCGTCAGCGGCTTTGGCGGATGCTGCTGCAGCTCCGCCAGAATCTCCTGCACGGCGCGCTCGAGCTGGGGATCGTGGCCGCGCCGCACGGCCGCCGGCTCGTGTTCGACCTCGATGTCCGGGCTGATGCCGACATTCTCGGCAATCCACTGGCTCTGCTCCGGATCCCACACCGCCGACGACGGCGCGGTGACGATGCCGCCATCCATCAGCGGCGGCGCGAACGCGCGCCCGACCAGTCCGCCCCACGTCCGTTTGCCGATCAACTTGCCGACGCCAGCGCGCCGGAAGTACCACGGCATCGCGTCGCCGCCGGAGCCTGCGAACTCGTTGATCAACATCACCTTCGGTCCGAAGATGGCGCCCTGCGGTTCGACTTCGTCGCCGCCGTCGCGGGTCGCGACGCTCGAGAGCAGCCTCCGCGACAGGAATTCGACGATGTCCGTCGCCAGCGCGCCGCCGCCGTTGAAGCGTTCGTCCACGATCACCGCCTGCTTGTCGACCTGCGCGAAGAAGTAGCGGGTGAAGTTCGTGAACCCGCCGAACGCGGTGTCCGGCAGGTAGACGTACGCGACACGGCCGCCGGTCATCTCGTCGACCTTGCGGCGGTTGCCTTCGATCCACGCGAGATTGCGGAGCCGGTTTTCGTTCGCGACCGGCACGACCGTGACGGTTCGCGCGCCGTTGCCGCCGGGATCCGACCCGACACGAATCTGGACCTGCTTGCCGGCCGTCGCTTCGAAGAAGCCGTACACGTTGTCGGCGGCGGTGAGGTTGCGGCCGTTGACCGCCAGCAGATACTCGCCGGCGGCGACGTTCACACCCGGCTGCGTGAGCGGCGCGGTCGCCTGCGGATTCCAGTTCTCGCCGTTGAAGACGCGCGCAAATCGGTAGCGGCCGTTCTCGATCGAGTAGTCGCAGCCGAGCAGACCGGTCTGCACCCGCTTGACGTCGGGCGTCTCGCCGCCAAACACGCCGAGATGGCCGACGACGAGATTGCCGAGCATCTCGGCGAAGAGGTAGTTGAGATCGGCGCGCGAGCCGATCCCTTCGACGAACCGCTGATAGCGCTCCTGGGCGGTCTGCAGGTTCAGCCCGTGGTATCCCGGATCGTAGAAGAAATCGCGTTCGAGGCGCCACGCCTCGTGGAACATCTGCAGCCATTCTTCACGCGGCGAGATTTTCACCTCGATGTTCTTCGTGTTGAGCTGACCGCCGGTCGCCGGCGGCGGCGGCCCTCCGGCCGGCGGACCGCCGGATGGCGGCGGCGGTGGCGGCAGGTTGCGGATGAACCAGTCGTCGCCCTGACGCGTGAGCATCTTGTCGCCGCTCGCCGAGACTTCGAAGAAGCGCACGCCGCTGGCGGCGACGTCGGACTTGCGCGACTTGAGATCGTGTCGATGGACCGTCGTCGTCGGCGGTTGTCCCGGTGTCGGTGCCGGCGTCTCGAGCGCGAAGAGCACGCCCGGCTTCCCAACCTGCAGGCTGACGTAGCGCCGCGGCGGCAGCGGCATGCTGAGGATGCGCTGGCCGATGTTGTCGAAGTCGACCTTCACCTCGACCGGTTTCTTCGGTGCGGGACGCGCGTCCGGCTTCTCGTCGGCGGCTGGAGGAGTCGGCGGCGGCGCGGGTGCGGCCGCGGCATCGCCGACTTTCTCCTCGTCGCTCTCCGGCGCAAACGGTGACGGCTCGGTTCGTGAGAGCACGACGAGGTAGATGCTGCGCGTCACCGGACGCGAGAAGCTGCCGACGTCGGGCTGCAGAGAAGGCCCGGAGTCGGTGGACGCGGTGAAGTACAGATAACGGCCGTCTTTGTCGAAGACCGGGTCCTTCGCGTCGCTCATGCCGTCGGTGATCTGCGTCGCCTTGCCCGAGGCGATCGAGTACAGGTGAATCGCGCCGAGGTAGTTGGTCAGCCGTGTCGCGTAGGCGAGCCACTGCGAGTCGGGCGACCACACCGGCTGCCACTCGTCGCCTGCCGGATTCCAGTAGCGCTCCTTGGCGACCTGCACCGCCTTGCGGCGATCGACGTCGACGTACCAGATGCGCATGTGCGAGTCGCTGAAGGCGATCTTCTTCGAGTCCGGCGACCACCGCGTCTCGCTGTAGAAGCCGGGCTCGGGCATCGCGATCTTCACGACGTCGCCGACGCCGGTCTGCGGCGCGATGTGCAGCGCGTACTCGCCCGACTCGTCGGAGAAATAGGCGATCGACCGCCCGTCGGGCGACCACGCCGGCGATCGCTCCATCACGTTCGGCGAGTTGGTGATGTTTCGCGGATCGCCCTTCTCGGCCGGGACCGTGATGATCTCGCCGCGCGCTTCGAACAGCGCCCGCGTCGCGTTCGGCGACAAATGGGCGGCGCTCAACCGGCTGCCCACGTTCACCATCCGCGCACGCACTTCCGGCAGGTCGCCGGCAATCTGTACTGGCACCGGCTTCACCTGTCTGGTCTTCAGATCGAACAGCGCCAGGCCGCCGAACTCCTCGATGACGATCGCGTCGGGACCCGCGCCGATCGATTTGAAGTCGAAGCCGTCGTTCTTGACCTCCTGCTCCACCTGGCGCGTGCGCGTGTCGTACGAATACAGCGTGACGGCGCCGTCGCGGTCGCTGAGGAAATACACCTTGCCGCCGATCCAGAGCGGGTTGTAGTCGTTCGAGTTGTCGCGCGGGATCTTTTCGACCGTGGAGTCGGCGAGCGTGGCCAGCCAGATCGGCGTGGTGTCGCCGCCGCGATAGCGCTTCCAGACGTTGAAGGCGCGCCGCATCGGCACGTAGGCGAGACGGCTGCCGTCTGGCGAGTAGGCGGCCTCCCAGCCCCACGGCAGCGGCAGCCGCTCGGGGAACGTGCCGCTCACCTCCATCGTGTAGAGCTGCTGCACCGGCGCGAAACTGTCGCGATTCGACGCGAAGAGGATTCGCTTGCCGTCCGGCGTCCACGAGAGCACGGTGTCGGGCGAGGGATGCCACGTCAAGCGCTTCGGCACGCCGCCGGTGGCGGGCACGGTGTAGATGTCGGTGTTGCCGTCGTACTCGGCGGTGAAGGCGATCGTGGAGCCGTCCGGCGAGTACACCGGGTTGGTCTCGACGCCGGCGCCGCTGGTCAGCCGCTGCGCCGCACCGCCGTCGCGCGGGACGGTCCAGAGATCGCCGGCGTAGACGAAGGCGATGTGCGTGCGGCTCAGCGTCGGCTTCTGCAGCAGCAGCGGTGCGAGGGAGTCGGCGCTGACGCCGGCGAAGCAGCCGGCCGACAACGCGAGAACGATGGCGACGCGTCGCATCTCGATCCTCCCGTGAGGCTGGCGGCTGCGGCCGCAGCCGCCGTTGTTCTGCGGAACGGTGAGTATATGCCCGCGCGAGGGCGACGCGGGCGCAGGTTCTTATCGCGGCGCGTCGATTCCCTTGGACTTGAGCACGGGCGCGGCCTGTGGTCCCGAGAGGTACGCGATCAGCGCGGCCGCGGCCTTGCCGTTCTGCGACGCCGTGCTCGCCGCGGCGGCGAAACGGATGTCCGACCGGAACTCGCCTGGAAGCGGTCCGAGCACCTCCACGCCGTGAATCGGCACGATCTCGCTGAACAGGGTCAGCACCATTGCCGCCTTGCCGGCGGCCACGCTCTCTGTCGCCGGACCCGATCCCGGCGCGAGGATGATCTTCGGCGTCAGCTGTGCGGCAATGCCCATTCGCTCGAACATCCGCTCGAGCGTGCCCCGGCTTGCGCCGTCCTGCGGGTAGGTGATGGACGGGGACGCGAGCAGCGCGTTCTTGAGCGCGTCGGGCGTGCTGATGTCGGCCCGCGTCGCGCCGGCGCGAATGCCGATGCCAAGCTCCGATCGGCCCACGTTGGTGCGTGACGCGCTCGTCAACTTGCCCGCTTTGATCAAATCGTCGATTGCCTCGGTGGTGATGACGGTCACATCGAACGGCTCACCCGCTTCGATCCGCTTCCTCAGCGACGCGGTGGAACCGAACTCGACTGCCAGCCGGCGCCCGGCAGCGGTCTCGAGCTGTGAGTGAAGCGCCTCGACGCTGCCCTTCATACCGTTCGATACGAGCAGGCGCACGTCGCCCGGCGCCGTGCTCTGCGCCGCGACAGGTGGGGAGGCGAAGAGTCCGCAGACGGTTGCGGCGATTGCAGCGATGGTGCGCAGCATCATCCGCGCATTATAGGAAGGCGCGCGCGCTGCGGCTGGGAAAACGACACGCGAATTGCTCGACGTGCCGGTGAGCGACGGCCGCGCATCCGCCGTGTTCGACCGTGTCAGCGTAAGATACCGGCGTGCCGCGAACGACGCTGGGCTCAGGTCTCGCCGCGATCGCCGTTGTCGCACTGGCTTCCTCGGGCCTGACGCGTCGTCTCGAGGCGCCGGCCGTTACGGTTCAAATCCTCGCAATCAACGACTTCCACGGCAATCTCGAGCCGCCTGATGGCGCCAACGGTCTGATCAACGGTACGCCTGCGGGCGGCGCCGAGTATCTCGCCACCCATCTCGCCCGAGCCGTTGCCGAACAGCCGAACTCGATCGTCGTCGCCGCCGGCGATGTGATCGGCGCGTCGCCGCTGTTCTCGTCGCTCTTTCACGACGAACCGACCATCGCCGCGATGAACGCGATGCACCTGGCGGTCACATCGGTCGGCAATCATGAATTCGACAAGGGGTTGCCGGAGCTGCTGCGGCTGGCGCGCGGCGGCTGCCATCCGGTCGACGGTTGTCAGGCCGGCGCAACCTTCCCGGGTGCGCGCTTTCAGTACCTGTCCGCCAACGTCGTGCGCACGGGGACGGATGCACCGCCGTTCAGCGCGACAGCCGTCCGCACCGTGGGCGGCGTCAAGATCGGCTTCATCGGCGAAACGCTGCAGGACACGCCGCGGATCGTGTCGCCGGCCGGCACGCGTGGCTTGACCTTCCTCGACGAAGCGACCCGGGCGAATGCTCAGGCGCAGGCGCTCGCGCGCCAGGGCGTGCACGCAATCGTTTTGCTGATTCACGAGGGTGGCAGTCAGTCCGCGGACGATGCCGCCGCCGATCCGAATGGCTGTGCGGATTTCACAGGCGCCATCGTGCCCATCGCGCAACGGCTGACCTCCGAGATCCGCGTCGTCATCAGCGGCCACACCCACCGGTTCTACAACTGCGAGATCGCCGGTCACGTGGTGACCAGCGCCGCGTCGTACGGCCGGATGATCACCCGCGTGTCGCTGCGCATCGACCGCGCCACCGATCGGGTCGTCCACGCGTCCGCGGTCAACGAGGTGGTGACGCGCGATGTCGCGAAGGATCCGGAGCAGACGCGGCTGCTCGAGCGGTACGCGCCGCTCGCCAAGGCAGCCGGCGACCGCAGCGTCGGAACAATCCGGGCGGACATCGTGCGCAGCGCCAACGCCGCTGGCGAATCTCCACTCGGTGACGTCATTGCCGATGCGGAGCTCGCCGCCACCCGCGCGCCGGAGGCGGGCGGCGCGGTCGTCGCATTCATGAACGGCGGCGGCATCCGGGCCGACCTGCTCGCCCGCGGGGCGGGGCAGGCCGCCGCTCAGAGCGAGGTCACGTATCGTGATCTCTTCGCCGTGCAGCCATTCGGAAACGTCCTCACGGTGATCACGTTGACCGGCGAACAGATCAAGCAGGTCCTCGAGCAGCAGTTCGACAATCCTCGGCCCGGACAGCGCTTGATGCTGCAGGTGTCGAACGGGTTCACCTACGAGTACCGCAACACGGCGCCCGCCGCGCAGCATGTCGACGCGGCGTCGATTGTGATCCAGGGACGCCGCCTGGAGCCGAGCGATCGCGTGCGCGTCGTCGCCTCGGATTTCGTGATCGACAGCCGGCTCTACCCGGCGTTGACTGCAGGCACCGAGAGAAAAGTCGCTGTGACCGACATCGACGCGCTGGTGGCGTACGTGAAGGCCCGCTCGCCGCTCGCCCCCGGACCGCAGGACCGCATCCGGCGATTAGATTGAGCGCGTGCCGCCCGGCGCGGTGCCGCCACCGACCCGACCTGCCTTCACGCCCGTTCTTGATCGGCGTCCGCTCTTCGCCTCGAACCGCCGCTCCTCCCCCCACACAATCCGGTCTTTGACCGGGCGCATGTAGCCAGGAATCGACTGCAGAAGCGCCAACTCGTACGAACGCGCCTTCGAACGCGGTCGCTATTCCGATCGCAGGACGTGCGCAGGGTCCATGCGCATCGCGGCGAGAGCGGGCAGCACTGACGCTGCGCCAGCAGCTGCGGCCAGGACGACCACGGCGGCTGCGAAGCTCTTTGAATCCGTCGGACCAACGCCAATGAGAAGGCCGGCGACGAGCCGTCCGCCCAGATACGACGCGACGAGCCCCAAGACGAGGCCGATCGCCGTCGGCGCGAGGATCCGCCGCACGACCACGAACAGAATGTTTGCCTCCGTCGCGCCGAGCGCCAGACGAATCCCGATCTCTCGTCGTTGCTGTCTCACGAAGAAGGCGGTCACGCCGTAGATGCCGATGACCGCGAGGCCCAATGCCATGGAGCCGAACGCCACCAGGAGCGCGGCACCGGTCCGCGGCACCCACATCGCGTCCCTCAGCACATCGGACATTGTCCGAGCCTTGATTACCGGCAGATTTGAATCGGCGGCCTGAATTGCAGTCTGAATTGCCGGCAGGAGGCGCCCCGGATCGCCAGCCGTCAACACGTGCAAGGTGAGCTTCTTCAGTCCAGGTGTCTGATCGTAATAGATATAGAAGTACGGGCGCCGGGGTTCACCGAGCGTGTCGTACAGCGAGTCGGACACAACACCCACGACGACATAGAGTTCCTGTATTCCGAGCACGTGGAATCGCTGCCCGAGTGCCGGGCGCCCAGGCCACAGTTGCTCGGCCATGGTCCGATTGACGACAGCCCATCCGAATTCACTCACGGCCGCGCCATCCGATTCCTGAAAACCACGACCTGCTATGACGGGGATGTTCATCGTGCGGAAATAATCGAGCCCGACGGCGCCGGCCTCCACGCTCAACGCCTCGGCGTCCTCTTGACCGGCAAGCGTGATCTTGCCGGCGAGGCCAGCGCCATCGAGCAGTACGTGGCTCGCAACCGCCGACGAAATGACGCCCGGAACCGTGCGCAGGCGATCGTTGACACGGCGGACAAATGCAGGGCCCATGGCGTTGTCGTAGCGGAGCATGCCGAGGTCGAAGCTGACGATCGCGACGTGGTCGACACCGAACCCGGGATTGATTTCCTGAGCCTGGCGCAGGCTGCGCACGAAAAGGCCCGCCAGGATGAGGGCGACGGTGGCGAGCGTCGATTGCGCCACTAGCAGCGCGAGGCTGAAGTCGCGGCGCGTCGTGCGCTGCAGGCTCACGTCTCCGCTCTTGAGTCCGTCGACGACATCAGCCTTCGACGCCTGCAGAGCGGGCAGCAGCCCGAATAACGGCCCGATCAGAAACGCGACCACCCCGGTGAACAGCAATGCGTTCGAGTCGAGCGGTGCCTCGAACGAGGCCGGCACGAATGCCGGCCGGAGCGCCGACAGCATCCGCACGGCGCCCCATGCGACACCGAGTCCGACCAGTGCGCCGGCCAACGACAACATGAGGCTCTCGGCCATGAGCTGTCGTATCAGCTGTCGCCGTGTCGCCCCAATGGCAAGGCGGAGGGCGACTTCGCGTCTCCGCGAGACGGACCGCGCCAGCAGCAGATTGGCGACGTTCGCGCACGCGATCAGCAGCACGAGACCGACGACCACCGCGAGCAGCCCGCCCGCTCGGATCCAGGTGTCGCGCTGCACCGGGTTCATCCGCGCCTGCCAGAAGGGGCGGGTGGCCAGACTCAAGCCCTTATTGTCCTGAGGAAAGAGCTGCGCGAGCCGGGACGCCTGCGCCTGGAGCATCGCCTGCACCTTCATGGCGCCGACCGTCGACGTCGTTCGCACCACGACGTCGAACATCCCGATCGCGCGATTCCGGAAGTAGAAGCTGGTGACGCCGGTCAGAACCGTCGTGTTCGACGCAGGCACCCACACATCGACCGCGCGCATGACGTCGAGGCCACGAAATGCCGCTGGAGCGACGCCGACGATCGTGAAGGGGCGGGCGTTGAGCTGAACGGTCTGATTCAAGACATCCGTTCGACTCCCGAACCGCCGCTTCCACAACGCATTGCTGATCACGATCTCCGGATGTCTGTCCGCGAGTCTGTCTTCGGCCCTGCTGTAGGCGAACGTGCGGCCGACGGCGGCTCGCACACCGAGCACTTCGAAATAGTTGCCCGAGACAATCTCGGTCGGTACTTGTTCGGCCTGATTGCCGGCGGTGGATATCCCGGCGGGGATTGCCGCGTACGCGAGCGCGTCAACCGGCAACGCGTCGCGCAGGTCGTCGTAGTTCGTGAACGAGGTCTGATGCCAGCCGGGATTCGCAGCGCTCGTGCTGTACACGGCGATCAGGCTCCGAGGGTCGGACACCGGGGCGGACTTGAGGAGCAGCGCTTGCATGACGCTGAACAGGGCAGTATTCGCACCCATCCCGAGCGCGAGCGAAAGGATCGCTGCGCCGGTCAGCCAGGGATATCTCCGCCACACGCGCCAGGCGTATCGGACGTCGAGCGCCCACGCCTCGAGGGAGGCGCCGACTCGCTCGTCGCGAACGGCGTCCTTGACGCACTCGATGCCGTCCATCTCGATCAACGCGCGACGACGCGCGGCGTCGGGCGCCGCCCCTTCGGCTGCGTACCGCGCGGCGAGCTCCTCGATCCAGTCGGAGAGCTCACGGTGGAGATCGGCCTCGACCCGATCGCGGCGGCGTATCGACCGAATCCAGCTGCGCATGCGGGACACGACCGACATGGCTACATCTCCAGCACCTGCCGAACCGCGAGCATTGTGCGCGCCCACGACTTCTTCTCGTCTGCGAGTCGCTTTCGGCCGGCTTTCGTCAGCGTGTACAGCTTCGCCGCTCGTCCCGTGTGGGATTCACCCCAGGCGCCCGACACCAGGCCATTGGCCTCGAGCCGGTAGAGCGCAGGGAACAGGGAACCGGCCTTGATACGGAATGCGCCACGCGTGACCTGTTCGATTCGATCGGCGATGCCGAGCCCATGGAGAGGTCCGAGCGCCAGCGTGCGCAAGATCAGCAAATCGAGGATCCCCTGAAGAAGCGGCGTCTTTGCCATCACGCGGCACTATACAGCCAGTCTGTATAGATTGTCTATAGTTCGACCGCTGCAGCCGAGAGCCGGGTTACGAACGACATCTCACAGCTACGCCGCGAGTGCGGAAAGGACTGGCGATTCGGCCTAGTGGCGCGCAGCGTTGATGTCCGCCCGGAGTCTGTTCACTCGACTCTCAGCACGCTGGCTGGATCGATGAATGCCGATCGGATGCCTGGCAGTCCGCTCGCGATGAACGCTACAACCGAAATCAGATACTGACGATGCCGATGACGATCGGGTCGCGAGGGCTGATGCTGTCGAAGGGGGGCGTGGTGATCTGGGAAGGACGCGTCGATCAAACGCGTCTGAGCGTCGCCCGTAGAAAATGGATGTCGCTTACCTCGACCGACTCATCGCCTCATCGGAGACAACTTCGCCTCCCAGGAGCCTCGTGTTCAGGGCACCACCAGAGAACAACATCTCGTGCAATGCAGCGTCGGCGGTGGCTTTCGTGACGCTGCCCTGCCCCTCCGAATCGAGGTGGTGCTGAGCGATCCGACGTAGAAACTCCTTGATGAACGCTGGACTTGCGCCATCGGTGCGCCGCGCCAAATCGTCCGTCAGCTCGGACGACAGTTCCAGACTTCTCGCGTAGAGCGCGACCAGCTGGCGCCGGAGCCGCTCGTCGGGAAGCGGGAACTCAATCGCCTGGTCGATCCGACCCGGTCGACTCGCGAGGGCTGGCTCCAGCGTTTCGGGACGGTTCGTCGTGAGAATGAAGAACACGTCGGCGCGTTCGCGCAACCCGTCCAGCTCGTTCAGCAGCCGATTCAGCATCACTTCGTCGCACGCGCTCCCTCGTTCCGTACGATCGCGAGCGATCAGGTCGGCATCCTCGATGACGACCAGGGCCGGCTGGAGCAGGCGTGCGAGCGCCATGTACTCAGGGAGTATGCCCATCTCCTCGGCCGTGATCAGCAGCGTCGTGTGGCCGGAAAGCTTGCCTGCAAGATACCTGATGCAATGGGTCTTGCCCGTGCCGGGCGCGCCGTGGAAAAGCAGCCCCTTCTGCGTCGATAGCCCCATCGCCCGTAACGCGGGCCGCTGTTCAGCGAACCGCAGCACGTTCCGCTCGAGTGCGCGGAGTGTCGCGTCCGGAAGGATCACTTCGTCGCGCTCGACAGGGTCGAGATCGTGAACGCGAATACGAGCCGCATGGCCGGTCCATTGCGCGGTTGTTTCCAAGGACAGGACGCGGCCTCGATAGCAGGATCCACCCGAGAGATGCCGTTCGAGCGCGTCGAAGACACGGGACGCCAGCTCCGCACCGAAATCGCCGGGCGGTGCCGCAACCTCGACGTTGAGGAAACTCCGCTGGCCATAGTCGTCGTGCTGCGACAACACGATTACATATGGACCGCGGTCCTCGCGCAGCAGCCATAGCCCGTTCTTCAGGCACCGCTTCGTTTCACCGCCGCCGATGTCGATGTCTTCGAATTGCGCAGGCGCGACTTCGATAGCGGAATGGCTTTGCTCGAGCAGCTTGGCGAAATCGGTCACCTCGTGTCGGTACTGCGCCCGAATGCCGACGAAGTTCTGGGGGACGACTCGCTCACCAAACAGGTCGTCCAGGGCTGCTTGAAGATCTGCCTGCTGCCGCAGCGCATACGAACGCGAAGTCGCCAGCAGCTCCTGCGGCCGGAGGGGCGCAACGTGTCGGGCGAGCCGCTGAAAGGCGTACCGGTCCGCGCGCTCTTCCGCTGGCGCCTGAGATGCACTGGGGCGAAGCAGCGCCGAGCATGCGACGACACAGGCGTTGCAGATGAAGCCGGAATCCCCGGCGATCATGTGTTCGACGTTGCCCGCTGTCCTATGACAGAACTGACAACGCCCTTCCGATACGAAATGCTGGGCCAACTGCACCTACCTCGAGAGCGCTCGGCGTTAGACAGCCTGGGGCAAGCACTTCGAGTATCGGCCGACCAGCGGCTCACCGACAGCTCTCGCGTTCGGACTGCGAATCCACATCCGGCGTCGAACGAGATCGCAATTCGCGCGTCGATCACCGCCGGAGGTGACATGAACGTCAGGAGTGCGGTTCTTGTCCGCGTCAAAGCGTCCCGCCGGCCGCCGTGGTGAAAAGATGACCTTTGGTCCGCACGTTGTGTCGCGCGGATCGGCACCACCGTTGCAGGTCGCCGGTACTATTCGAGAAATGGAGATGCCGATGAAGAAGTTTCTCGTGCTCTACAAGTCATCCGTTCCGGCCGCGCAACAAATGGCGGGCGCGTCACCCGAACAGTTGAAAGCCGGGATGGACCTGTGGAAATCGTGGGCACAACAGGCGCAGCGGTCCATCGTCGATCTAGGAATGCCGCTGGGAAACCCGACGAAGATCGAAGGCACGTCGGTGCAGCAGGGCGACAGCAAGGTTGCGGGTTTCTCTATTCTGCAGGCCGAATCACAAAAGGCCCTTACCGATCTCCTGATGAAGCACCCGCATCAGCACGCGCCGGGCGGGTCGATCGAAATCCTCGAAATGATGCCGATGCCGGAAATGTAGCCGCGGGGCGCCGGTCGCATGATGACCGCGGCGGATTTATCTCAGCGCGGACAGTGTCGGCCCTGAGGCGCCACGCGGCAGCAGGCTCGGTCCTGACGGCGAGAAGAGCGTCGCCGCATCGATCTTCGGATCGATGAGCACGCCGACGAAGCAGTTCTGCATCTCGTCCCAGTTCTGATCGCCCCAGTAGATCGTCTGGTTCGGATCGGGATTGAACTTGTTGGCAGTGGAGTTGTCGAAATGCGCGACGCCGATGATACGCGTGCCTTTGGGCAGCGACTTCGGCTCCGCGAGGTCGTATCCCATCTGCCAGTTGAAGTCCCACTTCGCCTTGAACACCGTTTCTGTCTTGCCCGTCGGATAGACGAGCCGCAGCTCGTAATCCTTCCCGCGCAGGTGCATGTGCGGCTGGACGTACACGAGCTTCATGTCGACGTTGGTCGTCGTCTCCGAGACGATCTCCGCATTGCCGTCGCGCGGCGGAATCGCCAGGTTGGCCGCCGTAGGGCCGTTGTGCATGACGTAGCGCAGTCGCGGCGCCTTCTTCGCGAAGACGAGACCGACGCGGGAACGATCGGTCGCAGCCTTCCCGATCGCGGTGTAGTGGAGATTGAAGACGAGGTCCGATCCTTTCGGAACGAACTTCGCCGATTCGAACTGATTGAAATCCTGCGGACCGAGCCCCGGGTTGAATTTGCCCAGCGTCTCCGCAGCCTGCTTTTCCGTCATTCCGATACTGGTCGTCTCGTACGCTTCGCCCGGCACCGCATCCTTCATGAAGTCCGAATCCGGCGGCCGGACGAGGACGCGGCCATGATGCAGGACCTGCGGATTTCCGGGACGCATCTCCGCGGCGACCACCCAGACGTCTTCAGGGAAATTGACCTTCACCAGAATGTTCTTGTAGGTCACCGTGCCGGTGGCCGGGACGTCGAAGTCTTTCGGCATCTCGACGATCATGTCCGGCTCGATATTCCAGCCGTCGTGAAACGCAATCGGCGCCAGCTTGTCCCTGGAGTCACCTTCGACGGCGCCGCCGTCCACCCATGCGCTGAGCGTCGCGACGTCCGCGTCGCTCAGTCGCCTGTCGTTCGCGAAATGACCGTACGCCGGGTCGGCAAACCATGGCGGCATCTGCCGCTTCACGACTGCGACTTTGATCGCCTTGGCCCACGGCCGCACGTCCTGGTAGGTGAGGAACGACATCGGCGCGATCTCTCCGGGCCGATGGCATGCCTGACAGTTCTTCTGGAGGATCGGCAGCACCTGTCTGTTGAAGGTCACCGTTGCGGCGTTGGCATCCTGCTGCGCGGCGTAAATCGACGGGGTCATCGTTCCCGCCGTCACCAGCGCGACCAGCGAAGCCGCCTGTCTCAGTCGCATAAGGCCTCCCGGCAGATTTCAGCCGATAGCACATATTACGACCAATCCGCTCGCGGTGGGCGTGTCGATCGCTCGATGAAACAGTGCCCCCCAATCTGGCAACTCCGTTGAACGAGGAGCGTCCTGTGAGCGCGACGACGCATCCACAGCCGACCACCGGTATGCGTCGCTTGATTACGGCACGCGCGTGAACTGGGAACCGCGCTCCCGCCAGGTCACGCCGTCCCGCGACGACGCTGCGAGGCAGCGATGCGATCCGGCTACCCGCAGAGCTCGAGCGTTCCGGCGTCCGCGCCGTCGCGGATCACGCGCAGGCCCACGGACGCGTAGAGCGCGTCGAGGTCACGGTACGGCTCTCCGTTGGCATGAACCGTCGGAGCTTCCAGGGGTGTCGTCGGATGAAACGGCGACAGGCGCAACGCACTCCCCGTAGAACCGACCACGATGTGCCGGCCATCCGCGCCGGCGGCGAGCGCGCGCGGAATGTGGCCGCCCTTCAGCGCGACCTGCAGTGTCGCACCGCTGGAGCTGATCGCCGGCACGTCCAGAACGCGTCGGACCTCCTCGCCGTAGATGTTGAGCCGCAGGCCGGTCCGCACGCTCCACGCCGCCATCGTCCCGTCCTCGGATCCGCTCACGAGCACGCGACCGTCTCTGGTGAACGCGATCGCCACGACGGGACCCTTGTGCCCCGAAAGCACCTGAAGTGCCCGGCCACGAGCGACGTCCCACAGGCGAACCGTGCCGTCCATCGAGGCGCTTGCCGCAGTGAGGCCGTCGGGCGTGAACGCGACGCCGGTGACTGGTCCCGAATGACCGGACAGATCCGCGATCTCCTCGCCAAGCTCCGGATTCCAGAGGCGCGCGCCATTCTCGCCACCGACGAGCGCGCGCGTCCCGTCCGCAGTGAGCGCGACGCCCAGGACGTCGCCACGGCGGCCGGCGACGATGCGCAACGGCTCGTCCTGTTGAGGATCCCACACGAGAATGCGGCCATCCTGCGATCCGCTCACGAGGCGCGCACCCGAGCGCGCGTACGCAACACACGCGACCTCCGCACGATGCCCCGAGAGGATCTGGCGGACCACGCCGGTCGCGAGATCCCACAGGCGCACCGCATAGTCTTCGTAGCCGCATGCGATCGTCGCGCCGTCCGGGCTCATCGCCACGGACGTCGGCTCGAGGTCGCGTATGTTCAACAGGCGGACAGCCATTCCGGTCTCGAGATCCCACACGCGCGCCGTGCCGTCTGACGAACAGCTCACCGCGGTGCGACCGTCAGGAGCAATCGTCACGCCGACGATCGATTCAGTATGGCCGGCGAGGGCGCGAGGCGCCGCGCTCCCGGTGAGATCCCAGAGCAGCAGAACCCCGTCGCTCGACGCCGTGAGCAGGCGGCGACCATCCGCGCTCACCGCGAGGCTGGTGATCGGCTCTTCGTGCGCCTGAAAACGCCGACGCTCCATTCCCGACTCGACGTCCCAGCAACGCGCCGTCCGGTCCGCCGACGCGGTGAACAGCAGCCGGCCGTCGGAGCTGAACACGATGCACCCTACGCCACCAGTATGGCCGTCGATGGTTCGCGTCGTCGCGCCGGTCTCGGCGTTCCACAACCTGACGTCCGCGTCGAGCGATCCGGTGGCGACTACGCGGCCGTCGCGGCTGACGGCGAGGCCCCAGACGCGGTCGCGATGCCCCTTCAGCACTCGCAGCTGACGGCCGTTCGCGGCATCCCACACGCGAACCGTTGCATCGTCGGACGCGCTGACGATGCGGCGGCCATCGGACGTCATCGCGACGGCGGCGACCGGACCATCGTGTCGCTCGAGGAAGTACGAGGGTGCGGCGTGGAAATCCCGGACGACCGCGCCACCGTCGCCCACCTGCCCCGCCTGTTCGCCGATTCTGCCTCCGGCCGCACCAAAGGCGACCGACTCGAAGACGAGCTTCTGGCGGTTCCCGATTCCATAGAGGACCGCGCCGCCGTCCGCGCGCCACGCGACCGATGTGACCGGCGTCGTCGTGGCCTGTCGTAACAGCTGGTCTCCGGTGCGCACGTTCCAGACTCGAAGCGTGCCGTCGGCGGAACCGCTCGCGAGAAGGGTGTCATCGACCGTGAACGCCACGCCGTCGACGCCGGCGAGGTGCCCCACCTGCAACACTCGCCGTTCCGAGCGGGTCGCACGATCCCACACGCGTACGCAGCGGTCCAGGGACCCGGTCACGACGACCGACCCATCGGCGCTGAGCGCGACGCTGGTGAAACCCTTGCCGTGCCCGAACAGCGCGCCCGTCGGCTCCGTCGTCTCGACATCCCAGAACGCGACGACGCCGTCCATCGACGCGGTGACCGCGGACCCGTCGGGCGCGAAGGCCACGGCGTACACGCTCTCGCTATGGCGCGACTGTTCACTGATTCGCGCGCCCGTTGCCAGATCCCAGCACCGCGCGGTGTGGTCGAACGAACCGCTCAGCGCCCGCGTCCCGTCGGCGCTCAACGCAACACACGACACGACGTGCTCGTGCGCCTTGATTCGGCGGACCAGCGCGCCGCGCGCCAGATCCCACAGGCGGATCGATCCATCGTTCGAGCCGACGAGGAGCAGCGTCCCGTCGGCCGAGACGTCGAGCCTGGAGCAAGGCGAGTCGCCATCTCTCAGCTCGCGCAGCTGCCGGCCGTCCGCAACGTTCCAGAGGCGCACCGAGCCGTCTGCCGACGAGGTGACGACAGTCGCGCCATCAGAGAGGAATTGCGCGCCGACGACATCGGAGGCGTGACCACCGAGCACGTGACGAACCTCGCCGCTGTCAAGATCCCACAGTCGGGCCGTGCGATCCGCCGATGCGCTGATGGCGAGGGTGGCATCCGGACTGAACGACACGCCCCAGACGAGGCCCGCGTGTCCATCGAGCGCACGCGTCCTGACGCCCTGTCCCACGTTCCAGAGCGAGACGCGTCCCGTGTCATCGCCGCTCAGGGCGATCCTCCCATCGGGCCGCAGCGCGACGCTCAAGACGCCCTGCGACTGGTCGCCGAACACGCGGTGCTCGCCGTTGGATGAATTCAGGAGAAGGATGCGGCCGTCGCCGCATCCAACTGCCGCCAGGCCAGCCGACGGTGCGACCGCGACGGCGGCGCATCCGCTGGCGTTCTCATCGATCGACGACGTCTCCGGCGTCTCATCGAGATCCCAGGCAACGACCGTCGCGTCGATGGAGCCACTCAGAAGCGTCCGACCATCTGCAGTGAACAGCAGCACGGTGACCGGGGTCAGGTGCCCGTCGAGCACGCGCCGCTCGCTCCAATCCGTAGTGCTCCACAGTCGGATGGTGGAGTCGTCCGCACCGCCGGCGGCGACGGTACCGTCTGCGCTGAACACCAGGCAGCGAGCCGTCTGTGACTGATCGATGCGCCGGATCTGGTTGCGCGTGGCAAGATCCCAGACTTCGATCGCGCCGCCTTCGAGGCTGCGCAGCGCCTTCGCTCCGTCAGGCGAGATAGCGACGGCGACGACGCGACCTTCCATCGTGCCGAACAAACTGGAACGTTCTTTGTTCGTCGCAAGGTCGCGGGTAGTGACCGTTCCTTCTGCGAGCCATCCGCCGATCGAAGGACGTCCTGAAGCGGTCGACATGCAGCGCCCGCCATCGTGAAAGACGATCGAGGTCACGCTTCCGCCGTGGACCCGTTCGTGAAACACCGGCGCGCCGTCGCCCGCGATGATGACGTGGCCCGAACGCAATCCGATCGCCGGTCTTCCTTCCGTATCGAAGGCGATCGCCGTGATCGGCTCGGTCGAACCCGGGAGGAGCGCTTTGGATGTGCCGCTCTCGATGTCCCACGCGAACAACCGCCCGTCCTCGCCTCCCGTGATCGCCTCGCCGCTCGGCGAGAAGGCGACCGCGCCGATCGCTCCGCGGTGCTGCGTGAGCACGCGCGACGCCGTGCGGGTCCCGAGGTCCCACAGCCGGGCGGTCCCGTCGAAGGAGCCGCTGAGCGCAAAACGGCCGTCGGCGCTGACCGCGAGGCACGAGATCGGCCCCTGATGCCCCGACAGGCGTCCGCGCAAGCGACCGCGTCTCGCGTCCATGTACTGGAACGTCGTCCACGCCTCTTCGGCCCAATCGGGACGCTCTCGCGTCGCCGGGTACCCTGGCGGTGCACCACCACGAGGCGCGAGCTCCACTGCGCGCAGGAGATGCGCGGCCGCCGCCTGGAGCCGCCCTCGCTCCGAGAAGGAACGGGCCTGCTGATACGCAGCGTCCGCCAGCTCGAGCCGTGCCCGCCAGCGGCTCGCGGCGATGAACGACAACTGCTCCGCCGTCGGCTTCTGTTCGTGCGCCTCGGCTTCCGCCAGCCACTGCTCGGCATCCTGCAGCTCCTCGCCCTCCAGGAGGGACACCCGCTGCATGTCCGCGCGCCAGCGCAACGCACGATCGAGGAGCCGCGTGTGCGCGCGCACCCAGTCGAGGTCTGTGTCCATGGCGCCGACGAGCTGGTCGACGGCGCGATCGAAGAGGTCCGAGGCACGCGCGAAGATCCACTGCCGGCTGGCGATGGGTTCCGTCAGCTTCGACGGATCGACCTCCTCCCACAGCAGGGGGATGATCTTCTTGTTGTGTTCTGCCGCAATTGCGACTTCCTGTGAGCAGACTTCGGAGCCGGCAGACGATGGGCTCACGACGAAGAGGAACGCGTCGCCGTTGACGATCGCCGATTCGATCTCGATCCTCCACTGCGCGCTCGGCGGGATTCCCTCCCAGTCGACCCACGCCGTGCGGCCATTCTCGACGAGCGCATCGTACAGGCGCGTGACGAAGGCCTTGTCGCTGCGCGAGTAGGAGATGAACACGTCAGTCGTAGCCGGGCCGCCGCCAACACCGTCGGCCACCGCGCCGCTCATGCGTGACCCTGCTGCGCTGCCTCGGCTGCTTCGGCGCGCTGCGCCCAGGCGGCTGCCCGCTGCGGATCGCGCTCCCGCAGCAGCGACGCGAGCTTTCGCATCGACGCGGCATCGCCCGTGTTCGCCGCGCGCGTGAGCCATCGCAGGGCCTCGTCGCCGTTCGCATCGAGGATGTGCATCGCGTAGTTGTACATGGACGGCGCATATCCACGCTGCGCCGCCATCAGGTACCACTTCATCGCCTCGTCGGCGTCGCGCCTGGAGACGAGGAAGCCGAGGTTGTGGAGCGCGATGGGTTCGCGCCCGGCGGCGGCGCGCCGTAACCACGCTTCGGCTTCAGCCGGATCGCGCTCGGAGAGCAGCGCGGCAAGGTTGCTCATCGCCGTCGCATTGCCGAGCTCACCGGCCCGCCGCCACCAATGCTCGGCCTCGTCGCGGTCGCCTTTGCTGAAAACGAGGCCACCGAGCGTCGACATCGCCGCGGCGTCTCCCGCCTCCGCCGCCTTGCGCGTCGCCGCCTCGAAATCTGGATCAGCCATGGCGCTGATAGAGCTGAGCGGCGGAAGGCTATCACGGCCACGGGCTCACGTTGAACGCGATGTATCGCCCGCGGCGACCGGCCCCGATCGAGCGGCCGCACTGAGCGATCCCACCCGTGACACCGCCACCGAGCCGACGCGGAAACGAAAACCTTACGGTCCACCCGTTCACATTGCCGGTGTCTCGCGTTGATGTGGTCAGGCGGGTGTGGATGAGAGGAGTTGGGAGGCGTTGTGTCGCACGACCATGATCGGAACGTCCCGGACGGCGTCTACGCGATGGCGACCGCGTTGCTCGACAGCGGCGAAGCCGACGTCGCCGTGGAACGGCACCTCGTCGATGCGGGCGTCAGCTTCGAAATGGCCAGCCGGATCATCACCGAGCATCATCGGGCCACGGCGGCGGCCGAGAAGAGCGGCGGCCGCAGCGACGTGCAGTTCGGGGCGATCGCGTTCCTGGGCGGCGTGATGGTGATGGTGATCGGCGGTACGAGCAGCTTCGTGGGCTGGTTGGGGATGATCGTGGGCGCGATGAGCGTCCTGAACGGTCTGTTGAAACAGCGGTCGTTGCGGACGGCCGGCAGCTAGGGCAGCACCGCAGGTTTCATCGAACACGCCGGCCGCGCGGTGACGCGCACGCAGTTGTTCATCAGCGATCGCAGCACGACCGGTGACAGGCGCTCGACGAAAATCACCGTCAAGGGCAGGGTCCGGTTCTACCGACCGCAGGCGCGGTAACGCGAGCGCGACTCCAGCACCAGTGAGGCCGGCGGCCTCGTCAACGAGAACTTCAGCGGAGCGACCGCCACGTGGTCCCGGCGCCGCGAGCCTGCGCGTGTTCCGGCAGAGTTCCAGGTTCATCCCAAGTTGAGTACATTACGGAGCGGTGCGTTCCTTCATGAACCTGTCTCGAGGCATGCGTCCGCCCGGCAATCGTCGCCGCATCCGCCGACGGCAGCCCGCGAGGGATCCCGTGGAGCGGAGCCGCGCATGAAACCAGTGGCTGCCGCCCGCACCGGCGCGCTGGTCGCGGCGGTATTGCTGATCGCGAGCGGTGCGCGCTCGCACGAGGTGGCCGTCGAACAGATCGTCCGGGTCGAGATGCGGGCCGAGGCAGACCGGCTCGTCGTCCGGATGCAGATCCCGGAGACGGCGCTCACCGACGCCAGGCTTCCTCGCCTCCCCGACGGTACGCTCGACCCGGCGGCAATCGATCCGGTTCTGCCGATTGTGGCAGCAGACGTCGTCCGCAACCTCGATGTGCAGCAGGACGGGTCGCCGCTGCGATCGGCGGATGCGGCGGCGCGCGTCGGCGCCGATCGAACGTCGGTCGACGTCGACGCTACCTATCCGATCGACGGCGCCGCCGGCCTGTCTGCCCGCCTCAACGCGTTCCGCGGCGGGCCGCTCCAGCCCGTACGCACGACGGTGAATTATGCCCGCGGCTCCGGTGCGCCGCAGACGATCAGCATTGCGGGTCCGCCCGCGCGGGTGACGTTCGACCCGGCCTTGCCGGACTCCGCACAGGAATTCCTCGCACGCGCGTTGGCGGCGGCGCTCACATTCGGCGATCACCTCCTGATGCTGGCGTGCCTGCTGGTGCCAGCCCGGACCCGGCGTGGCGCGGCGCGCGTCATCACGACGCTGATCATCGCGCAAGCCGCCGGCATGGTCGTCTTCGCACTCGGGTCCGACGTGCTGGCGCCCGCGCTGCCGGCGGCCGGGATGATCGCGGCGTCTCTGATCGTGATGGCCGCGGTCCAGAACATCGTTCTTGCGCGCGATCGATTCGTCACCGTGCTGGTTTCGGGATTCGGACTCCTCAACGGCCTCGCGTTCGGTCGCATCTTCACCGGGGAGGCGCAGTTCGCCGGCGCGCACCGGCTCGCGGCCTTTGCCGTTTTCGTGGTCGTCTTCGCACTCGCCGAGTCGTGGCTTGGCGCGATCGCAGCGGCGACGCGGACGTGGCTCGCGGGCCGCGGTGCACCCGATCGGATCCTGACCCCGCTCGCCTCGGCGCTGATCGCGCACAGCGCGGTCCATCACGTGATCGACCGCGGCCACGAAATCGCACAAGGCGGATCGTTCGCCGCCGAGCATGCCCTCCTTGCGCTGGCGGTCGGCTGGGCGATCGTCATGGTGCTCGTGGCCGCGGGTGAAGCGCTTCGCGAGGGCCGCCTGCCGCGCGAACCGGATCGGATTCCGGGCAGCACAGGGCGCTGATGCCGAGCCAGACCGTTCACTCGGGCGAATCGGCGAAGAGCGCAGGACGCGAGCGGCTGGCTGTGATCGTCATCGCGGCCGGCATCGTCAGCGTGATGGCCGCGTATCTCGCGCTGAACGCCGCGAGGGCGCGCGACGGCGGCAAGGACCTGCTCCCGTATCAGGCGCTCGCGAGCACGCTGCCCGACGCAGACCGGCAGGCGTTCCGCGCGATTCGCGACGGCCTGCTGGTCGCCGAGGCGGAACGCGCGAGGAGCGGTGCGTGGCCCGATCAGGCGCCGCTCGGGCCCGGCTATCAGTGGTCCCGGCTCGATCAGGGCGCAATCGTCAACTATTTCGGCGCTCCGCAGGACCCATCGGCGCCGGCCTGGCTGCTCGAGATTCAGGAACCCGAACCGGGCATGGCGCCTGATCCGGCACCCGCGGACGACGAGCACCATCGATTGCCCGACGGTACGATGCTGCATACCTATGTCTGGATGCACCGCTACGGTGCGCAGGTGCCCCGCGGATTCGTGCGGCAGCCGCAGAACAGCGGCTGGATCGAGGTGTTTTCGACGCCGCCCAACCCCGTGTACTACAACAGGAGATGATCGGCATGACGCGACTGCTGTCCCGGATCGTCGTGTGCGCCGCTTCGGCCGCGCTGCTCGCCGTGCCGGCCGCGGCGTCCGCGCAGGCGAAGCCGACGCTCAAGATCGGCGTCACGCTGCACCCGTACTACTCGTGGACGAAGAACGTCGTCGGCGATCTGCCCGGCTATGAGGTGCGGCCGATCCTGCCCGGCGAGATCGACGCGGGCGACTACCAGCCGCGCCCGGAGGACATCAAGAAGCTGATCGACCTCGACGCGCTCGTCGTCAACGGCATCGGACATGACGACTTCATCATGCCGATGATCAAGTCGTCGGGGAACACGAAGCTGACGATCATCCGGGTCAACGAGACGACGCCGCAGATTCACGCCGCGCACGGCGGCGGCGTCAACTCGCACACGTTCATTTCGTTCACCAACGCGATCCAGCAGACCTACGCGATCGAGAAGGCGGTCGCGGCGCTCCGGCCCGGCGACGCCGCCGCACTCCAGCGGAACGCCGCCGACTACGCCCGGCGGCTCCGCGTGATCAAGTCGAAGGCGGCGGCGCAGCTCGCCGAGGCGAAGATCACGCGCGTGGTCACGGTGCACGACGGCTACGGCTATCTGCTGCAGGAATTCGGCCTCGAAGTGGCTGGCGTGGTCCAGCCGGCGCACGGCCTGACGCCGTCCGCCGCCGAGCTCCGCGACATGGTGAAGCTCCTGCAGCGCGAGAAGATTCGCGTCGTCTTCAGCGAAGAGACCTTTCCGGAGGCGATGCTGAACGTGCTGCGCGACGAGGCGGGCGTGAAGGTGTACACGATCACCCACATCGCGTCCGGCGCGTATACCGCCGACAAGTTCGAGCGCGAGATGCAGCGGAATGCCGACACCATGATTCGCGCGCTGGTCACCGAAGCGTGATCGAGGAACCGGCCGGGTCGGCAATCGTCGAGATCGAAGGCGTCACCATTCGCCGCCATCGCGAGGCGCTGCTCGACGGCGTCACGGTACACGTCGAACGCGGCGCGCTGCATGTCATCGTCGGGCCGAACGGCGCCGGCAAGAGCACCCTGCTGCTCGCTGTTCTCGGCCAGGCGGCGTTCGACGGCCGCATCGTCCTCAACTGGCGCGGCAGCGGCGCCATCGGCTACGTCCCGCAGACGTTTCCGATCGATCCGACGCTGCCGGTCACCGTCGAGGACTTCCTGGCGCTGACGCGGCAGCGCCGCCCGGTCTGTCTCGGCATCAGCCGCCGCACGCGACGCGCGATTGCCGATCTGCTCGCCCGCGTCGGCCTCCCCGGGCTCGAGCGCCGGCCGCTCGCGGTGCTCTCGGGCGGCGAGCTCCGCCGCGTCCTGCTCGCGCACGCACTCGATCCGGAGCCGGAACTGCTGATCCTCGACGAGCCCGGCAGCGGACTCGACGATGCGTCGGCACGCTGGCTCGACGAGACGCTGCTCGCGATCAGGCGCCAGCGGCGGACGACGATCGTGATGGTGTCGCACGACTTCGATCGGGTGCGGCGGGTCGCGGATCGCGTGACCCTGCTCGATCGCCGCGTGCTGGCCGACGGGATGCCCGACGCCGTGCTCGATCAGGGCGCGGCGTTCAACGCGGCGTTCGCGTCGCACGACCGGCAGAGGCGCCGATGACGTCCTTCTACGCATGGATCGCGGAGCTGGCGCGGCGCGGATTCCTGCCCGGCGACTTTCAGTATCCGTTCCTCATCCGCGGGTTTCTCTGCGTGCTCGTGCTCGCGCCGATCCTCGGCGGCCTGAGCCATCTCGTCGTCACTCGACGCATGGCATTCTTCAGCGCGGCGCTCGGCCAGGCGGCGCTCACCGGCGTCGCCATCGGTCTGCTGCTCGGCGAACCGCTGAACGCGCCGTACGGCGGCATGTTCGGCTTCTGCCTGCTCTCGACGCTCGCGATGGTCTATGTCAAGCGGCGCGCGACGCTGCCGCCGGACACCCTGATCGGCGTCTTTCACGCGCTGACGCTGGGACTGGGACTGTGCCTGCTGGTGGCGCTGACGCGACAGTTCAACGTCCACCAGGTGGAGTCGGTGCTGTTCGGCAGCCTGTTGACGGTGACGGACGGCGATCTGCTGCTGCTGCTCTTCGTCGGGCTGCTCGTCGCGATCCTGCTGGTGCGCGAGTACAACCGGCTGCTGCTCGACAGCCTGAACCCGTCGCTGGCCCGCGTCGCCGGCGCCCGCTCGATATATCTCGAGTACTTCTTCGCGATCCTGCTGACGCTGTCGATCGTCGTCAGCCTGAAGATCATCGGCGCGCTGCTCGTCGAGGCGCTCGTCGTCGTGCCGGCGGCGGCGGGACGCAACGTCGCGCACAGCACCCGCAGCTATCTCGCCTGGAGCATCGCGGTGGCGTTCGTCGCCGGCGCGGGTGGACTCGCGGTGTCGACCAAGTTCCTCGTGCCCACCGGCGGCGCGGTCGTGCTGGTGGTGAGCGCGATCTTCTTCATGACGCTCGCCGCGCGCGCCAGCCGCCGCAGGAGCCTCGCATGAGCGCGACGGCGTCGCGCCGTGTGCAGGTCCAGACGCTGTCGGCGCGCGCCGAGCTGCTGGCGGTGGTTCGCGCGTCGATGAGCATCGTCGTCGGCGTGTGGATCTACGTCGCGATGATGGCCGGGGTCGGCGGCAATGCGCCGCGGCAGCGGAACCTGCTGCCGTTTCAGAAGCTGATCGCCGACCGCGTCCCGGCAGAGCAACGCATGTTCAGGGAGCTGCAGGAAGGACTACTGGAAGCCGAGGCCGCGCGTGCGACGGCCAATGCCTGGCCGACGCCCGATTCGCTCGCCGCCGCGGGCATTCCACCGTTCGCGCGCGATCCCACGCAGCGATCGAGCTATCAGTGGCAACTCGAGCAGGGCGGCACGACGGTGAACTACGTCGGCGTGCCGACGACCGCGGGCCTTCCGGCGTGGCTGCTCCTCGTGACCGAGCCGACGCCTGGCGTGCCGCCCGATCAGACGTTCGAAGACGAGGAACACCACCGGCTCCCGGACGGCGGCATGCTGCACGTGTCGACGTGGGTCCACGCCGACGGCGGCGCGATCGCACCCCGACTGGTCCGCATGCCGCAGGCGGAAGGATGGACGCAGCTCTACGCGGTCGGTCCCGCGCGAGCGGCCACCCGCCGCTGACGCCCGCCGTCAAAGCCTTCGCGCGACATCGAACCTGGAGAGGTCCGGTCACTTCGCCGTCATGATCGCGGCCAGCGTCGCCCTTCGCGTCCCTTCGTGCCTTCGGGTCTTCGTGGGAGACAGCAGGCTTTTCTGAGCATGACAGCGGCATGCGGAGGCAACGGCCGCCGCTGCTAGACTGCGACTCTGATGAACGCACATCCGGCGGACGCGAGAACACAGTACACGGTCACCGACCGGGAGACGTTCGACGCGGCCATCGAGCGGCATCAGCGCGCGGCCTGGCGGGTCACGACTGCCTGCGCGGTTGCGGTCGCGGTGCTCGCGATCGTGGTGGCGATCCTGATGGCGCCGTTGCTCTACTGCGCGATCGGGCTGCTGCTCGATGCGCTGAATTTCTTCACGCCGACACCGGATCTTCTGGGAAGCCTGGGGCGGCAGATCGACACCCTGTCCGAGTCGGCCACGGTCGACACGGCGCTGCTGGTGCGGACGGGCCTCATCCTGGCGGCGCCGGGCGTTGCGCTGATGGTGATTGCCGCGTACGCGCTGCGCCGTGCGTGGACGATGTCGCCGCTCTTCACCGGCGGAGACGTTCCCGGCCGGGCGCCGGATCGAACCGTGCTGCAGGAAGAGCGGCTCGCCAATGTCGTGGAAGAAATGGCGATTGCCGCCGGCATCCCGCCGCCGCGCGTGCTGATCGTCCCGGGCGGGTTCAACGCTGCGGCCTGCGGGACCGACGAGGCGCACGTGACGCTGCTCGTCGGCGCGGCGCTGGCCGCACACCTCACGCGTGAGTCGCTCGAGGGGATGATCGCGCACCTGATCGCGTCGGTGGTCGACGGCGACATGCCGATCGGCGTCCGCGTGACCACCACGCTATCGCTGTTCGGCCTGCTCGCGCGCGTCGGCTCCTCGTTCACCGATCAGCACGCGATGGCGTATGCGATGAAGCTCTGGAGGGTGTTCGTCGCGCCGAAGTCAGCCGGAACGCTGGCGCTGCTCAGCTCGCTCACCGAGCCGTTCCACGACCCGCCCTCAGCGGAGCGCGCCGCGACGCCGTCGCCGAGCGGTCGCTCGCTCACCTGGCGCGAGTGGCTGATGATGCCGCTCATGGGCCCGGTGCTTCTCACCGGCTTTCTGAGCGGCCTCGTCAGCCAGATGTTCCTGCAGCCGCTCATCGCGTTCGCCTGGCGGCAGCGCAAGTACATGGCGGACGCGACGGCGGTGCAGCTCACGCGCAATCCCGACGCGCTGGCCGGTGCGCTGGTCGCGATTGCCGACAGCCCCGCGGCGATCACGCCGTGGACCGCGCACCTCGCCGTCGCCGACCCGCGCGCGCACAGCGGTCCGTTCGGCCGATCGATCGTGCCGATCGTTCCGTCGCCCGAGAAGCGCGTCGCAGCGCTCAGACGGATGGGCGCGCACGTGTCGCCGAAGCGGGCGCGGCGGTCGATCCCGTGGCCGCTCGCGCTGTTCGGCGGCGCGCTCGTGTGTCTGGTGGCGGCCATGTTGAGCGTCGTCGTGTTCCTGCTGGTGATGGTGTCCACGGCGATTTCCGGGTTGTTCACGATCTTCCCGACGGCGGCGTTGCATCTGCTGCTTCGATGGGCGGCCGCTCACGCGCGATGAGTCGCCAACACGGTCCGGCCAGCGGCTAGGGGCTCGGGGCTAGCTATATTCGACAACGTCGCCGTAGCGCGAAAGCTTCAGCCGAGCGTAGCGCGAAGGCTCCAGCCGAGCGTAGCGCGAAGGCTTCAGCCGAGCGTAGCGCGAAGGCTTCAGCCGAGCGTCAGCTAGCCCCCAGCCCCTAGCCCCCCGTTTCCGTGAGCTCCTTGACCGCGCGATAGGCCTGATCGATGGCCGAATCGGTGTACGCGGCGGCGCCGGCGTCGGAGTTCGCAATCGTGATGCGTCCGAACGGCTTGCGTCCGATCTCGCACGGCGACTGCCCCTCGGGCCAGTCGGGATCCCACAGCGGGTTGTATTCGTAGGCATAGCCGTGCGGCCACCGGTTGACGGTGATCGCGTCGATGTCGCGCGCCGCGTCGAAGCCGCCGCCGGCCAGCACGCGCGCCAGCTGATCGCGAATCTTCAGCTCGAAGGTTCGAAACGGCGTGGTGAGGAGCTCGACGTGCCCGGCGCGCTGCTGATCGCGGGCCGGCAGGCCGGGCTTGCACGGCGTCCGCGTCATGCGCACGAGAATCGGATCGTCCGGCGACTTCGGCGTCGGATCGTAGCCGCCGATCACGGTCGGCATCTCGAGCCGGACGCCCGTGTGGTACATGCCTGGCGTGTTGGCCCCGTTGATGCCGAGCTTCTTGAACGCGGTCCAGTTGCGCAACGACACGCTCGTGTAGACGAGCGGCACCTTGACGCCGTACTTGAGCGCTTCTTTCTGCGCCGCCGGCAGTTCCGGACAGATGTACGGAATCATCATGTTCCAGCACGCGAGCACGACGCGTTTGCCGCGCACGCTGTAGACTTTCCCGTCGCGGCCGTACGACACCTCGACGTCCTGCGCCGAGCCCTGCGCGCCGACATGGCGCACGCGGGCCGCCGTGCTGCTCAACCGGATGCGGACCGGCGCGTTGTCGCGGTCCAGCGCACGGTAGTCCACCTTCGCGAGCACGCTGTCCTGCGCCGTCCGGCCCGGCAGCGCGTCTGGAATCAGCGCGCGCACCAGCAACCTCGCGACCGACGCATTGCCGTCCGGAAAATGGAAGTTGTATGGCGCCTTGGGCGTCGCGTCGCCGCGCGCGGTATAGCTCATCCGGCCGGTCGCTTTCGGATCGAGATTCATCCCGTCGAAGCCGGGATAGCGATAGCCCCAGCACTCCAGCGCGCCGACCGCGTCGATGCCGATGCCGTACAGCCCATGCGTCCGGACCTGGTAGAACGGAATCACGTCCGGATGGACCTTGACGACGTTCAGGAGGAAGTCCTTGTAGCTGATCCGCGACAGACGATCTTTCTTCTGTTCGTTCGACAGGCCCGGCATGTAGTCCACGCGCGCGGTCTCCAGGCGCGCGATGTCCTTCTGCACCTGCGCCGACAACGGCGTCCTGGCCAGGAACTCCTCCCAGGTCGTGCCCGCGCCGCCGCCGGCGCGGCCGCGGCCGCCGCCGGGCGTGCCGACCACGAGGCGATCGGCGCCGAACGTTTCCTTGTCGAAGAAGTATGCGTTCTGCAAACCGGCGAAGACGGATCGATCCGCCGCCCTGGTCGCCTCGGCCGACAGCGCCACCGGATCGATGCCGATCGCCGACATGAGCCGGAGGGCCTCGGCGCTGTAGGCGAACGGCGACGAAATGCCCGCGGTGCCGCCATTGGCCATCCACAGCGTGCCGCCCGGGCGGAACTCGTTGCGCTTCGCGTGGCCGCCGAAGTCGTCGTGGTTGTCGAGAACGAGCACGCGCGCCGACGGCGATTTCTCGCGGAAAAAGTACGCGGCCGCGAGCCCGCTGATCCCCCCGCCGACGATCACCAGGTCGTAGCTCTCGTTGGTGGTCAGCGGTCGCGTCGACGACGTCCAGAAGCGATTGTCGCGAAGCGCGTGTGAGACCTCGAACGAACCGTCGTGGCTGCCGCGCATGCCGGTCAGCGCCGGCGGATAGTATCCAGGCGCGTCCTGCGCGAACGCGGCCGCGTCGAGCATCGCCTCGAGGCCGGGGATGCCGGAGGCGATGCGGCCGGCGACCGTCGCGCCGACGCCAACCGCGATGCCGTTGAGGAAGTCGCGCCGCGCGATGGCCCGGTACATCCCGAGCTCGCGCTCGCGTGCGTGATGGCGATCCTCGTCGTGTGCCATGGCTGTTGTCCTATGCCTCGTAGACGATCCGCCCGCCAAGCATCGTGAGATCGACGGTCAGATCGGTGAGCGCGTCGGCATCCTGCTCGAGAGGGTTCCCGGTCAGCACGGCCAGGTCCGCCCACTTGCCCGGCTCGATGCTGCCGCGATTGTCCGCGTCGCCGCTCGCGATCGCGCCGCCCATCGTGTACGCGAACAAGGCTTCCCTCGCGCTGATCGCCTGGTCCGGTGCAATCAGCTGACCGTCCGCGTCACGCCTCGTGATCGCGGCCCTCATCCCTGCGAGCGGATTGTCGTCGTCGACGACCGGCGCATCCGACGACAGCGCGACGCGCACACCGGCGTCGAGCATCGCCCGGACCGGATACGTGCGCGGCAGGAACGAATCGGGCAGGTAGGCGCGAAAGTTCCGTCCCAGGCTGTGGATGAAGATCGTCTGCGGCGCCGCGATGACGCCGAGCGATGCCGCGCGGCCAAGCTGCGTGCTGTCCGGCAGCCCGAAATGCTCGATGCGATGCGCCAGACCGAGCGGATGCGGCCCGAGCGATTCGTAAATGCCGAGGATCTGATCGATCGCGACGTCGCCGATCGCGTGGGTCGCGATCCGCCAGCCGGCGTCGTGCGTCTCGCGGCACAGTGCCCGCAGCTCCTCGTCGTCGAAGCGCAGCACGCCGGCGCGCGGTTCGTGCCGGTAGGCGACGCTCAACGCCGCGGTCGCGCCGCTCAGGCCGCCGTCGGCGAGAAACTTCGCCGTGTCCACGCGGAGCTGATCCGACACGAATCGCTCGGGCAGCGGCACCGGCCGGGCGACGCCGTCGACGCGGCGCAGCGGCATGACGTTGATCCGCGCCGGCAACGCGCGTCTGGCGTCGACCGCACGGTAGACGTCGAGCAGCGACGGGGCGACGCCGCAGTCGGCGGACGAGGTGATGCCGAGCGACAGCTGATGACGCAAGCCAGCCGCGATCATCGCCTCGAGATCGCCGGCAGTCGGCGGCGGCATCGAGCGATTGATCAACCCCATCGCGGTCTCATGGAGCAGGCCGGTGGGACGGCCGCGCTCGTCGCGCTCGATCACGCCGCCGGCGGGCGCATCGGTATCCACTCCGATCCCCGCCTGATTCAGCGCCGCGCTGTTGGCCGCGTAGATGTGTCCGCACGTCCGGGTCAGCACCGCCGGCCGCGCCGGCGCCGCGCGATCCAGATCGTCGCGCGTCGGCGCTCGCCGTTCGGGAAACGCCGCCTCGTTGAAGCCGCGGCCGAGCAGCCACGCCCCGTCGGGCAACCGCGCGCCGAAGTCGGCCACCCGCGCGACGAGCTCGCCGAGGCTGCCCACTCGCCTCAGATCGAGCATGGTCGTGAGCAGATGACCGATCTTCCAGATGTGGGCGTGTGCGTCGTTGAACCCCGGTGTGAGGCAGCGGCCCGCCAGATCGATGCGGCGCGTCGCCGGGCCGGCCGCCGACAGCACCGTCCGATCATCGCCGACGACAACAATCCGGCGGTCACACACGCCAACAGCAGTCGCGCGGGCCGGCGTCGCCTGCGTGAGCACCGTGCCGTTGTAGAGAGCCAGATCCAGCACGCCGACCTCGGATCTCAGACCGACGCGACAGCGGGGCCGACGGCAACCGCTGCGACGGCAGCCTCCAGCGCGCCGAGTCCTTCGCGCAGCATCTCCTCGGGCATCGTCAACGGCGGCAGCAGGCGCACGCAGTTACTGAACAGTCCGGCACGCATGACGACGACGCCGTTCGCCACCGCCTTGCGGATGATCGCCAGGGTCAGTTCCGGCGGCGCCGGCTGGCGGCTCTCGCGATCGGCCACGAACTCGACCACCATCATCGGCCCGAGGCCGCGAACGTCGCCGACCACCGGCCAGCGCGCCCTCCAGCCGTTCAACACCTCGCGCATGACGTCGCCGAGCCGCGCGGCGTGCGCCAGGAACTCCGGCTGCCGAATCATGTCGATCGCTTCGAGTGCCGCGGCGCAGGCGACCGGGCTGCCGCCGTAGGTGCCGCCGACGCCGCCAAGGTGCGCCGAATCGAGGATCTCGGCGCGTCCCGTGACCGCTGCAATCGGCATCCCCGCGCCGAGCGACTTGGCAATCGTGATGAGATCCGGAACCACGCCGTAGTGCTCGACCGCGAACAGGCGGGCCGTCCGGCCCATGCCGCACTGCACCTCGTCGGCGATCATCACGATGCCGTGCTCCGTGCACAGTTCGCGGATGCGGGCGAGAAAGCGCGCCGGCACCGGCACGAAGCCGGCCTCACCCTGCACCGGCTCGACCAGAATCGCGGCCACCGCCTTCGGATCGACCTGCGCGATGAATGCATGCTCGAGCTGACGGATGCCGAAGTCCACGTACTCGTCGTCGGTCATCCCCTTTGGCCGGCGATAGAGCTGCGGAATCGGCAGCCGGACGATCTCCGGCGCGAACGGGCCGAAGCCGCTCTTGAAGAGCCCGTACTTGCTCGTCAGGCTCAGCGTCAGCAGCGTCCGGCCGTGATAGCCGCCTTCGAAGCAGATGATCGACGGACGTCCGGTGTGCTTGCGTGACAGATGGACGGCGTTCTCGACGGCTTCTGCGCCGCTGTTGGCGAGAATGGTCTTCTTCGGGAACGAGCCTGGCGTGATCTCGTTGAGGAGTTCCGCCAGCCGGACGTACGGCTCATAGGTGGTGACGAGCGCGCACGGATGCACGTACTTCGCGGCCTGATCCTGGATCGCTTTCACGACCCGCGCCGGCGCGTGACCGACCGCCAGCATGCCGATGCCGCCGGCGAGATCGATGAATGTGTTGCCGTCCACGTCGAAGACCAGTCCGCCGTCGGCGCGCTCGACCACGACGTCGGTCGCGCGGCCGAGGCCGGCGGGCGCTGCCGCGGCCCGGCGGGCGATCAGATCGCGGGCCCGCGGCCCGGGCACCTCCGTGTTCACGCGGATGTACGACATGGCATGCGTCCGGGACGCGCCCTGCACCTCCCGATTCGCAGGGAGTACCAGAAGGACGCTGTAGTTGTCCGACGCTGGATCGTGAAGGTAGTTCTCGAGGAGCGCTCGCGGCGCAAAGCCGACACCGAGCTGCATCGACAGCGTCGAATCCTTCACCCGTCCCTCGACCACGCCCCGGTAGTAGTCCTGTGCGGTCATCCGGCCTTTCACGGCGCCGTAGTCGCGGATCATGCCTGCCGTGACCTGCCCCTTCAGGCCGAGCCGCCAGACGGTTTCCTGCCGCGCGGCGTACAACGCCGTGCCGATTCCCCGCCCGCGATACCCGGGACTGACGCCCACGTCGGCGCCGTAGAGCCACTCGCCCGCGCGCTGATGCGAGGTGAGCCAGCCGCCTTGAATGATCTCGGCGAAGGTGTGGTCGATGTGATCGAAGTCGAACGCCAGCCGCAGCGTCGTCGTCGCGCCGACGACGCGATCGCCGTCGAGGACGACGAACTGTCCGTCCTCGAACAGATCGACGTGGTGTCGGTAATGTGCCGCCTTGAACCGTTCGGCGTCGTCGAGCGTGGGAAAGCAGATCCGCTGCAGCTCCTCGAGCTGCTCGGCGAACTCGCGCCGGGTCTGCATCACGACCAGCCCGCTCTCGAGCCGTCGGTAGTACCACATGGAATCCGGACGTTATGTGAACGATGCAGCCTTGTCAACGAACGCCGGCGGAGACCGCGGTCGGCCGCACTCCGCGTTGGCCGATCCTCGCGCGATCGGCCTCGGACCCTACGAGCCAGTTTTGAACCAGCGCTTGAACGAGTCGGGAGGGTTCGATTCGTCGACGAAGCTGGCGCTAACGAGCGCGCTTCCGGAGCGGCTGACTGGCGCAGTGACGCTGGCGGTAGCCTTCGAGCGCGTGTTGCGCCGCCTCGGTGAACTCGAGTCCGACGCGATAGTGCGGTTCCGCCTGAAGCTGCGGCCGCTCGAAGAGCGACCACGCGACCTGCGCGACGACGTTGAGCGTGTCGTCGGTGTCGGGCAGCGAGACCTTGATCTTCTGGCCGGGGCGGAGCACCGGCAGCGACACCACCTGAGCACCGAGCACGGAGATGTCGACCAGGTGCGCGCAGCCGCTTTCCACGGTGACGTCCAGCGAATCCCGGACCGCGAACCGCGGCACCCGGCGGGTGCTGACGATCTCGGCCGGCGGAAGCGCGACGACCGGCTTTGTCGGAGCGGCCTGCGTCGCGGACCCACCCGCCGAGCGCGACGGGGCCAGATTTGCGGCGTCTTTGCGCGGCACCGTGCTCCATTCCCCGTCATGCTCGACGAGCAGCAGGATTTTGCACTTCGGAATGCCCAACTGCTCGACGCGATCGAGGAACGTCATGCCGCCTGGCGTCTGCGCGACGAGCGCGTCGAGCGCGACCACCTTGGGCCGATACGCGCGCACGCTCTCCATCGCCGACCCGAGGCTGTTCGTACCGAACGGCATCATCCGACCCGGAATCGACGCAGTCTCGCGGATGGCGCTCATGAAGGACGGATCGGCTATGACAATCGCAACGTCGTTCGGCATGTCGCACGGTTAGAGCAACGCGAGTACCAGACGGGCGTCCCGATCGACGGGCTTCGTGACGCTCGGAAGTCCAGTAAGTCCCAGATGCGAGACGACACTGCGCTCAGGCGATCGCGGCGGCCGCCGGTTTTGTGATCCTGCGGACAAAACTGCAGCGAGCCGAGGGCTGGAAACCATTCTTCGCGTCTTCGCGGCAGCTCGAGGCGTGCGAGACTCGCCCGGCCCGCGCGGCGCGGGCCATAATGACTATCCTCGATGTCCCTGAACTACCTGGCGACCCGCTTTCAGTGCAGCTGGCCGTGGAGCACGCTCGTGGTGCTCTGCGACGGCCGCGTGGTTTGCGGCTGCGCCGACCCGTACGGGAAGCGTGTGCTCGGCGACGCGCGAACCGCGACGATCCACGACGTCTGGACCGGCGGCGTGGCCTCGCAGCTCCGCGCCGAGCTCAACGGTGGCGGGTCGCGATTCTGCGGCGACTGTCCGCTGAAGCTGCCGCTCAAGAAGGACGAGGAGCCGCCGCGCCGATCGGTCGACGCCGGACCGCTGCCGTCACGGCTCTATATCGAGTGCACCGCCGCGTGCAACATCTCGTGCACCGAAGCGTGCTGCGCGCCCGAAACCGGCATCACCCGCACGCGGCAGGCCGGCATGCTCGACTTCGATCTGTTCCGCCGCGTAGTCGACGAGGCCGGACCGTCGCTCGTCCGCATCGACTTCTTCAACTACGGCGAGGCGTTCCTCCACAAGCGCGCCGTGGAGATGTGCGAGTACATCAAGCAGAAATTCCCGCACATCTATCTGTACACCAGCACGAACGGGCTCGCCCTGTCGGAAGCGCAGGCGCGGCGGCTCGTGCACTCCGGCATCGACGAGGTCACCTTCTCGATCGACGGCGCGACGCACGAGAGCTACGTCAAGTACCGGCAGCGCGGACGCTTCGACGTCGCGATCGCCAACCTGCGCGCGATGGTGGACGAGAAGCGGAGCGCAGGACGGGACCTGCCGTTCCTCAACTGGAGGTACATCCTCTTCCGGTGGAACGACGGCGATGCCGAGATGGCGCGGGCACGGCAGCTGGCGGCAGAGATCGGCGTCGACCGGCTGTGCTGGGAGCTGACCGATCATCCCGAGACCGCCTACTCGCGGCGGTTCGTCCCCGGAGCGCCGGAGCTCGCCGCAATCCGCCACGAGATCTGGGACGACAACAATCTCGGCAATGCCATCGTCGGCGCGACACCGCGTGCGGCGATCGACGTCCGCAGACCGGTGCCGGGCGTCCCGCTGATCGCCCGGGCCGGTCAGCCGCTCGCGGTCGAGACGCGCGTCCGCAACCTGTCGACGCGCCCGTTTCCGGCGCAGGCCACCTACGGCCGCCGGCTCGTCCGCCTCGGCGCGCAGCTGTGCGCGACGGACGGCAGCGTCCTCGACCGCGACTTCGCGCGCGCGTGGCTGCCGCAGACGCTTGGTCCCGGAGCGGTCGCGGACGTGCCGATCGAGATTCCGGCGCCGCAGCGGCGCGGGCGCTACGCACTGAAGTTCGATCTCGTGAGCGAAGGGATCGATTGGTTCGAGCGCTGCGGCAGTCCGACCACGATGCAGACGTTATGGGTGCGATGAAGGAGGTCTGGCTGAAGCCGGACACTACGAGACGGGACTCGGGGCTTGGGGCTCGGGGCTAGCCGTAACGCTGGATTGCAACGAGCCACCAGCCCTAGCCCCTAGGCCCTACCCCAGGCTTTAGCCGGACCTCTCAATAGGAGTGACCATTCCGATGTCAGTGACCGCAGTTGCCGAATCCATCCTCCACACCATCGGCCACACGCCGGTCGTCCGCCTGAACAAGATCGTGCCGCCGGGCAGCGGCGACGTGTTCGTGAAGCTCGAGTACTTCAATCCGACCGGGTCGTACAAGGACCGGATGGCGCTCGCGATGATCGAAGGCGCCGAATCGCGCGGGGCGCTCAGGCCGGGCATGCGCGTCATCGAGTACACCGGCGGCAGCACGGGATCGTCGCTGGCGATGGTCTGCGCGGTCAAAGGCTACGCCTTCGCGCCGCTGTCGTCCGACGCGTTCGCGCGCGAGAAAATCCAGACGATGGAAGCGTTCGGCGCCGGTGTCGAGATCGTGCCGAGCGACGGCGGCAAGGTGACGCCGCGCCTGTTCGACAGGTTCCGCGCGCGCATCGACGTGCTCCGCAACGAACCGAACACCTTCTGGACCGACCAGTTCCACAATGCCGACGCACTGAACGGCTACCAGCAGATCGGCGTCGAGCTGCTCGATCAGATCGGATCAATCAGCGTGTTCTGCGGCGCGGTGGGAACGGCGGGCATGCTCGTCGGCGTCTCACGTGCGTTGAAAGCGGGTGGGTCGCGAGCCCGGATCGTCGCCCTCGAGCCGGACGGCTCGCCGGTGCTGACCACCGGCCGCGGCGGGGCGCATCGCGTCGAGGGCACGGCGCCGGGGTTCGTTCCACCGCACCTCACCAGAAGCGACTACGACGAAGCGCGCGCGATCGACGAAGAAGAAGCGCGCGCGATGGCGCGCCGCCTCGCCAGAGAGGAAGGCATCTTTGCCGGTACCTCCACCGGCCTGAACGTGGTCGCCGCGCTGCAGTGCGCCGCCGAGCTGGGCGCCGGCCACAACGTCGCGACCGTCGCCGTCGACACAGGCCTCAAGTACCTGAACGGAGATCTGTTTGCCCGACATGGCTGATGGCTGATGGCTGATGGCATAGGGTTAATGGACCATCGCCATCCGTCATCTGCCATCCACCACGTGCCATCAGCCATCAGCCATCAGCCATGTCGGGTGACAGTGATCCAGCGTACAGACGCATGCGCACGCCCCTGACTACCATGCGCCTTCGCAGTCGTGCCGACCGCGGAGTCTGGCGCGTCCGGGATCGTCGAGCGCATGAGCCCTCCAGACATTCTGACGGTTCGCGGCTTCGTCGCCGATCGCGACACCGGAGCGGCGCTGGCCGGTCTCCGCGTCGAACTGTGGGGCGGCAACGGGCGCGGCCCGAGTCTCATCGCTGCCAGCCGCAGCGATCCTGCGGGCACCTTCCGCGTCCGGCTGCCCGGCCGCCTGGCGGTGCGCCGCGACGAACCGCATGACGTCGAGTGGCGCGTCGTCGATCGCGGACGAATCGTCCTCCGCGAGACACGGCAGCTGCCCTTCGGCGAACGCCACAATCAGATCGAGCTGACGGTCCCGTCGGAGCCGTCATCCGAGGACCTCGAAGATGCGTCGAGCGATCCCGACGTTGCGGTTCACTACGAGGTCGTCGGGCACGTCAAGGGCCCCCCGTTCGAGCAGGCGACGGTTCGCGCCGTCCTGAAGACGCTCCGCGATGGAACGCTGGACGAGACCGTCGTCGCGCACGCCGGCGTCGACAGCGCCGGCCGCTACCGCATGGCGTTCGAGCGACCCGCGCATGCCGGATCCTCCGACACCAGCCTGACCGTTCGTCTGTATTCGCCACACGGCGACCTGATCGCGGAATCGACGCCGATCCTGGCCCGGCCCGGCCGCATGCGCGTCGACATCCGGCCGCCGCGCGCTGCTGCGCTCCCCTCGGAGTACTCCCTGCTCGAGCAGCGAATCACCGGGAGCCTGCGAAGCGGTCCACCCGGCCTGGATGGCGCCGAGGCCGAGGTTCTCGAGGAGGTGTCGGACTGGCTCGACGTCGACGCCGAGCGCCTGGCGATGTTCCAGCAGGCGCGCGCGCTCGAATCCGCGACCAACGTGCCCGCACCCGCCTACTACGCGCTCGGGCGCAGCGGCATGAGCCTCCAGCTCGAGGACCTGGTCGACGTTCCGATCCACGAGCTCCGCACGACGATCGATGAGGCGGCGGCAACCGGGATCGTCGATCGAGCGGCGCTTGGCGACGTCGAGGCCATCGTCGAACAGATCGCACATCACGTCGTCGACCGCGCGCTGCGGCCCGACGCGCGCGCGATGTATCCGGGGCTCGGCGAAGTACTGGCGACGGCGAACCTGCCGCGCGACGCCATTGCCGGCGTCCTGCGCAGCTACCAGACCCGTACCGGCAGCCCTTCGGACTTCTGGGCGTCGTTCACGGAAGGGGCGTCCGCCGCGGAAGGCGTCGGCGACGACGTGGCCCGCGAGATGGAAGTCGCGGTTCGCCTCAGCACGATCGTCGGGCCCGATGCGCCGGTGCTGCAGCGGATGCAGGCGCTCCGGCGGACCGGACGGTGGCAGCAGCCGGAAGACCTCACCCGCTTCAGCTTCGACGAATGGTGCGAGCTGCTGGAGGACGTCGAGGCGGAGGAAGGTCCGTCCGAGGACGAGGGCGAAGACGCTGAAACCAGCGAGGAGGCGCAGCAGCGCATCGAGGCGCGTGCGGAAGCGATCCTCGACACGCTCGAAGACACCTATCCGAGCCGATTCATTCAGCAGCGACTTGCGGAGTCCGACGACGTCACCCCCGCCGCGCGGACGCTGATCGGACGCGTGCCAGCCCACGACTTTCATCGCGATTCGATCCGCGACCGTGCGGCGGCAGATCCCGCCCTGCTCGAAGGCATCGACGCGGACGATGTCGAAGCGGCGCTCGAAGCGGTCGAATCTGTCGAGCGCGTGAGCCGCGTCACCGATCGCGCGGACGAGGTCGCGTTGCTCGTCGGCACCGGTATGAACTCCGCGATGCGGATCGCGACGACGCCGAAGAACCAGTTCATTGCGCTGTACGGCGAGGCGCTCGGCGGGCGGGCGCAGGCGGCGCGCGTCCACGCGCAGGCGCAGCAGGCGGCTGCGGCGAGCAAGCTGACCGCGATTCGGCTGCTCCAGTCGCTACAGCACGTCCCGTTCGTGCTCGGCTCGCCGCCGGCGCCGGCGATCGCGGGCGTGCCGGACGCGCGTACGCTCTTCCAGCAGGCCGGAGGCTTCTGCGACTGCGAGCACTGTGGATCGGTCTACAGCCCGGCGGCCTACTTCGTCGATCTGCTTCGATACCTGAACGTGAGCTCCCCGGATCGCATCGAACAGCTCAACAAGCGATTCGAGGGCAAGCCGTCGGGCCCGGCGGTGCGGGAGAAGCTCAGTCACTTCCAGCCGCTCGACGTCCTGCTCGGCAGGCGGCCGGATCTCGCCGACCTGCCGCTGACGTGCGAGAACACGCTGACGGCGCTGCCGTACATCGACCTGGTCAACGAACTGCTCGAGGCGGCGATCACCGGCGGCAACGCGGCGTTCGATACCGGCAAGACTCCGACGGACGTGCTGCGCGCGGTGCCGCAGAATCTCTCGCGCGCGGCTTACCAGCGCCTGCAGCAGGCCGTCTACCCGATCACGCTGCCATACCACCAGCCGCTCGCGCTGGCGCGCGCGTATCTCGCCCACCTGGGCGTGACCCGGCTCGAGCTGATGCGGGCGCTCGGACGCGGCGACCAGATCCGCGAATCGCTCGCGGCCGAGGCGCTCGGGACGTCGCCCGAGGAATTCGCGCTCGTCGCGCAGCCGCCGGCCGAACCGTGGCGGCACGTCGGATTCGCCGCGGCCGTGAACGGCGCGACACCATATGTCGAGGCGCTGACGCGGGTCCCGGCGTTTCTCGACGCGACCGGCCTCACCTTTCAACAGCTGATCGACCTGGTGAGCACGCGGTTCCTCAATGCGGACAACCGGATGCAGCTCGAGACGCCGTCGCCGGACTGCAACCCCGACACGATCCGGATCCTCGGTCTCGACGAGGCGCGGCTGTCGCGGATGCTCCGCCTGATTCGACTGCAGCGGCGCGCCGGCCTCACGTTCACCGATCTCGATCGCGCGCTGATCTCGTTCGGCGCCACGGACCTCGACATCGCCGTGCTCGAGAAGCTGGCGATCGCACAGGAGCTCGCGAAGACGCTCGATCGGCCGCTCACCGAGCTGCTCGTGCTGTGGGCGCCGATTGACGCCTGGGGCAAGGACAACCAGTACGACCGGCTGTTCACGACACGCGCCGTCATGTGGCGCGCGCAGGACGAGCGCACGTTCCAGCTGCGTCCGGATCGCACCGAGCTGAGCGAGACCGGCGCGACGCTCGACACGGTCGCGTCGGCGCTGCTCGCCGGCTTCCGGATTACGAGCGAGGATCTGGCGCTGATTCGCGCGCTGCAGGCGCGGCGCGGCCAGGAGCCGCACCTCGATCTCGCCGGGCTCTCCGCCGTCTACCGCGTCGTCGTGCTCGCGCGCGCGCTGCAGATCCGGATACCCGCCCTCGACCTGCTGCTCCGGTTGATGCCGCCCGACGCGAATCCATTTCAGCCGGGCGACCCCGCCGCGACGCGCCGCTTCGTCGAGATCGTGCGGGAAGTGCAGGCGTCGGATTTCACGCCGGAGCGGCTGGCCTATCTGTTCCGGCACGAGTCGGAGCCGCGGCGCGATCCGGGGCCCTTGCCGGCACAGGTCGACGCCGTGCTCACGACGATCCGCCGCGGGTTGGCCGACGTCTTCGGCGAGACGACGCATCCCGCTGAGGTCAGCGGCGAGATGCTCCGCCAGAAACTGGCGGCGCTCTTCGACGCGGCGCTGCTCGATCCGGCGCTCGAAGCGCTCGATCCACGCACCGCGCTGTCGCCGGCACGCCGGCGCGAATTCTTCGATCGCCATCTCGCACGTCTCTTTCCCGATCCGGCTGCGGCGGCCGCGCGTCTCTTCGAAGGGGCCGCCGCATCCGCGCCCCGGCAGACCGCGACGCCTCCGCCGGCCGCGCCGGCCGCGCCGTCACCCGCAGCACCGGCACCGCCTCCGCCAGCGGCAGCACCGTCAGCAGCTGCGCCGACGGCACCGCCGTCAGTCGAACCAACCGCGCCGCCTGCACCTCCACAGGAAGCGGCGACTCCCGCGTCCGTCGCCGCGCCGCCGGCCGCGCCTCCCGATCCCAAGGAGGCACGCTGGCGGGCGAACATCCACTTCGTCCTCGACCACCTGCTGCCGATCCTGCGCACGCGGCAGTTGCGCGGCACCGTGATCCAGACGTTGAGCGACACGCTCGGTGTGAGCGCGCCAGGCATGGCGCGGCTGCTCGACGTCGTGCTGCGCTCGCGCGATCGGCGCGGCGAGCCGCTGCTCCGCGACTTCCTCGCACTGCTCGGCACCGGGCTCACCGGCGCGTACTTCGCCAACACCGATCTCAGCGGCGAGCCTGCCTTCGTGCGCAACGATCCCGAGCTGACGTTCTCGTGGGGCGGCGCCGCTCCGGCCGACGGGGTTCCCGGACAGCGATTCAGCGCGCGGTGGATCGGACACCTGCTGCCGCGCAGCAAGGCGCCGCACACGTTCTACATCCAGAGCGACGGCGCCGTGCGCCTGACGCTGAAGCTGGACGGCGGCGATCGCGTGCTGATCGATCAGCCGGCGGCATCGGGTCCACTGGCCGAGCATGCGTCCGAACCGATCGCGCTCGATCCGAGCCGTCTCTACGAGATTCGACTCGAGTACAGGAATCAGGGCGCGCCGGCGACGCTGTCCGTGCAGTTCGGCACCGGGCCCGCCGCGAAGCAGCCGGTCCCGACCACGAGCTTGTATCCGGCCGACGGACTCTCGTCGTTCGCACCGGTCGAGGAGAGCTACCGGCGCCTGCACAAGGCGTCGCTGATCCTCACCGGGTTCAACGTCACCGACCCGCAGCTCGAGTGGCTCACCGGCGAGCCGCCATACCTGAATTTCGACGGGTTGCCGATGGAGTCGGGCGCGGAGGCCGACGGGGTCGCGCTGTTCCGCCGCTGGCGCCAGCTCGCAGGCCTGTACGCGCTGCGGAAGAAGCTGCCGCGATCGAACGCCGACCTGTTCGACGTGTTCCGCGCCGCGACGAGGACCGAGGCGATCGATCGGCTCGTGCTCGCGACCGGCTGGGAGCGCAGCGTGGTGGAAGCGTTCCTCGGTCCGGGCGGGATGGCCGTCGACTCCGCCGCGGCGCTGCGTCCGCCGGTCGAACCGGGCGCCGAGCCGCTGATTCTGCGGCTGGCCCGCGCGGTCGACGTCCAGCGGCGCGTCGGCGTCGCCCCGGGGACGCTCTACACGTGGGCGAACACCGTTCCCGACGCCGACGGCGCGACGACGATCGTCCAGGCGGTGAAGGCCCGCTACGACGAGACCCGCTGGCTCGAGGTGGCGCGCACGCTGAACGATCCGCTGCGCGCCGAGCGTCGCGACGCGCTGGTCGCGTATCTGCTGCCGCGGATGCGCGATCTCGGCGTCAGGAACCGCAACCAGCTGTTCGAGTACTTCCTGATCGACGTGGACATGAACCCGTGCATGCTCACCTCGCGCATCCGCCAGGCGACCGGCGCGGTGCAGACGTTCTTCCAGCGCTGCCTGATGAACCTCGAGCCGAAGGTGCCGCCGCGGATCATCGACGACAACGACTGGAAATGGCTGAAGAACTACCGGGTGTGGGAAGCCAACCGCAAGGTCTTTCTCTACCCCGAGAACTGGATCGAACCCGAGCTGCGCGACGACAAGTCACCGCTCTTCCAGACGCTCGAGCAGACGATCCTCCAGCAGGAGATCAAGAACGACAACGTCGAAGCGGCGTTCGCAGACTATCTCGCGGGCCTCGACGAGATCGCGCGGCTGGACGTCCGCGGCGTGTGGTTCGAAGAGCGCCATGCGCACCGGATGGTGCGCCAGGCGCCGAGCTTCCTCAAGGTTCCGCCGCCGCCGCAGTCGAAGTGGGACGAAGGCACCTATCACGTGTTCGCCCGCACGTTCAACGCGCCGCACGTGTGGTACTACCGCCGCCTCGACAGCGGCCGCACCTGGACGCCGTGGGAGAAGATCGACGCCGACATCGAAGGCGATCATCTCGTCCCGATCGTCTTCAACCGGCGGATGCATCTCTTCTGGACGATGTTCCGCGAAGTGAACAAGGAGCTGCCGCCGCTCGATCGCAAGACCGAAGGGCCGCCGCCGGCGGTCGGCAAGGACTGGGAGATTCAGCTCGCCTACACCGTCTACGATCGCGGCAAGTGGTCGCGGAAACGGATGTCCACCGGCTCCGTCGTCGACGTGCAGACGTTCCTCACCGTCCCGGGCGTGCACGGTGCGACGGCGAAGTTCGAAGGCAGCAGCAGGATTTCCCCGTCGGACTACACGCTCCGGGCCGCGATTGCCAGTGGCGATCCTCCGAAGCTGCAGGTCCATGTCTACTGCCGCGCGGTGGATCGGATGCGGACCGTCGGCCTGCAGCTCGTGCCCGCCGAGGTGGATCTCGTCGCCACCTTCGATCTGAACGGGTGCAACGGCGCGCTGGTGCCCGATCGGACGAAAGCGATCAGGCGGGCCACGGTCGTCGACGCGAAGACGCGGACGGGCAACATCTTCCGCCGCTTGGTCGTGCACACGGCGCTCGGCAACGTCAGGAGCAGCGGCGCCTCCCATCCGTTCCGCCTCGGCGACGGCGGCATCGTCAACGCGCCGTCCGGCTACCGCGTAGCCGGGATGGGCTTCGCGCCGTTCGGTCACGGCGGCGCGCTGCTCGCGTTTCCGCCGACCGACGCGAGCGGCCTCGCGGTCGCGCTGCAGCGCGGCCACGATCGTCGCGACGTCAGCGTCATCCCGGTGACCGACCCGAAACATCCGGAGGAGCGCGGCCTCTACCCGTTCTTCTTCCAGGATCGCTTCCGCAGCTACTTCGTGCGCCCGGTGTACGCCGACTACCACGCGCCGAAGAACGTCGCGATGCCGCTGTTCGTGCGGCGCCCGGTCGTACTGGCGCGTCCGTCGCGCCGGCCGCAGTCACGTCCGGCGCCGCCGGCGCGGCGCGGCGGACGCGGCGGACGGGGGCGGCGTGAAGAGATCGACGAGTCGATGCTCACGTTCGAGGCGCTCGACGCCTGGGAGGATCTGCAGGACGAAGCGTGGCATCCCGACGATGCGGCAGAGGCACGGCGTCCCCGGCAACGCCAGGCGCCGCCGCGGCCGAGGCCGCAGCCACGGCCGGCCGCCCGTCCGCCCGCGCGGCGGACCGCCGGTCCGGCCCGGCGCGTCGTGCGAGCCGCGCCAGTCACGATGAGACGGCAGGAGGGCTACCACGAACGGCGGCTGCAGTTCACGCCGTTCGAGCATCCCGACACGTGCCGCCTCCTCGAGACGCTGAAGGCGAAAGGCATCGAGGGGCTGCTCGACTTCAGCACGACGCGGCCGCCGATCGGCGTCGATCACGAAATGCGCGACGGATTGTGGGTGCCGCGCCGTCCCAACTGGTTCCAGCGCCACTATGCCGTCGGGCCGCTGCTCTTCGAGAAGAAGCTGCCGCATCTCGATGTCGCCTTCGACGCAGACAGCCCCTACGGGTCGTACAACTGGGAGCTGTTCTTTCACGCGCCGCTGCAGGTGGCGGTGCGGCTCGCCAAGGACGGCCGGCACGAGGAAGCGCAGCGCTGGTTCCATTTCATCTTCGATCCGACGACCGATTCGAGCGCGCCGAGCCCGCGGCGCTACTGGCGGTTCGCGCCGTTCTACGACAACAACGAGTACGACAGCGCGCGCGAGCTGATGCAGCTGCTGTCGTACTCCGGCGACAACGCCGGAATCATCGACCGCCAGAAGCAGGTGCGCGATCAGCTGTCGGCGTGGTGGGAGAAACCGTTCTCCCCGCACGTCATCGCGCGCCTGCGCATCGCCGCCTACCAGAAGGCGGTGGTGATGAAGTACATCGACAACCTGGTCGAGTGGGGCGACAAGCTGTTCCGGCGCGACTCGATGGAGTCGATCCAGGAAGCGACGCAGATCTACATCCTCGCCGCCAACATTCTCGGGTCGCGCCCGGAGAAGATTCCGCCGATCGTCTCGAAGCCGCCGCTCACCTTCCAGCAGATGCGCCACGGCCTCGATCTGTTCTCGAACTTCGAGGTGCGGCTCGAGAACCTGCAGGTGCGCCGGCCGTTCCGCATCAATGCGCGACCGGAGACCGGCGCCGCAACCGCGGTGCTCGGCATGGCGACGCAGTATTTCTGCACGCCGCCGAACCCGCAGCTGGACAAGTACTGGGACACCGTCGCCGACCGGCTGTTCAAGATCCGCAACTGCATGAACATCCAGGGGGTGGTGCGCCAGCTGCCACTGTTCGAGCCGCCGATCGATCCGGGCCTGCTCGTGCGGGCGGCCGCCGCCGGCGTCGATCTCGGCAGCGTGATCGCAAGCCTCAACGCGCCGCCGCCGCACTACCGGTTCCGGTTCCTGCTCGGGCGCGCGATCCGCCTTGCCGAAGAGATCCGCAGCTTCGGCGCGATGACCCTGACCGTGCTCGAGCGCCGCGACGCCGAGGGGCTGGCATCGCTGCGCGCCTCGAACGAGACGCTGCTGCTCGACGCCGTGCGCGACATCAAGAAGAAGCAGGTGCGGCAGGTCGAGGAGGCGCTCGCCGAGCTGTCGCTGCAGCGCGAGCACATCGACATGCAGATGCAGCACCTGAACACGCAGCTGCAGACGCTGATGAACCCGCAGGAAGAGGCGCAGCAGAAGTCGCTGTCCGCCGCGCAGGTGATCTCCGCAGTCGCCGAGGGCGTCGACCTGGTCGAGAAGGTGATGAAGGCGATTCCGGAGTTCCAGTCCGGCGCCGCCGGCGGATTCAGCTCGCCGTTCGTCACGCTGCAGCTCGGCGGCCAGATGTTCGGCGACATCGCGGGCGCGTTCTCGGCCAGCCTCGAAAAGGTGATGAGCAAGAACGAGACGGAGGCCGACCTCGCGGCACAGCAGGCCGAGTACCAGCGCCGCCGCGAGGAATGGCAGCACGAGCTCGAGCTCCTCACCAAGGAGAAGGCGCAGGTCGACAAGCGGATCGCCGAGACGCAGCTGAAGCTCGAGATCAGCTCGGCGGAGCTGCGCCATCACGACCTCGAAGTGGACAGCGCGAAGAAGGTGCAGGCGTACCTGCGCGACAAGTACACCAGCGAGCAGCTCTACGGCTGGATGCTCGGGCAGCTGTCCGGCGTCTACTTCCAGGCCTACAAAGTCGCGTTCGACGCGGCGCAGCAGGCCGAGCGCGCCTTCCGCTTCGAGCGCGGCGATCCCTCGTCCTCGTTCATCGAGTTCTCCTACTGGGACAGTCTCAAGAAAGGCTTGTTCGCCGGCGAGCGCCTGCTGGTCGATCTCCGGCGGATGGAAGCCGCGTATGTCGAGGGCGACCGGCGCGCGCTCGAGATCACGCGCCACGTCTCGCTGCGCGAAGACTTTCCGCTCTCGCTGCAGGAGCTGATGGCGACCGGCCGCTGCCAGATCGAGGTGAGCGAAGCGCTGCTCGACGGCGACTTCCCCGGCCACTACTTCCGCCGGACGAAGACCGTGAGCGTGACCGTCGCCGGCGCGCTCAGGCCGCACCGCAACGTGAACTGCACGCTGACCTTGCTCGAGAACCGCATCCGCACCGACGCGAACGCGAGCGGCTCCTACGCGCAGTCGGCCGACGCCGAAGACTCGCGCTTCATGGTCAACCCGGCGCCGCTGCAGGTTGTCGCCACGAGCCGGCCGGACGCCGATGCCGGCCTCTTCCATCTCCGCTTCGACGACGATCGCTACCTGCCGTTCGAAGGCGCCGGCGCGATCTCGACGTGGCGCATCGAGCTGCCGCAGTCCGACAACGCCGTCGATCTCTCCGAGCTCACCGACGTCGTGCTGACGCTGTCGTACACGGCGCGAAGCGGCGGTGCGGCGCTCGAGGCCGCGGCCCGCACCGAACGCGAGAAGGGGCTCGCGCGCGGCGGCATCAAGCCGGAGCCGCGGCACCTCGTCAGCGTCAGGCGCGACCTGCCGGCGATGTGGAAGCGGCTGGAGGACGCGCCGGCCGGGCAGGAGATCGAGATCCCGTTGCCGCTCGAGGCGAGCCGGCTCTCCGGCCGCTACCGCGGACTCGACGTGCGCATCGAGCGCGCGATCGTGTTCGCGCACGCGCGCGCGCCGCTGGGCGCCGACGCGCTCAAGGTGCGAATCGATCCGCCGAAAGGATCGGGAACGCCGGTCACGGGCTGGGTGCCGCCGTGGCCGCGTGCGAAGACCGTCCGCGCAACCGCCGAAGTCTCTGGTCCGGCCGGTGCGTGGAAGCTGGCGGTCTCGACAGCCGGCGCCAGGCCCGCGGAGCTCATCGACGATCTGGTGATCGTCTTCGAGCTGCGCGGACGGAAGAATTAAGAATGAAGGATTAAGAATCAAGAATTCGTGCTCTCCTTCAACGCATTCTTAATTCCTAATTTTCATTTCTTAATTGCCTGGAACCGGCGACGGTGGTGAGTGCGCGCTTCAGCGTCTGGACACGCGCGCATGGGATGTCACGACCTGGAGGAGCAATGGCGCGGGAAAAACTGTCGCCCGCCGTGCTGTTCGACGCCGCGGTGAACCCGCTGCGCGAGCAGGAAATCGCCGAGATCGGCCTCGAGGTCGTCGCACGTCCCGGTATGGCGGCGCCCGAGCGCCACGTCCCCGGTCTGTTTGCGATCAGCCGCGGCGAGGGCAGGCTCGCGGTCGTGTCGGCGGTCGAGCGCGTCGTACCGGGCCGCGCCGTGCTCGAGGCCGAGGGCATTCCCTGCGAAGGGCACGCGGATGGCGTGTTCATCGAGGTTGACGGCGCGGCGGGCGGCCGCCGCGGCCTCAGAATCTCCGATCCGCAGCGCCGGATGGCGCGACACGTCGTGCTGTTGCGCGAGCGGTCGGCAGCGCCACCGGGGGCGACGCCGACTCGCGAGCGGCTGTTCGAGGCTGACGCGGAGTCGCCGGCCCCATGGACCGCGCCGGCGGTACCATCTGCCGCGTCAGAAGCGGGCGACGCCACCCAGGACCGGACGGACGCTGGAGAAAGCGTCAACGATCCGATCCCTCCGCCGCGTCCGGCGCTGGCGATGACCGGCACCGTCGGTCGCGGCGGCCGCAACAACGCCGCCGACGTGCGCGCCGTCCAGGATCGGCTGGTCGACCTGCGCGTCGTGGACGCGGCCGACATCGCCTCCGAGCGGCCCGCCGCCGGCGCCGCGATCACCGACGCATCCCTTCCGAAGACGATGGCCGCGATCGAAAGCTTCCAGCGGCAGATGGCGATTCCCGTGAACGGCTCGGTCGCGCCGAGAGGCGCAACGCGCACCGATCTCGAGCGCGCGATTCCGATCCCGACGCAGGCCGAGCTATCGGCCATCACCACGCAACTGGCTGCGATCACCCAGACGGTCAGCCGCGGCCTCACGATTACCGGTCCGGTCGGCGCGACGGCGACCGGCAACGCCGTGGACGATGTCCGCGCCGTCCAGCGGCGGCTGGTCGATCTCGGCAAGCTGGCTGCATCGCATCGCGAGAGTCCTGCAGCCGGCGCGACGGGGACGGTCGCGCAGTCGACCCTCACGGCGACGATCGCCGCACTGCGCCGCTTCCAGGACGATGTGCGGTTCTTCGTGTCGAAACGGACGATCTCGGGCAGCCTGACTCCGGGCGTGGTCAGCCCGCGGGACGCAACCGCGACGCTCCTCGATCGAATCTCGGTCTACCAGATGTCGCTCGGCGGCAATCGCCTCTCGTTCCACGACTACGTGCGAAGCCCATATACGCAGAGCGAGGCGGGCGTCTCGTTTTCCGGCACCGCGTCGCCCGCGGCGCTTCCGATCGCGGCGTTCGTCGCCGTGGATCCGTCGACTGCACCGGCCGCCGCGGCCAACCAGGCGGCGGCGCTCAAGCTCGTCTCGACGTTCGAAGGCAACTTCGACGCGATCAACACCTACGATCGCGCCATCGTCAGCGCCGGTTTCATTCAGTTCGCGGGCGGCGGCCGCGGCCTGGAGCCGTACATCGCGCTGTTCAAGGCGCGCCAGCCAGCCAGGTTCCGCGACCTGCTGCAGAAGTTCGGCATCGACGTCGAATACACCGTCGCCGGCGGCGCGATTGCCGCGCCTCGCCTTGTCGTGCTCGACCCGGCAGGCACGCGCGTGCTGCGCGGCGACGCCGCGGAAGCCGCGATCCGCGACGACAAGAAACTGACGACGGCGCTGATCCTCTCTGGCCGCGACCGCGACGTGCAGACGGTACAGCTCGAGGCGGCGGTTCGCGGCTACGTGCGTCCGCCGCTCAACGAGACGGTGACGTGGAGCGATGGACGCGTCCGCGGGAAGCTGGGTCAAGTCTTTCGGTCACAGAAAGGCCTGGCGGCGCTCTTCGACCGGACGATTCAGGAGGGACTCGCGGCCGCGCGCCGGCGGTTCGAGCGCGTGATTCAGCGCGTCGTGCGCAACGGCGAGCCGCGGACTCCCGGCGCCGTGGCCACGCCGCCGCCGGTCACGACGCTGGCCGCGCTGCAGAGCCGCGAAGGCGACCTGCTGGCGGAGATCGAGCGCGACCTGCAGGCGGCCGCGGACGTCGCCGCGAGGCTCACGCGCGCGCGCGAGCTCATCGACGCGCTGCTTCGCGCGGCCGCCGCCGCCGGCGCGACCGTCGCGGCGCTGATGGCGCGTTCCGAGCTGGCCGACCTGCGCCGCGCCGTCACCGATGCCCGCGTCGGCATCGCGGACGTCGTCAACCTGAGCACGTCGCGGAACGTGGACGCTCAACTCGCCGCGATGACCACGACGCTCACGGCCGAAGAAACGCGCCTGCGGCTGACGCCGCCTCCGGCCTCGACGGCCGCGCTCACCGCGGCGCTGACCGACTCACGGCGCGCGCTCGCAGGAATCGCGGGACCGTTGTCCACGGCGTCGACGTTCCTCGCGCGGATTCAACGCATCCGGCGGTCGACGCTCGACTCCGGGCTGGCCGAAGCGGCCTGAACGGCAGGCGCGCGGTGCCGGACCCGACTCCGCTCGACGGCGCCCACCTCTTCGAGTTCGTCCGCGAGTCCGAGCTCGCGGTAATGTTCGTGTCGGTCCATCGTCTCCACACGTTCAACGGCGCGCTGTCGCAGCGGCTCGGGTCGGAGCACAAGGCGATCGCGATCGGATCGATCGATCTCGGCGCGCTCCTCGTGTCGGGCCCGTCGGTCCTGCGTTTTCTCCATCAGGGACTGCGCCATTGCGACGCGCCCGCCATGTTCGGCGTTCTGCCGGGCTACTACCTGTTTCGAAACGGGGAGATGCTGGCGTGGGACGCCGGAGTGCCGGTGTTCGCCGATTTCGCGGCGCTCGGCCGCAGCGCGCTGCTTGGCGCGGTGTTCTCGGGCGTCAGCCACGATCTGACGCTCATCGCGCACGCTCTACACGTGGCCGCGGACCAGGTGGCGGCCGAGCGCATGGCCTGGCTGTTCCGCGAGGCGATCGCCGCCGGACGGACCGAGCGCCAGGCGGCCCGCGAGACGACGTCAGCGCCGGCTGACGAACTGTACTGGGCCTATCAGGTGCTCGGCGTGCTGCCGACGGCGACCGATCGCGAGATTCACGAGGCGTGGCGGCGGCGCCGCGCGGAGACCCATCCGGATCACGCGGGGGGCAATCCCGAGGAATTCGAGCGGCGCAGCCGGTTGTCGCGCGACATCAATCACGCCCGCGACGTGATCGTGAATCACCGTTACCCGCGCACCCGCGGCGCGGCGTACGCGTGGGCGTCGTGATCACGGTTGGTTGAAGCACGTTCAGCGCTTCTTGCGACCTCGCCGGCCGCGCCGCGGCCGCCGATTCGTCTTCTTCTCGAGTTGCGCCATCACGCGCGCCATCTCCGCCTCGAGATCGCCGCGTTCGGTCTCCAGTGCCGCCGTGCGCCGCTCGAGCGCGCGCTCGCGCTCGGCGAGCCGCTGCGACTTTCGCTCGAGCCGCTCTTCCTGCCGATTGAGCAGCACGCGCACGGCCAGCGCCGGCGCGACCGTGCGCAGCGCCATCTGTCCGACAACGCTCCGTTGACTCGTGGTCGCGGCGACGACGAGCGCCGCGCCGGCGATCACGACTTCGTTGGTGTTGGTGACCAGCAGCTGCCCGAGCACCTGGTGGCCGAGATGCCCCTGCATCAGGACCACACCGGCGAGCACGCGCGAGAGCGTCGCGAACGGGCTCTCAGCCAACGTCTTCTCCCGTGTCGACGGTCCACGCGATGCGAATCTTCGGCAGCGCACCCTCGACGTCGGCCACCACGATGCGAATGCGCACCGATCCGTTGACGACCGCCGCGGAGAACGAGGCCAGGTTGCTCGGCGGATCGAGGAGCTGCGTCGTGATCGGGACGTCGGTCCGCTTCTGGAACTCCGGGAAGAGCTGTTCGGACACCTTGCCGCGGAGCGACTCGACGACGAGCACGTTGGTGCCGTCGAAGACGGCGACGCCTGAGATGAACCGGACATGCTGCCGGTCGGCGAGCAGAATCTGTCCGGTAGCCAGCGTACCAAGCGGCGCCAGCGCGGCGACGACGGTGGCCGACGTGGCGTCGAGCACGCCGACCCGCTGCAGCACCGGATCGAGGAAGGTCCAGAACAACTGGTTGCCGGCGAGGAGCAGGTTGTTGGTGGCGAAGACGCTGCCCCTCTGGCCGAACGCCGTTGCCTGCACGGTGTTCACGACGTTGGTCACCTCCTTGACCTGCGCCCGGAACGCCTGCGCCCTCAATGCTCGCGCCTGCTGAAGCCGCTGCAGCTGCGGCGACTGACGGACGCGGCGTACCGGGCGTGTCTCGCGCGGCTCGCCGACCGATGACGGCGGGGGCTGACCCGCTGCGGCCACCACCTGCGGCCGTACCGCGTTGCGCACCTGCCGTTCGAAACCGGCGAAACCCGTCACGAGGCCTGACAGCGTGACGTCAGCCTGGGCCTGCAGCGTGCTGACCTGGTCGGTGAGCGCTGCGTTCGATCGATCGAGGCGCGCGATCGCGCGGCGATGACGCCGAAGCGCCGCGAACGCGCGGCGGTCGTTGATCGCGCTCGCGCGGGCGACTGCCGCGAGATCGCGGCGCCGCGCGACGGCGGGCACGATCACCGCGCGAATGCGGCTGCCGTTGGCCAGGCGGAGATTCACCGCTCTCGCCGGCGCCGGCTGCGGGATACGCTGCGGCGCGGCTACCTGGATCGGCGCCGCCGGCTGCTGATCCGGCGGCGCGCTGCCGTCGCGCAGACGACCTCGAACCCGGCGCTCGGCGGCCGCCGCCATATCGCGCAGCGCCGTCGCGCGATCGCCGCGCAGGACGTCGGATACTGCGGTTGCGAGATCACCCAGCGCTCCTGTATCTGCCATGGCGGCCCTCAATTCCCGGGCGCGGGTAGGGTGGGTTGATCGGTGTCGACCATCCACGCAATGTGGACCTTCCCGAGATCGGTCGGATACGGGCGGCGCTTGTAGGTGCGCGCGGGCACGACGTAAAAGGCCAGCTTCAGCCGGCCCTCGTCCACCCTCGCTGACAGCCGCTCGACGCGCGGGTCGATCGCTTTGGCTGCGTCGGACCATTCGATCGCCTGGAAGGTGGCGACGACCGGCACGTCGGCAAAGGTCTCGAAATCGGCGACGTGATCGGGCGCGACCTGCTTCTTCAGATCGACCTCCACGCGGTAGCGGTACATGGTGCGGCCGTGCGTGGCGTGCGCGCGGACGTGCTCGAGGTCCACGTCGGTGACCCCGGTGATGAAGCGCTGATGCTGCTGGTCGTCGAGCAACCACCAGATCGCGGCGATGTTGGCGATCGGCGCGAGGTACGACCAGATGTCGGCGTCCTGAACGGCAAATGCCGACGCTGACTGATCCGATCCGAAGATCGCTTCGACCACTTCATCGCCGATCAGGAACACCAACAGCGACGCGACCAGCGTGAGGTTGTTCGAATCGAACAGATCGCCGCGCTTGCCGTAGGCGGCGAACAGCGGCAGCGCGGTGGCGATCAGAATCTTGTCCCACAGATCGCGCCGGCCGAGGCGCCGGATGTTCTCGCGGTCGCTCTTCAGCTGTTTCTCGAGGCGGGCCGCGAGCTCTCCGCGCGCGGTCGAGATGCGCTCGTCGAGCTTGACGTCGGCGGCCACGAGGCGGCGCCGCAGCGCGCGGGCTCGGTCGAGGCGCGCCTGTTCGGTTCGCTCCGTCTCCGCGGCCACCGAGTTCGCCAGCCGATCAATCGACCGGCGTACCGCGGCCGTCTCGGACAGCCGCCGTTCCGCGGCGTCGTCCCAGAGGCGCGCGAGGTGATCGACGGCCGTCGCCGGCGCGAGCGGCGCGTCGACCTGCAGCCAGACGGTCCTGCCGTTGGGCAGAATCGCCGTGAGTTGGCGGGCGCCTTGCGGCGGCGCCCCACGACGGAGGTCATCGCGGAGGCGCCACTCATCGAGCTCGATGCGCGAACCGCCCGCCACCGGTGTCGTCCTCGGCAGTCATCGACGAGCGGCTGCGGCTCAGGAGTCGATCGTCTTGGCCACCTCGGTGTCGATGATCCACGCGACATCCCCTGGCTTGGCCTCTGCGCCGAGCGTGAGGGTGAGCTTGCCGTTGGCGAGCTGCGCGTGAATCGTTCCCGTCGCATCCGGATCGACGAACGACGCCACGACGACGTGGCTGTCCTTCTTGAAGTCGTCCTGACCGTCCTTCTTGATCTCGCCGGACACGTCGATCGTCGTGCCAGCCGCGTCGGCAGTCACCGCGGTGACGCCGGCGATGAAGCGCTCGTTCTGCTTGTTCCGGAAGAGGAAGAACAGCAGGGCGCCGTTCGCGGCCCATCCCGTGTACGACCAGATCGACGCGAGGCTCTGCAGATAGCCCTTGTTCGCCGCCCACGAGCTGATCACGTCGTCGCCGAGGAGCCAGAACAGCGTCGAGCCGGTGATGATGGCGTTGTCCTTCGTGAACGGCGTGTCGCGATCGCCGAAGGCGAGGAAGAACGGCACCGAGGTCGCGAGCAGGACGTTGTTCATCATCGCCCGGCGCCGCTCGCGCTTCAGCACGCGGATCAGCCGCTTGTTGTGCTTGTCGAGGACGCCGCCGCCGGAGCCGAGCTCCTTCGTGATGCGCGCGTCGAGGCGGTTGTCGCCCTCGACGATCCGCCGACTGAGGTCGCGGTCGCTCTTGACCTGTGCGTCGGTGAGCCGCTTGAACGCGGCGCCCTGCGCCGTCGCGAGCGCGGTCACCGCCTTGGCGTTGGTCGCGATCGCCGTCGCCTGCCGCTTCTCGTTGGCGAACACCACCGAGCGCAGCCGGTTGACCTCGCTGATCGGGGCCACCGTCGGAATGATGCGCATGCGGCTGCGGCGCCCGTTCGGGAGGATCGCGGTGACGACGCCTGCGCCCTGCAGGCTGCCGACCGTCGCGACGCGGGTGCGACGGTGAATCGGAATCGAGCGGATCCGCGCGCGGATCGCCCGCTGCGCGCTGGCCACGCGCTGCGCTTCGAGACGCTGGTCGCGGGCGAGCCGACGCGCCCAGGCCTCGCGCCGGTTGCGATCCTGAGTCTGACGCAGTCGCGCTCTGGCGCTCATGTAGGCCTCGTCTGCGGCCTCGTCAGCCGCCTCGTCGGCCTCGTCGCTGGCTTCGTCCGCCTCCATCGCGCCGAGCGTCGTCGATTCGTCGGCCTCGTCGGCGGCCTCATCGGCTTCCATCGCCATTTCATCGGCTCCTTCGTCGGCTTCGTCGGACGCTTCTGCGCCCCAGCTCTCGTCCGCTTCCGTGTCCTCGCTGTCTTCCGTGTCTTCGGTATCTTCGGTGTCTTCCGTATCCTCGGTGTCGTATTCGAAATCCTCTCCGGTCATCTCGCCCTCCCTGCGCGGCTCGCCGAGCCGTGCTCAACCGATGGTCCGCGCGGCCTGCGGCCGTGGCCGTTGCCGTTCACCCGGGGCTCCGTGCGCCGGTAGGCGTCCGACATCATGCGGTCGCCGTCGTCGTCGACACCCGGCGCGTCATCGATGAAGGTGATGCGCGCCATGTGGTGCGCCAGGTCGAGGACCGCGCGGGCGACGTTGTTCTGCTCGCGCTGGATCTCCTCGATCTTCAGAAAGAGCTGCTCCTGCGACTTGAGCATGCGGAAGCACTGCTTGCGCAGGATCTGCACCTGCTCGCGCAACGACGCGAGATCGCCTTTTTGCAGCGCGTCGAGCTTCTCGACGAGCTCCTCACTGGATTCGCTGCCCTGCAGCAGCTTTGAAACGACTGACATGAGCACTCCCATCATGTCGGGTGAAAACGACTTCGCGACGTCGCCCACGCCGTTCGATCCGTTGTGGTTCATCCGGGTGACGGCGGCCTGAAGTGCGTCCTGCATCGCCTTGGTCGTGTCTGTGTTCACATGTCCTCACTTTTCAGAAGCCGGCCTCCACCGCGAACTGCTCGCTCTCATCCAGTTCGGCGTCGGCTTCGCCGAACCGGCCGACGGGCTCGTGGCGCCAGCCGGCCCGCTGCGCTTCCTCGCTCAGACGGAACAGATGGGTGACGAGCGCCGCGCGATCGTCCGGGCTCGCCGGATCGACGATGAAATTTCCGTCGTCGTCGACGAGATACGACGGGATTTCCGGCTCCTCCTCGCTCATGTTTTCGTTGAGCTCGGCCATCGACTGGCCGGCGAGGGCGGCGATCGCATTCATCACTGCGCCGAGCGGAAGCGAGACCGAGCGGGTCTGCGCCGGCGCGGCGGGCGAAGGCACGGGCAGCTGCACCGGAGGTTGCGTGCCGCCGCCCAGCGCAGGTGCTGTTCGCAGCGCCTGCTGCAGCTGTGGGTTGGTGAGGATCATTCGCAACAGTCCGAGCGCGTCGGGCTGCCGCGGCGCGGCCGGCGGCGGTGTCGGCTGCGGTGCGGCTGCCGGCTGCGGTGCGGCTGCCGGCTGCGGCGCGGCTGCCGGCTGCGGTGCGCCCGGCAGCGGCGGAATCTGGCGGTGACGGAGCGCCTGCAGGAGCAGCGCGAGCTGATCGAGGTACGGCGCCGGCTGACCGGCACCGGCGAGGCTGTACGTCGGTTGCGGCTGGGGCTGCGCCGCCGCGCCAGGGTCAGCTGCGGCGGCGGGCGCGGCCGCGCCGGCCTGGACCGACGGCGGAGCGGGTGCGCCGCCCGCCGCGCCGGCATCGATAGCCGCCGGCTCGCTCGCGACAGGCGGCGGCGCGGGCGGTGCCTGCGCGCCGGCACGCGGACCGCCGA
>DATFWL010000658.1:0-3841 GCA_035259385.1 Vicinamibacterales bacterium | reverse complement strand
GTCGGCGAAGAGATCACCGGCGGATCGGAAATCGGCCTCTGGTTCTACAAGAAGGGCGACGAGCCGACCAAGCGGAGCTATCTCGTGGCGTTCACCGGCATCGATCGCTCGAAGAGCCTCGACATCCCGCCCAACTCGTTCGCGATGACCGAGGGCTTCTCGGTGCTGAAGGAGAACGCGCTCATCGAGAATTTCCAGCCGCATTTCCATCTCCGCGGCAAGGCCATGGAAGTCGAGGCGATTCTCCCCGACGGCAGCCGCGAAGTCCTGAGCTACGTCGGCAACTTCAACTTCAACTGGATGACCAACTACATCTACGACGACGCCGCCGCGCCGCTCCTCCCGAAAGGAACGGTGATCCACGTATCGGCGTGGTACGACAACACCAAGGGCAACAAGAACAACCCCGATTCCGATCAGTGGGTGGGCTTCGGCGATCGCACCGTCGACGAGATGGCGCACGCCTGGATGAACGTCACGTACCTGACCGACCAGGAGTTCAAGGATCTCCAGGCGGAGCGGAAGGCCAAGGCTGCCAACACAACGGCTGCCGACAACCGGGATCGCCAGCAGTAGCAATTAAGAATTGAGAATTTAGAATTAAGAATTCGTGTCACTTGCAAACGTGGTCGCGAATTCTTAATTCTTGGAGTGCGATGCAAAATTAGCTCAAGGCGGGTCCTGTCCGCGAACAGCCCCACCGGGTGCTCGCCAGAAAAGCACTGGTCACGGCCCACGGCTCCGCGCCCGGCGGGGCGGCCCCGTTCGCGGCCACCCGCGAGCGCGCTAATTTTGCAACCTGCTCTTAATTCTTAATTCCAAATTCTTATTTGCGCCCGGTTGCCTATTCATGCCGTAGCGCGGTGATCGGATCCAGCCTCGAGGCGCGATGCGCCGGTAGATACGCGGCGCTGAACGCGACCGCGAGCAGCAATCCGGTGGCCAGCACCAGCGTGAGCGGATCCTGCGGCGCGACTCCGTACAGCCGGCTGTCGATCAGCCGCGCCGCTGCGTAGGCGAGGCCGCCGCCGGCGCCCAGGCCGACGCCCACGACTGCGGCAGTCTCGCGGAGAATCATCGCGATGACCCGGTGGGCCTGCGCGCCGAGCGCAATGCGGATGGCGATTTCGCCAGTGCGCCGCGCGACGCCGTAGGACAGCACACCGTAGAGGCCGATCGCCGCGAGCGCCAGCGCAACCACCCCGAACACGACGGCCAGTTGCGCCGTGGCGCGCTCCTGCGCGACGAGCGGCGCGATCTGCTCTTCGATAGGTACGGCCGACATGATCGGAATCGCCCGATCCACCTGCTCGATCGTCCTGCGCACGGCCGTCAGCATCGGCGCGCCTGCCGCAGCGGTCCGGATCAACAGCGTCGGGCTGTTCGACGACGATACGGGTTCCCGGACCGCGACGAAGTACCGCGGCTCGATGTCTCCCCGCAGCGTCTGCGTCCGCGCATCGCTCGCGAGGCCGACAATCTGGTACGTGGCGTGGCCGTCGTCGTTGATCAGCGAGATGCGCATGCCGATCGGGTTGCGGCCGGCGAAGTAGTGGTTGGCGAACGCCTGGTTGATCACGCAGACGCGGGCGCCGTCGCTCCGATCGGTGTCCTGGATTTCGCGCCCCAGCCGCATCGGTACGCCGAGCGTCGAAAAATATCCCGGGCCGATGACGTCCAGTCCGGAGTCGTGATCGCGCTCGTCCTTCGGTACGTAGCCTTCGACGGCGACGGACGCCGACGATTCGCCTCCAGTGAAGACGCCGAGGTCCGAGAAGCTCGCCGACTGAACGCCGGGAGTGCGGCGGAGCGCGTCGACCAGGTCGCGGAGCACACGCTCGCGGCGTGTGCCGACATATCCCGCCTCGCGGAGATTGACGCGCACGAGCAGGAGACGCTCCGCGGGAAAGCCGAGATCCGCACGCTGCAGGTTGTAGACCGTCCGCCCGAGCAGGCCGGCGCCGACCAGCAGCGGCAGTGACAGCGCGAGCTGTACGCTCACGAGCAGGCGTCCCGAACGGAGATGACGGACCGAACCGCCGGCGCCGCGGTTCTGTTCCCGGAGCGCCGCGCCGGCATCGGTCCTGGTCGCCTGCCACGCCGGCAGCGCGCCGAACAACACCGTCGCGCCGACGGTCGCCGCGATCACGAACGCCAGCGCGAACGGGTCGATCGCGAACCGCATGTCGAAGTTGTTGTCCGACTGCGCCAGCAGCTGGACGAGCGCGCCATGAAAGAGGTCGGCGACCGCGATCGCCGCCACGCCTCCGGCCACGGCGAGCGCCAGGCTTTCCGTGACCAGCTGACGGATCACCCGTCCGCGGCTCGCTCCGAGCGACAGCCGCAGCGCGATTTCGGGCTTGCGCGCCGCGCCGCGCGCGAGCAGCAGGTTGGCAAGGTTCGCGCACGCGATCAGCAGCAGCACGCCCACAGCGGCGAGCAGCGTGCTCAGCGACTGCGACAGTTCCTGGCGCGCCGCCGACGCGCCGCGCGCCGCCGGTTGCACCTTCAAGCGCTGATCGAGGTATTCGCGCCGCTGCGCGCCGGACGCATCGGCGTAGAACGATTCCAGGCCGGCGTGGAAGACCGCGTTGGCCTGCGCCTCGGCCTGCGCCGGCGTCACGCCCGGTTTCAGCCGTCCGAAGACGTGCAGCCACATCGACTTGCTCGGCGGTATGTCGTGAAGCCGGTCGGCATCCGCCGTGAGAGCCGGCTGCGCGCGCAGCGGCAGCCAGAAGTCCGGCCGCTGTCCTGCGGTCTCTCCGATGAACCCTCGCGCCGCGACGCCGATCACCGTCAGCGTCGCGTTGCGAATCGACAGCGTCCGGCCGAGCACGTCGCCGCGCCCGCCGAAGCGGCGCTGCCAGTAGCTGTGGCTGATGACGACTGTCGTGGCGGTACGGTCGTCGGCCGGCGAGAAGAGGCGGCCGATCGCGGCGCCGACGCCGAGGACGTCGAAGTAGCCGCCGGAGACGAGGCGGCCGCGTGCCTCCTCCTGCGGACCGCCGTCGATGCGCACGCGCCACGCCGCCAGGCTGCTCTGCGATGCGATGACGCCCGAGAAGGCGGCCACGTGATCGCGCATCTGCTCGAACTCGGCGTATGTCAGCCACGACCGCACGCCGGTGGCGCGGCCGTTCCAACTACCCTGATCGTCGGGGTTGGAGAGGATCACGAGCTCGCCGGGGTTCACCACGCCCGGCAGCGCCGAGCGCGCGACGCCGTACCACAGGCTGAAGATCGCGGTGTTGGCGCCGATGCCGAGCGCGAGCGAGAGGATCGCGACGGAGGCGAAGGCCGGAGATTTCCGGAGTGCGCGCAGCGCGTAGGCGACGTCCTTCCGCACGCTGTCGACGAGCGCCAGTCCGCGTGCATCGCGACAGTCGTCCTTACGCGCCTCGATCGCGCCCATCTCGCGGCGCGCCGCGCTGTACGCATCCCCGCGCGACATGCCGCCCGCCATGAAGTCGTCTACGAGATGATCGAGATGGAACTGGAGCTCGTCGGCGAGCTCGGTCTCCACCTGGCCGCTCCGGAACAGCGAACGAAGACGAAGACGCAGCGTCTTGTGCCAGCGCATGACGACCTCACGTCGGTTTCACGACGAGCGAGATGGCGGCCGAGAGGCGTTCCCACTGAGCGGTCTCGGCTTTGAGCGCCTTCCGTCCGTGGGCGGTGAGCTTGTAGTACTTCGCGCGGCGGTTGTTCTCGCTGACGTCCCACTCGGCTTCGATCCAGCCTTGCTGCTCGAGCTTGTGGAGCGCGGGATAGAGGGCGCTCTGCCCGACGCGCAGCTGCTCGCTGGACATCTGCCGGATGCGCTGTGCGATCGCCCACCCAT
>DATFWL010000657.1:0-7198 GCA_035259385.1 Vicinamibacterales bacterium | reverse complement strand
GGCGGAGCTGGCGCAGTCGATTCGCGCGCGCTACGACTCGACCGCGAACGGCGGCGGCTGACACATCGGCATCCGGCTTGCGACCATTCAGGTGGCACGGTCGACATCGCCGGATTTCCGGGAGCGACGCCACGACGTCCGATGGCAAGCCCTGACCCGAAGGCGGCAATGGCGCGTGCGCGCCGGCGTTCGCGTCCGAAGCCCGAATTCACAATTCTCGAGGGAGCCGGCCAGCCGCCGGTCCGAGAGGTATGCAGCACACACTCGCGCGATTGCGGTCAGAGTTCCTGGAGATGCCGGGACTGCGCCTGACCGTCGACCAGGCGCAACGGCTGTGTGGCGTGGAACCGGGCGTCTGCCAGGCCGCACTCGACGCATTGGTCGACGTCAGGTTCTTGTGCGTGAAGGCAGACGGTTCGTACACGCGCGCGAGCGATGGCCGACCGCGAGTGGCCTCTCTGCGTCTCAACCCTGAGTGATTCAGCGGTTCGCCTGCGGCCCCCTCACGCGCACCGCCGGCGAGATGAAGGCGGAGTTGACGTACCGCCGTCGCGCGACTGCCGGAAATCCGGCGAATCGCGCTATGGGGCTGACGACACGACCGACGGAGGCGCCGGGAAAACGAAGAGGTCCGTGGTCATGTCGCCGTCGAGCGTGATCGTGCGCAGGTACTGATACGTTTCGGCATCGTACAAGTCGATGGTGTTGCCGGCGACGAAGATATAGAGGACCTTGCCGTTCGAGCTGGTCTTGAGCCCCATCCGCGGGCGACCCTTGAACTCGACGCGCCCGGCGAGGCGACGATGCTCGAGATCGAACTTCCAGAACTCGTAGCGGCCGATATCGTCGTAGAGGCCGTACGCGGTCTTCCGGTCGGGCGCGAGCGTGAAGCTGACCGGCGTCGAGGGGCCGAGCGCGAAAAAGTCGACGCTCTTGGCGGCAAGGTTCACACGCCCGATGCCCATCGTCCGCCGGTGCTGGACGGGATCGGACACGTTGAACAGCGCCGTGTAGAAGCCCGGCTGATCGTTCAGCACATCGCGCGCGCCGAATTCGAGCCGCCCGAAGCCCTCCTCGATCGGCCGCGATAGCTCCCACTTGTCCGCCTGTGTGAAGCCACCGGTTTCGTAGATCAGGATGTCCTGATCCGAAAACAGGTACATCAGCTTCCCGTCCGGCGCAAACAGGATGTTCGCGTTCTGCCGCGGCTCGTTGTTCGGCCACGGGATCGTACGGACGACCGTGTGCTGGGCGAGATCGTACTGGACCAGTATGGGGCCGGACACCTCGTACCGATCGGTCAACTTCGTCGTCGACGTCGTCAGCAGGATGACGAAGCGGTTGAGCGGATCGGGCTCGAGGCTGCGAATCCGGATCTTCTTGTTGCCCTCGCTCAACGTGAACGTGTCGAGCGTTTTGCGCGCTGCGATGTCGAGAATCTCGACCTTCTCCATCGTCGCGTCGACCGCATAGAAGCGCTTGCGATCGAGCGAGATCGACGTGCGCCGGGGAATCCCCGACTGGAACGGGATCGTGCCGACGATCTTTTCAGTGGCTTCGTCGATGATCCAGTACTGTTTCGGGTACGAGCCGATGATCAGCGTGCCGTTGCCGGCGCTGATCCGCTTCTCGGCCGTACGAACCGGCAGCGCGGCGAGAACCGCGAGCATGCCGACGAGAACCAGCCGCGTCTTCATCGTCATGGGAATATCAAGTCCAGTTTTCGCCAGTCCTTCTGCGCGGCGGCACACTTCGCCGTCCAGTCGGGCGCGTGATTGAGCTGGTCCGGCACCTGCGCGGGCCAGTAGCAGCCGATGTGGCAGTCGAAGATGTCACGTTCGACGGGCTGGCAGAGTCCCGCGGTGCCGCCGGAGTGGTCCGCTTCCCATCCCGGCGAGAACACGAGCGAGCACCCGATCGGAAAGTGCGGCATCTGGGGTACGCCGTTGCGCTGCAGCGCGACGACATCGCGCGCGGTGGCCTGCTCGATGCGGACCGCCTTGCGGTTGACTGGCCTGAGGTGCTTCATGCGCTCTTCCTCGGATGGTGCGAGACGCCGGGCCACACGGCCGGCGTCACTTGTTTGCTTCGGAGAACCAGTTCATGTAGACCGGCACGGTCACGAGCAGGTGCGCGCGCGCGCGAATCGCCTTCGCGCCGGCCAGTTCGGCCACCACCCACACGTCGCCAATGTTGTTGCGATTGCCCGAACGCTTCGGGTTGGGACCGTCCAGGTTCGGCGTGAACAGTCCGGTCTGATCCAGCACGCCGACGTACTGAGTGTCGTCGTCGTTGAAGGTCGCCGGATACTCCTCGAGCGACCACTTCACGTCGACCGGGCCGAGATCGAGATCGTCGGCCGTGTCCGGCTTTCCGTCGGGACCATTGTTGACGCCGATCGCTTCGAACTGCTGCAACTGTTTGGGGAACGCCGCGCCGCCGACCCGCGCCATGCCCGCTTCCGGCACGACCTTGAGGCCGTCGATCTTGTCGTAGACGACGAACAGCGCCGGCTTCACGATCCCGGCGACCGATCCGTCGCGCATGCCGATCGGCGCCGACGCGGCGACGTCGACATCGATCGACAATTCGTCGGGCCGCGCGCTGACGACGCGCGTGACCTTGATGCCCCGGCCGAGACCGACGTCGTCGGGCCGAACCGAGCCGGGCAGGTTGGCGCCGAAGATCCGGACGTTCTGTCCAGTGGACCCGGTCTTCAACGCGGAGACGTTCGCGCCGAGGACGATCGGCTCGGTGGTGATGCGCGTGAGCTTCACGTCGACGCCGGTCTCGTCGTAGGCGCCGGTGAACCAGCGTCCCCACATCTGTTTCCAGTCGCGCTCCACGAACATCGTCTCGCGCCAGTCGTTCGCGCGGCCGCGCCACTGATATCCGGTAAAGACGGTCGCTTTTCCACTGCGCGTGACCGCTTCGCCGGTACGCGCCACGGTGTAGCGGATCTGCGTGGTGAAGGTGTCCGGAGCGCCGGGATCGGCGGCAATCGTCATCTCTCCGTAGACGTTGCCTTTCCCGAGCTGCGTTCCCGTAACCGCCCATCGTCCGGCGAGCTTCGGCGGCTGCATCGCGGCCGCCCAGGCCGACCATTCGGACGTGGTGAGCGGCAGCGTTTTTTCGAGATGCTCGAGCGCGCGATCGACCGGATTCCGATCGTCCGGCGGCGTTCCATCTGCGGCCGGCCCGCCCGGCGTCCCGCGCGCCGGCTCACTGCCGCGCCCGCCGGCTCGCCCGTTGCCGCGCCCGCCGCCGCCGCGGCCGCCCGCGCGCATGAACCCGCTGCCACCGTTCATCGGCTGGTTGTCGACGAGCGGGTACAACGCGCGATGCAACGTGATGAGCAGCTCCCATTCCTCCTTCGTCCGCCGTTCGCTGAGCACGCGGGCGATGGAGTGGCATGACGAGCAGAGGTTCGACGTGGTCTCGTCAGCCGTGTAGCTGTACTCGACCATGCGGTGTTCGCCCTCGAACGCGATCGGCCGCAGCTCTTCCGGCGCGAGGCCCTGGTGATCGGTGAGGTACTTCAGGATGTTCCGCGCGTCCTCAGGCGTGAGCGTCACGTGGTTGAGCGTGACCATCCGCTTGATCGTCCGCTCCCAGTTCTCCGCCGTCGCGCGACGGAAGGAAATGCGCGACATGCGGCCCTTGTCGTCGCTCCGATGACAGGACCCGCAGCGTGACTTGACGAGCGCGCTGTCGACCGGGATGCCTTCGTCGCTTGCGGCTTCGGTGGAGGGCCTGGGCACGTCGCGCGACTGACCGAACGCCGGAGCGCATACAATCGCCAGACAACACGCAACAATCGTACGGTTGATTGCTGAAGTCATATCGCCACGCACGCACTTTCTACACAAACGATGTAGAGCTGTCAACGAGAGAAACACGCCCATCATGCCCGAACCGCGCAGCGCGCCGCCACGTCGCGCCGTCGTGTCCGGCTTCAGCCGGACCGCTGCACTTTTCGACGCCGCCGTGCTTGCGCTCGCCACCTTTGCAGCCTTCTCGCCGGCGCTGCGTAATGAATTCGTCAGTTGGGACGACCCGAGCGTCCTCCTCGACAACCCGAATCTCAGAGACCCCGGCGTCGTGTCGTGGGCCTTTTCGACGACCTTCATGGGCCATTACCAGCCGCTTGCCTGGATCATGTGGTCGGCGGTGATGGGGCAGGCTGGCGCGCGGGCGCCCGCGTTCCACGCCTTGAGCCTGTTCGTCCATGCGGCAAACGGCATCCTCGTCTACGTGCTGACGCTGCGGCTCACCGGGAGCGCGCCGCTGCAGCCGCTCCAGCGCCGCGCCGCGGGCCTGCTTGCCGGGCTGGTGTTCCTACTGCACCCGACGTCGGTCGAAACCGTCGCGTGGGCGAGCGCCTTCCCTTACACCCTCTCGCTGCTCGCGCTCCTCTCGTCCTTCCTTGCCTACGTGAACGGGCGGCTGGCGTGGTCGATCGCCTTCTACGCCGCGTCGCTCCTCACGCGCGCGACGGCGCTCGGGTATCCGCTCGTGCTGCTCGTCGCCGATTTCTACCCGCTCGGCCGGAGCCGCGCCGGCCTACGGCGCCTGCTCGTCGAAAAAGCGCCGTTCGTCGTGCTGGCGGCGGCCGCGGCCGCCGCCGAGTGGAGGGCGCGTGACGTCGCGACGCTCCAGGAGATCGGCTTCGGGCCGCGCGTCACGATGGCGCTCGAAGCGCCGTTCGTCTACGTCTGGCGAGCGGTGTGGCCGGTGCGCCTGTCGCCGCTCCATCCGCTGCCGGTTGCGCCGACCGTCGACATCGTTCCGCTGGTGGTCGCCGCTGCAGGTATCGCGGCGGCTTCAGCGCTCGCGTGGCGTCTCCGCGCCCGATGGCCCGTCGCCGGCGCGGTGTGGATCGCGTACTTGATCCTGCTGGCGCCCGTCGCCGGGCTGACGCCGAGCGGACTTCAGATGACCGCCGATCGGTACATGTACGTGCCGAACGCGATCCTGGGGATGGTCGCCGGCATCGCGATCGCGCGCGGGATGACGAAGGACGTCGCCGGTGCGGCGGTCGTGGCCGCGGCCGTCGCAGTCGTCGCCGCGAGCGGCGTCCTGACCGCCAGCCAGGTTCAGTACTGGAAGAGCTCCACGACGTTGTGGACGCGCGCAATCGAGCTCGATCCGCGCAACGACGTCGCGACCTACAACCTCGCGGTCGCGCTCGCCGAAGCAGGGCGCGACGACGAGGCCATCGAATGGTATGGACGGACGCTCGCGCTGGTCCCGGATCACGACCTTGCGCGCCGGAATCTCGCCGCCCTGCAGGCGTCGGCCGCGGAACGGAACGCCGATCGGCTGATGGCCGCCGGGCGGGCGGATCCGGCGAGCGACGAGTACGCGCGGGCGCTCGCGCTCGATCCCGGGCGCGTGCACGCGCGGGCGGCCCACGGCATGCTCCTCATGCAGCGCGGCGACCTGCGGGGCGCGGCGGCGGAATTGCGCATCGCATTCGACGGCGGTACTCGAGACGTCGAAGTACCGAACGCGCTGGCATTCGCGCTCCTGCAGACCGGCGATGCAGCGCAGGCCGCCAGCGTGCTGTCGCGAGCCGTCGAGACGCATCCCGACGACGTCAATCTGAAGCACAACCTGGCGCGGCTGCTGGCGACGGCGCCGGATCCGCGAGTCCGCGATGGCGCGCGCGCCGTGCGCCTTGCGCTCGACGTGTGCGAACGGACAGGGAATCGCGACCCGCGCGCGCTCGATACGCTGTCGGCGGCATACGCGGCGGCCGGTCAGGTCGATCTGGCGCGCGCGACGGCGTCACGCGCGGCCGCTCGCGCGCGGGAACTCGGCGACGCCGCCACCGCGGCCGAGATCGACGCGCACGCGCGGCGGTATCGCTAACGCGAGTCGCAAGTCAACAAGTCACCAGTCGACGAAGTCACGAAGTCACAAGTCACAAGTCACGAAGCGTGACTTCCAGACTTGCGGACTTCTTGACTTGCGACTTGCGACTTGCTGACTACCTATGTTCACCAGGTAAACCGTTTGCTGACTTTGAATCCCTTAGGACCGAAGGTCAGCGCCGGCGCGCTCTTCGCGCGCTTCGCGCCGATGAACAGAACGGCACCGCCGGCGGCAGCCACGCCCAGTCCGGCAGCGCCGAGCCCGGTCTTGGACTCCTTCGACACCTCGCCCGACACGAACTCGCCGCCGCTGGTGTGCAGAAACCCGTAAATCGCCATCGACATGCCGGCGACGAACAGCGCGGCACCCGGAATCAGGTAGGCCTTGTCGATCTTCGGCGCCTCGCTCTTCGCTGTCTCCGGTTGCTGCGCCGCCCTGGCAATGCTGTCCTGGAGATCGCCGGCAAAACCCGATGTGCTCAGACCCAGGATCATCAACGAAGCGATCATCGGCCGCGCCAGTCTCATGTCGCGCTCCTTTGGTATGACGAGCCGGATGGCGCGGCGATTGTAGTCGGCGTGCGGCGCGGGGGCAACCAAAAACCTGTAAGGTTTGTCTCTTTGGATACAATGTCCGCGTGCGCGCCCCGGCGCCTCGTCGATTCGCTCCGGCGAGAACTCTCGCCGTGGCGCTGGCCGTGTCCGCAGCGTTCGCAGTGGCCGTTGGCGTCTGGGCTGTCCGCACCCGCCATGCGTCGCGTCTGAACGTCCTCCTGATCACCGTAGACACGCTCCGCGCGGATCACGTCGGGAGCTACGGCTACGCGGCGGCGCAGACACCCGCGCTCGACAGACTGGCTGCTCGGGGACTCCGCTTTGCCCGTGCCTGGACCGTTGCTCCGTTGACGCTGCCCGCCCATTCGTCGCTCATGACCGGAACCTTTCCGGCGTTTCATGGCGTCCGAGACAACGGCGGCTTCTACCTCGGCGACGACCAGGTGACGCTGGCAAAGGTGCTGCGCGCGCGCGGCTACCGAACCGGCGGATTCGTCTCCGCATTCGTGCTCGATCATCGCTGGGGAATCGCGCAGGGATTCGATCGGTATTACGACGACTTCGATCTCGCGAAGTACCGCGTCGATGTCGGTCTCGACGCCGTGCAGCGACCGGGCAGCGAGGTAGTGTCGAAGGCGATCGAATGGCTCGATCAGGATGCCACGCAGCCGTTCCTGGCGTGGGTACACCTCTACGAGCCGCATGCGCCGTACGACCCGCCGGAGCCCATTCGCGACCGCTTTCCGCCCACCATGATCGGCGCCTAC
>DATFWL010000656.1:0-16178 GCA_035259385.1 Vicinamibacterales bacterium | reverse complement strand
GACCTGCCTGACCCGCCTGACCTGCCTGACCTGCCTGACCTGCTCGACCTGCCTGTCCGACCTACCTGACCCACCCGGCCTACGCGACCCACCAGGCCTACGTGAACGACTTCGGGATCTCGAACCCCGCTCGGTACGATTCGCGCGTCAACAGGCGATCCGCCTCGGGATCGTTCACGAACTGTTCCTTCTCGCCGTCGAACACCAGCGCCCGGCCGACACGATAGGAGATGTTCGCGAAGTGCGGCAGCGCGGACGACAGGTGTCCCTCGGTGATGTCGCACGCGAGCAGCTTCGGATCGTCGGCGCGAATCGCGTCGATGAAGTTCTGGTAGTGCGGCGCCTCGGTCGTGGTCAGGCCCGTCGGCTGTTGGGGCTTCGCGCTGGGCGGCGGCTCCTTGCCCGGTCCTTTCTCGTTCTTGGGGCCGAAGTACGACTGCCAGCTCTTGCCGGACTCCTCCATCCACAGCCAGCCCTTGGTGCCGTAGAAGATGTTGCCGATGCGGACGCCGGCTTCGTCGTTGGTGAAGCCGCCGCGCGTCGCGAACTCCATAATCGCGCCGTCGCCATATTCGTACATCGTCGTCTGTTCGTTCGGCGTCTCCTGGGACGACTCGTCGCCGAAGTAGCCGCCGACCGACCGGATCTTCACCGGGTGCTCCTGCTTCTGCAGGCCCCAGCGCGCGATGTCGAACTGATGCGGGCCCTGGTTGCCGGTGTCGCCGTTGCCGTAGTCCCAGTGCCAGTGCCAGTTGTAGTGGAAGCGGTTGCGGTTGAACGGCCGCTTCGGCGCCGGGCCGAGCCACAGATCGTAGTCGACCTTCGCGAGGTAGACGGGGTCGTAGGTCGGCTCGTAGGTGGTCGACAACGCGTTGAGCATGTACTTCTCGCCGGGCGCCATCGGGCCGTCGGGGTACTTGCCGATCGAGGGACGCGGCTTGAAGCAGAGGCCGCGCGCCAGATACACCTTGCCGATGCCGCCGTCGTGAATGAACTTGATCGCGTCCTTGACGGCCGGGCGGCTGCGGTTCATCGTGCCGACCTGGACGATGCCGCCGTAGCGCGCGGCCGCTTCGATCATGCGCCGGCCTTCCCACACCGTGTGCGAGGCCGGCTTCTCGACGTACACGTGCTTGCCGGCCTGCAGCGCCCAGATCGTGGCGAGGGCGTGCCAGTGGTTCGGCGCGGCGATCACCACCGCGTCGATGTCCTTGTCGTCCATCACGCGGCGGAGATCCTGCTGGTAGCCGGGCTTGAACGTCGGCACGTCCTTCAACTGCGGATCGTTGATGCGCTCGGCGGCGACGTTGGCGTCGACGTCGCAGATCGTCTTGTGCTCGACATTCTTCAGCCGCGCGAAGCCGCGCTTGAGCGCATTGCCCTGGCCGCGCACGCCGATGCTCGCGAGGATCACGCGATCGTTGGCGCCGATGACGCGGTGTCCGACAGCGGGCGCGGCGTTCGCCTCGGAGCCGAACACCCGGCTGCCGCCAATCGCCACCGCCGCAGCGGCTGCGCCGACGCGCGTCGCGAACTCGCGCCGCGAGACCCCGTCCTGCTCGTGCTTGTCGTTGGCCACGGTCTCCTCCTGCAAAAGAGCTTTCCGCCGGGCCGCGCTGTCAACGCCGCCCCTCGTCCGGCCCGCAGGCCGGACCTGCACACACTATCGACTCGTGTCGAACGCGCGGCGAAGCAGCGCAATCGCCCGCGGTGCGTCGGCCTGTAAATCGGTCGTCGACGCCTCGACGCTGATCCGCCGGTCGTATCCGATCGCCCTCAGTGCCGCGAAGAACGGCGCGTAGTCGAACTCCTCCGCGGTGCGCGGAAACACGCGCCCCGCCGGATTTGCCATGTGCAGGTGGCGGAGGTGCGTCCGTGCACGGACGATGATACGCGGATCCTCGTGCTCGGAGGCCAGATGATAGAAGTCGACCATCAGCTGGAAATTCGCGTCATTCACAGCCTCCACGAGCTCCAGCCCCTCGGCCGCCGAGTTGATGATGTTGGTTTCTTCGCGGCGCAGCGGCTCGACGGTGACCGTCACCCCCCGGGCGCGGGCCAGCGGAGCGATGCGGCGGCCGAAGTCGACCAGCTGGCGGAACGCGGCGTCTCGCGGAAAGCCGTCGGGAACGCGCCGCGCCCCGCCGCTGCCGAACACGACCGTGTCGACGCCGAGCCGCGAGACCCGATCGAACGCCGTCGTGACGTACGCGATCTGCCGATCGACGTCCACGTCCGGACCGGTGACCTTGAGCGTCGCCGGGAGAAACAGGTTGCTCGCAGGAGTGGGGAGACCGACACCCGTGGCGGCGCTCCGGGCGCGTTCGAACTCCTCGTCGCTCAGCGCCGCAATCTCCGTCGTCGCGAGCTCGGCGTAGTCGAAGCCGGCCGCCTTCGCCGCCGCCAGATTCTTCCACGACGTGCAGTAGCCGACCGTGAGCGTCGCGGCCGGCACGTGCACGTCGACGCCGATCGCAATCGCCGCCGCGACGAGCAGCGTCGCGATGTCCAGCGGCGCGCGTGTCACGCTCGCACCGCCTCGGCGATGTTCGCCGGCTGCAGCCGCGGCGCCAGCGCGTGCACGACGCCCAGCGTCACGAGGTACGTGGTGCCGGCGATGAAGAACACCGGGACGTAGCTGCCGGTCGTCTCCAGCAGGTAGCCGGTGACCTTGGCGATCAACATTCCGCCGACGGCGCCCGACATCCCGGCGAAGCCGATCACGGAGCCGACCGCCTGCCGCGGAAACATGTCGGACGCGAGCGTGTAGACGTTCGCCGACCAGCCCTGGTGCGCAGCGGCGGCGATGCTGATCAACGCCACCGCGGCCCACATGCTCTCGACCTGCGAGGCAAAGACGATCGGCACGACCGCGGTCGCGCAGGCGAGCATCGCCGTCTTGCGCGCCGCGTTCGCCGTCCAACCGCGCTTCAGCAGCGATGAAGACAGCCACCCGCCGAACACGCTGCCGGCGTCCGACACCAGGTAGATCACGATGATCGGCGGCCCGAGATCGAGGAGCGACAGCCCGAACTTGCGTCCGAAGAAATCAGGAATCCAGAACAGGTAGACCCACCAGATCGGATCGGTGAAGAACTTCGCCGCGGCAACGGCCCATGCCTGCCGGTGCGGCAGCAGCGTCCGCCACGCCACGCGCACGACCGGATCCGGCGGATCGGTCGAGATGTAGGCGCGCTCGGCGGCGCCGAGGCGCGGATGCCGCTCGGGACGATCGTAGAAGAGCCACCACAGCGCGAGCCATCCGAAGCCGACGACCCCGGTCGCAATGAACGCCCACTGCCATCCGAATCGCACGGTGATGATCGGCACCACCATCGGCGTGATGATCGCGCCGATGTTGGTGCCGGCGTTGAACAGGCCGGTGGCGAACGCGCGTTCCGATCGCGGGAACCATTCGGCGACGGTCTTGATCGCCGCCGGAAAGTTGCCCGACTCGCCGATCCCGAGGGCGAACCGCGCGGCGATGAATCCTGCGACCGACGGCGTGAAATGCAGGCCGACGAAGCCGAGCAGGATCGCGAACGCCGGGCCGAACGTGGTTGCGCCGGCGTGCGCGACCGCGGCGAGCGACCAGATCGTCAGCGCGAGCGAGAAGCCGATCTTGGTGCCGACCCGGTCCATCAGCCGGCCTGCGAAGATGAACCCGATCGCGTAGGCGAGCTGAAAGGCGAGCACGATGTCCGCGTAATCGACCTCGCTCCAGCCGAACTGCGACTGCAGCGTCGCCTTCAGGATGCCGATCACCTGACGATCGACGTAGTTGATCGTCGCGGCGAGGAACAGCAGGCCGCAGATCGCCCAACGGACCCGGCCGACGCGCGTCGCAACCTGCGTGTACATCAGAAGGTCGGATTCCGCCGATGGATGGCAAACTCGCGGTGGCCGAGCCGCTCGGCGACGGTCGGCCGCCCGCTGCACACGTCGATCATCTCGTCGAACAGGCGGGCGGCGGCCGCCTCGATCGGCTCGTCGTCCGCAATGATGCCGCTGACGTCGACGTCGATGTTGTCGGCCATCGACTCGGCGGTGCGGCGGTTCCCGGTAATCTTGACCACCGGCGCGATCGGATTGCCGGTCGGGGTACCGAGGCCGGTCGTGAACAGCACCACCTGCGCGCCGCCGCCGACCATCCCCGTCACCGCTTCGACGTCGAGCCCCGGCGTGTCCATGACCGTGAGACCGGGCGCGGTGATCGGCGCCGCGTAGCCGACAACGTCGGCGAGCGGCGTCCGCTCGCCACCTTTGTGGACCGCGCCGAGCGACTTCTCTTCGATTGTGGTCAGACCACCGCGGATGTTGCCCGGCGCGGGCTGGGTCCCGCGGATGTCGAGTCCGAGCGCCATCGCTTCCCCCTCGACCCGGTTGACGACCCGCAGCAGACGTGCCGCGGTGGCGGGCGTGCTCGCCCGCGCGGCCAGCAGGTGCTCCGCACCCATGATCTCCGCGATCTCGCCGAGCACCACCGCGCCGCCGCCGTCGACCAGGCGATCGGCCACGCGTCCGACTGCCGGATTCGACGCGAGCCCCGAGGTGTAGTCCGATCCGCCGCACTTCACCGAGACGACCAGCGATGCGACGTCGCACGACTCGCGTGTCACACCGGCCAGCTCCGCGGCCATCCGCCGCGCGATCTCGATGCCTTTCGCGGTCGCGCGCACGGTGCCGCCTTCGGCCTGGATCGCGACAATCGCGGCCGGCTTGCCGTGCTGTCGTGCCTCGTCGGCCAGCCGCTGTGCGACGACCTGCTCACAGCCGAGCGCGACGACGATCACCGCGCCGACGTTCGGATGCCGGCAGTACGCGGCCAGCGTGTCGTGGGTCACCGTCATGTCCGGTCCGAGCTGCCCGCATCCGGCGAGGTGCGGGAGTGCGCTCCCCACCGGGGCGATCGCCGCGGCGATCCGTTCGGCGACGACGGCGGAACAGATCACCGTCGGCACGACGAGGACGTGATTGCGGACGCCAATCCGGCCGTCACTCCGCCTGAAGCCGAGGAACCGGTGGGCGCTCATCGGATGGGGTCCGCTGGCGGCGCGGCGTGCGACGCCGGCCCCGACAGATCGCCGCGGCCTCGTCCGCTCGCGACGTTGTGCACGTGCACGTGCGCGCCGACCGGGATGTCGGTGGACGCGGTGCCGATCGCGCTCCCGTACTTGACGACCGTGGTGCCGGCCGGGATCGCCCGAATCGCGATCTTGTGGCCGCGTGGAATGCGATCGACGACAGCGACGGTGACCTCGCCGACGCGGATGGTGGCGCCGGCGTCGAGCGCTTCGAGCGCGGTGGCGACGTTGTCGCCGGCGCTGATGACGAGCGCGGAATTCATAGCGCGACCCGGCGGCGCCGCCGGCGCGGTGGTTCGCGCGCCGCGTCCGTCTCTGCCTCTTCCGCCTGATACCGGCTCGCCTCGACGAGGTGGTCGTGCATCGCGCGGCGCGCGGCGTCGGCGTCGCGCGCGCGGATCGCCTGGTAGACGCGGCGGTGCGCCTCCGCGGCGGCGCGGCGATCGCGCTGCACCGCCCGCTCCGCGGTCTTTCGCCGCTGCTCGTAGTAGAGGCCCGACACCATCTCGATCAGCGCGGCGAGGATTGGATTGCCGGAACTGGCCGCGACCACGCGGTGGAAGTTGACGTCGTGGACCAGGAACGTCTGCGGCTCGTGCATCAGCGCGAACAGGCTCGCCACTTCGTCGGCGATGGCGGCGAGCTGATCCGAGGTCGCGCGCTCGGCGGCGAGTCCCGCGGCGCCGACCTCGAGCACGCGCCGCGCTTCGTACATCTCGTCGCGCGAGAAGCCGTGCAGCGCCGCCAGGAAGCTGAGCGGTTCGGGCGCGAGCGCCGGCGGCCCGTCCGGAATGAAGGTCCCCGATCCGCGGCGCGACCGGACGACGCCCATCGCGGCGAGCGCGTGCAGCCCGGCACGGACCGTGGGCCGGCTGACGCCGATCGTCGACGCGAGGTCGCGCTCAGCCGGCAGCCGATCGCCGGGCCGCAGCGCGCGGCGCTCGATCAGCGTGCGGACGTGGGCGACGACCTGTTCCGCGCAACCCTCAGGAGTCATCGTCGAATAGGCACGGCAACCGCGGCGGTTGCTTTTCCTCGCAGGCAAGTTGTATGACCACATCTGCGGGTTGTCAAGGCGAACGGCGCAGCTCGCCGTTCACGCGCACGTTGTCGAGCACGAGGTTCTGCACCGCCTCGAGCACGTCGGGAGACGCGACCCCGTCGAAGGTGCAGTCGGACACGCGCACGTTGGTGATCGGCGATCGCGCGTAGCCGCGCAGCAGGAACGCGTGCTTGCTGCGGCGGCTGGTCACGTCGCGGACGTCGATGTCCCGCAGGACCGGCGTGAACGCGCCGGTGTCGCCTTCCTCGTAGTAGAAATCGGCGGCGACGATCGCCTCGGCGACCTCGCCGACGGTCATCTGCCGGATCGCGACCCGTTCGAGCACGCCGCCGCGCGTCGAGTTGGTCTTGAAGCGCAGCACGCGATCGAGGCGGGGGCTGTCCATCCGGCACCGCTCCGCGAACACGTTGCGTGCACCGCCCGACACTTCGCTGCCGATGACGACGCCGCCGTGGCCGTCGCGCATCTGGCAGTCGCGGATCACGACGTTCTCGATCGGCGCGTGCAGCCGACGGCCGTCCTGGTTGCGGCCGGACTTGAGCGCGATGCAGTCGTCGCCGGTGTCGAACGTACAGCGCTCGATCAGCACGTCGCGGCACGATTCCGGATCGCAGCCGTCGTTGTTCGGACCGTGGCTGCGGATCGTGACGCCGCGCACGACCACGTTCTGGCACAGCACCGGATGGAGCTCCCACATCGGCGAGTTGACGACGGTGACGCCGTCGATGAGCACGTTCCGGCAGCGATAGGTCTGCACGAAGTTCGGCCGCAGGAAGCCGCCATCGCCGAAGCGGCGCTCGGCCGGCGGCACACCGCGCGCGGCCATCTCGAACAGGCGCGCGCGTGCCGGCGTCATCGGTGCGCCGGCCGCGGGGCCGGCCCCACGCCAGTTCCACCAGTGCGACTCGTCGGCCTGGCCGTCGAGCGTGCCGCCGCCGGTGATCGCGACGTCGTGCTGATCGAGGGCGTAGATGAACGGCGAGTAGTTCATCAGCTCCACGCCCTCGTAGCGCGTCATCACCACCGGCAGGTACGCTCGCGGATCGCGGCTGAACGCGATCGTCGCGCCATCGTCGAGATGCAGGTTGACGCCCGATCGCAGGTGGATCGCGCCGGTCTCGAAGCGGCCCCTGGGCACGACGACGCGGCCGCCGCCGGCTTTCGCGCAGGCGTCGATGGCGGCGCGGAACGCGCCGGTCGCGTCGCCGCTCGTCGTCGCGCCGTAGCGGGTGACGTCGAAGGTCCGCGGCGGAAACGTCGGCGGCGCGATGCGCCGGACGATCGCGTCTGCGGTCGCCCACAGATCGTCCGGCGGCGCTGTTTGCGCAAGAGCCGCGAGCGGACGGAACGCGGCGGCGGCGCCGCACGCCGAGATCGCGAGAAACTGGCGGCGTGTCAGCGCCCTTGCCAAGTGGTCATGCCAATTGTAAAGTGAACGACGCATTCGAGCTTGCCTATGTTAAGCGAAGCACCGCTGAGCGATACGCTGATCCGCGCGCCGCGCGCCGCCGGCCGACAGGAGCTGCTGCGTCGAGGCGCGAAGGGTTCCAAGGAGCTGTCGATCGCCCGGCTGCGCGTCGAGGCCGGCGCGAGCGAGGCGTATCGCGCGGCCGAGGAAGAAACGATCGTTGTCCTGCAGGAAGGCGCCGGCACGGTCGCCGTCGACCGACGCGAATGGCCGGTGAGCCGGGCGAGCGTGTTCTCGGAGCGCGCGACCGCCGTGTACGTGCCGCCGGGCGCGACGCTTCGCGTTACCGCGACGTCGCCGACGCTCGAAGCGGTGCTGGTCTCGGCGGCGACGAACGACGAGGGCGAGCCGGCGTTGATCGGCCCGGACGACGTCCGCGTGAATGCGCGCGGCAAGGGATCGTACGCGCGCGAGGTCCACGATCTCTTCGTCACCGATCCGCATGCGCGCCGGCTGATGGTCGGTGAAACCTACAATCCCGCCGGTAACTGGAGCAGTTATCCGCCGCACAAGCACGATGGCCGCGACGGTGAGCCGATCCTCGAGGAGATCTATTACTTCCGCGTCGATCCGCCGCAGGGATTCGGGCACCAGATGATTTACACGGCCGACGGCGAGTCGGTGACGCATACGGTTCGCGACGGCGATGCGGTGCTGCTGCCGTACGGCTATCACCCGGTGTCCGCGCCGCCCGGCTACCGGCTCTATTACCTGTGGGCGATCGCCGGCGCGGAGCGCAAGCTCGCCGTGTTCGAGGATCCGACGCACCGCTGGGTCCACAACGCAGCGGTCTGACGAAGGGGCCGGAGTGTGGGACCGATGGGCCCCTAGGGTTGGTAGGGAAGACCGATGGGCCCATAGGGCTTGATGGGGAAGATCGATGGGTCGGCGGCGCGACGGAGCGTGGCACCCACAGGATCGGCCCCTACCCCACCCACCCCATGGGCCGACACACCCACACTCTGTGGCTACTGATTCACTCCGCTGGCCAGGAGGCCGCCGTCGACGACGAGCAGCTGGCCGGTGACGAAACTCGCCGCGTCCGACGCGAGGTAGACCGCGGCGCCGACGAGCTCCTCGACGCGGCCGAACCGCCGCATCGGCGTCCGCGTCAGAAACTCCTGACCGCGCGGCCCCTTCAGGATCTCGCGATTGAGATCGGTTTCGAAGACGCCCGGCGCGATCGCGTTGACGGTGACGCCGGACGGCGCCCACTCGACCGCGAGCGCCCGCGTCAGGCCCGCGACCGCCGATTTGCTCGCCGTGTACGCCGCTACTTCCATCAGGCCGACGAACGACGCGATCGATGCGATCGCGATCAGCCGACCGCGGCCACGCGCGATCATGTCGGGCGCAAACGCCTGGTAGGTGCGCATCATCCCGGTGAGGTTCGTCTCGATGATCGCGTTCCACTCGTCGTCGGTCACCGCGAGCGAGCGGGTTCGTTTCGTGGTGCCGGCGGCGAAGACGACGATGTCGACGGCGCGGAACTCCTCCACGCACGCGGCGTTCAGCGCCCGCAGCGCGGCGGGGTTGGTGACGTCGGTCGGCACGCGAAGCGTGCGCCGCCCTCTCGCCGCGATCGCCGCGGCGACCTCGTTGATCATCTCCACACGCCGTCCGGTCACGACCACGTCCGCGCCGGCATCGGCCAGGCCGAGCGCCAGCGCCCGCCCGATTCCGGTCGTACCGCCGACGACGACCGCCACTTGTCCGCTCAGGTCGAATGACACCGCCACGTCGAATGCTCCTTCCCCGACACTGGTCTGACCAGTTGTCGGGAGAATCCCGTTGCCAGGAAAAACGCGCCAATTGTAATCTCGGCGGCGTCGCGAAGGCGACAGGAGCATGGCGATGATCACCGTCCGTGCGGGATGCACAGCGAATACTCGAGCACTGCTGGTGGCGGCGGCGCTGACCGCGTCGTTCGGCGTCGCGGCGATTGCGGCGCAGACGCCGTCGCGCGGTCGTGCGGCGCCGTCCGGCGCGCCGCTGGTGCTCGACGCCGCAACGACGATTCTCGTCGGTGCCGACGAACCCGCGCCGATCGCCGCGGCCGCGCGCGATCTCGCCTCGGACTTCGAGAAGGTGCTCGGCCGGGCGCCGCGAATCGTCCAGCGTGCCGAAGACACCGCGACGACCACTGTCGTGATCGGGCTGCGGTCGGCGCTCATGCAGAGCCTGCGACCGGCAACCGCAGGCGCAGCGGAGTCGTTCTCGCTGTCGGTCCGCGACGCGACGTGGAGAGTCGCGCCGCGGCGCCGTGCTGTCGTTCTCACCGGCGCAGACATGCGCGGAACGATGTATGCCGTGTACCAGTTCGCCGAGCAATTCCTCGGCATCGATCCGCTCTACTACTGGACTGACCACGTGCCGGCTCGGACGACCGCGATCGACCTGCCCGCCACACTCGACGAGACATTTCCGGCGCCGCTCTTCAAGTACCGTGGGTTCTTCATCAACGACGAAGACCTCCTGACCGGGTGGGCATCCGGCGAACGCAGTGACCACACCGGAATCTCACTCGCCGTCTGGGACAAGATCTACGAGACCACGCTTCGCCTCAAAGGCAACATCGTCGCGCCGGGAACCTGGATCTTTCCCGACGAGCCGCAGATCGCGAAGGCCGGCGCGCGCGGTCTGATCGTGACCCAGCACCATGCCATTCCCCTCGGCGTGAACGTCGCCCGCTGGCCTGAGAACACTCCGTACTCTTACGGCACGCATCCGGAGATTCTTCAGCGGGCGTGGAGGAACGCGGTGATGGCGTACCCACGCGATCAGGAAATCCTCTGGACCGTCGGACTGCGAGGCCTGTCGGACACCAGCTATGCGGTCTTCGACCCGTCGGTAGGAAACGACAGCCACGCCCTCGGCAGGGTGATCGGAAAGGCGATGGCCGATCAAGTGAGCCTCGTGCGATCGATCCGCCCGGATGCCTCGTTCATCACCAACCTCTGGCAGGAGGGCGCGCGACTCGTGCAGCAGGGCGACCTGGAGATTCCGCAAGGCGTGCACGCCGTATGGGCCGACGACGGCTACGGCAACCTGCAGGACGCCGGGAAAGTGGCGGCCGGGAACGGCGCCTACTACCACGTGGCGATGATGAACAGTCGCGCGAACCAGCTCACCGAGCTGGTTCCGGTCGAGCGGATCTACTCCGAGATCGGCCGCTACAGCGCCGCTGGCGCGACACACTACCTGCTGGTCAACACCAGCGACATCCGTCCGGTGCCGATGACGATTCGGGCGGTGATGGATGCTGCGTGGAAGGGTGTGCCTGCGGGCGGTACGGGTGCCGCGTCGGACTTCTACCGGCGCTGGTCCGCCGATCAGTTCGGCAACGGCGCGGCTGAAAAGGTCGCGGCCGTTTATCAGCAGTACTTCAAGGCGCCGCCGCGGACGACGGTCAACAACGGCACGCGCGAGTACGGCGACCAGCTGTACCACACCGAGACACGGCGGATGCTGACGACGGATGCGATCGACTGGCCGCTCTATACGGTTGCCAGCCAGGCGCCGCCGTGGGTGCCGCTGCGGCGCGTCGACGCGACCGGGCCGGGCGGAGCTTCGATCCCCGCGAAGGAATGGGTCCGCACGACGGCGAACACGGAAGCAGAGGTCTGCGCCGAGGCGCAGCCGCGATGGGACACGCTGTGGCAGCAGGCGCACGCCGCCGAGTCGTCCGTTGCGCCGGATCGACTGCCGTTCTACCGCGCGCACGTGCTGACGATGATCGCGATCAACCGCTACAGCAACCAGATGCTGCTCGACGTGTCGAAGGCGGTTCAGGCCGTCGCCGGCGGCAACACCTCACACGCTCGCGATCTGCTGCAGCAGGCCATGCAGGCCGTCGACGAGATCCGCAAGGCCGAGACCGCTGCGGAGTATGGCCAGTGGAAGAACTGGTATGCAGGCGACTGGCTGACGAACGTCAACCGCACGCGGCTGGTGATTCACAGTTACCTGCAGCGTCTCGACGATCCGCTCGGTCCGATGCCGTCGCTGCTGATGTGGGAGTGGGAAGCGTACTACCACATCATGCACTACGAGGGCAGCCGCGTCGTCGACGTGCGTTGAGACGTGTCGGGCGGCCCGTTCAGGGCGGCCGCGCGTCCGGCCTGAAAGGCCGGACCTGCAACATGCAACAGCGCGTTGCCGCGCGTCCGGCCTGAAAGGCCGGACCTACAGCGGGTTCCCGTGCTTCGCCGGCCACGCGGCGATCGCAGGCTCCGGATCCGGTCCGCGGCCGAGCGCGTGCGCCTCGCACGCCTCGTACACGCGGAGCAGGTCGCGATAGAGCGCATGACGGCGGGCATCGGGAGCGATCCGGCCGCGATCGCCAGGCTCCGCGATATCAGCGACGACGGCGTCCCATTCGATCGGCCGCGCGTCTGCCAATCGATCCGCGTGGTAGGCGCGCAGCACGGCGCCGAGCGCCGCCGAGTTCGCGACGTCGAACGGAATGACGTCGGCGCCGAAGACATCCGCCATCACGCGCAGGATCGCGCGGTTGACCGAGGCGCCGCCGGTCGCGTGAATCTCGCGGATGTCGACGCCCATCCATCGCGAGTGCAGCGCGAGCGACAGCTGCTGCGCCTCGACCACTCCGCGCACGTTCCCGGGCGCATCGTCGGCGGCGAGGCCGTAGCGACGTTCGCCGCCGACCGCGACCGACGGCGTGATTTCGGGCTCGAACCACGGAATCAGGATGCGGCCGTCGTTGCCCGGCGGTGAGGCGTCGAGCGCGCGCGAGAAGGCGTCCCACGTCATGCCGAAGGCATCGCGCACCCGCTCGCGCGCGAGCGATCCGTTCTTGAAGCAGGTCAGCCCCATGTAGTCGCCGGTCGGCGATCCGAAGACATGGCCGGTCCCGGAGGGATCGACGCGAGGGGTCCGCATCAGACCGAAGATCGTGTCGCTGGTCCCCAGCGAGATCGCGACCCGTCCTTCGCGGACGAGGCCGGTCCCGACGAGGGTGCACGGATTGTCACCCGACCACGCGACGACGCGCGCTGGCGGAAGGCGGTATCGCCGCTGCCAGTACGGCGACAGGCGGCCGACGATGGCCGAGGAGGACGCGAGCGATGGAAGCCTGCCGGCCAGCGCCGGCGCCGTCGCGTCGATCGCCGGCGTCCACCATCGGCCCGCCTCGAGATCCATCAGGTTCATGCCGGAGCCGTCGCCCGGATCGAGGGTCGCGTGCCCGCCGGCGAGCAGCGAAGCCATGAACGAGCTCACCAGGTGGATGCGATCGGTCGTCGCGTACGCGGCCGGATCGCGCTTGAAGAATTTCCGGATCTGCGGACCGGTGAATCGCTCGAACGGACGCGATCCGGTCCGCTGCGCCACGGCCGCCGCGCCGCCGGCTGCTTCCGCGATCTCGGCGCACTCGACGGAGGTGCTCGTGTCCATCCAGATCGGAGCGACGGGTCTCGCCAGCATCTCGGCGACTTGGCCGGCGAGCGGCCGCGCGGGGTCGAGCGCGGCGAGGCCGTTCGCCGCGCGCGCGTTCAGATAAACGCTGCCGTGCTGCTGCGCGGAGCCGGAGATCGCCGCGAGCCTGGAGAGGTCGAGATCGCCGCCGGCGAGCCGCTGCATCATCCGGTCCAGCGCGTCCGCCCACATCAGCGGCGAGCTGACCGCGGCCGCCGGATCCGAGTCGGGCAATACGCCGTGGACGGTCCCGTACTCCGGCAGCTCGCGATCGAATTCGATGGCCGACTCGAACACGATCCGCTTCGCATCGTCGTCGACTTCGAGGACCAGCGCAGTGAGGCTCTGCGTGCTGCTGTCGAACCCGAGGTAGAGGGCCATGAATGATTCCTCGGTTCGCGCTACTTCAGCGCCGTTCACCGCACGCCAAGCAGCAACTCGATCAGCAATTGATCGAGCCGCTCGTACGGCAGCGGCCGCTCCGCCAGCGCGCGGCGATCGAAACTCTGCTGCTTCAGCCGCGCCGCCGCGTCATGGCGGTACGGCGCGAACGACGCGTCCTGCGGCCCGCGGCATGCGGCGACCAGCGCCTGGATCTCAGGATCTTCCCGGAAACGGCGGACCTTGTCCTTCATGATCAGGTAGGAGCGCATGCAGCCGCGCGCGAAGTCCCACACGCCGTCAACGCTCTCGGTGCGGTAGGCGTGCGCGTCGAAGTGGAGCGGCCCGTCGTAGCCGCCCTCCTCGAGCAGCTTGACCAGGAAGAACAGCGGCTTGATCGACTCCGACGCGAAGCGCAGGTCCTGATCGAACCGCCCCGGCTTCTGATCGTTCAGGTCGATGTGAAACAGCTTGCCGGCTTCGAGCGCCTGCGCGACGACGTGGCAGAAGTTGAGGCCGATCATGTGCTCGTGGGCGACCTCCGGGTTGACGCCGACCATCTCAGGGTGAGCGAGCGTGGCGATGAAACCCAGGTACGCGGCAGTCGTCGGAAAGTAGATGTCGCCGCGCGGCTCGTTCGGTTTGGCCTCGAGCGCGAAACGCAGCTGGTACTTCTGATCGATCGCGTACTCGCACAGAAAATCGATCGCCTCGCGGAAGCGCTTGATCGCCTCGACCGGATCCTTCGCCGCGTCGACCTCTGCACCTTCGCGTCCGCCCCAGAAGACATAGGTGCGCGCGCCGAGCTCGACGCCGAGGTCCATCGCGCGCATGGTCTTCTGGACGGCGTAGGCTCGGATGCGCGGGTCGTGCGACGTGAACGCGCCGTCCTTGAACACCGGGTCGAAGAAGAGGTTGGTCGTCGCCATCGGAACGCTGAGGCCGGACGCGTCGAGAGCCTGCCGGAAGCCGCGCACGATCGCGTCCCGCTCGGTGGCCGTCGCGTCGATCGGCACGAGATCGTTGTCGTGGAAGTTCACGCCCGACGCGCCGAGCTCGGCCAGCGTGTGGACCGCCCGCACGGGATCGAGCGGCGGACGCACGAACTCGCCGAAGGGATCGCGTCCGCGGTTGCCGACGGTCCAGAGTCCGAAGGTGAAGCGATCTGCGGGAGTCGGTTCGTAGGTCATAGGTTTTCGGCCAGGTCGCACGGACGCGCGAACGTCGTGCGCGCACGCCGCGCGGTCGCTTACGATAACGCGAACATGGACCTGACGTGGCGAGGTTTTCTGTGCGCGGCGCTGGCGACGTGGCCGGTGCTGGGCGCCGCGCCGGCTCGCGGCGAAACCGGCGCCGACGCGTGGCTGCGCTATGAACGCATTGCCGATCCGGCGATGCGGGCGGCCTACGAGCCGCTGCCGGCCGTCGTCGTCGCAATCGGCGACGGCCTCGTCCTGCGCACGGCGCGCGACGAGATCGTCCGGGGAGTCGCCTCGATGCTCGATCGACGGCTGAATCCGCTCCCGCAGGTTCCGGACGATGCAGCGGCGCTCGTCCTGGGCACGGCCCCCGACGTTCTGCGCCTGTGGCCGGACGCGGGTGTGCCCACGGATCTGCGGGCCGATGGGTTCTGGATCGGCTCGGTCAGTCGCGGCCGCCAATCGCACGCGTCGCTCGTCGTCTCTGGCGGCAGCGAGCGCGGCGTGCTCTACGGCGCGTTCGCGTTGCTGCGGCGGGTGGCGCTGCACCAGCCGATCGTCGGCCCGGCGGAGCGCGACGAGCCGGCGGCGCCGCTGCGCTGGGTGAACGAGTGGAACAACCTCGACGGCTCGATCGAGCGCGGCTACGCCGGACGCTCGATCTTCTTCGCCAACGATCGTGTCGTGGCCGATTTGACGCGCGCCAGGGAGTACGCGCGCCTGCTCGCGTCGGTCGGGATCAACGCCTGCGCGGTCAACAACGTCAACGCGGACGTGCGCGTCATCACCGACGAGTTCATCCCCGACCTCGTCCGTCTCGCCGGGGCGTTCCGTCCATTTGGCGTCGGCCTGGCTGTGGCGATCGACTTCAGCAGCCCCGAGCGTGTCGGCGGGCTCGACACCTTCGATCCGCTCGATGCGCGGGTCGCGGCGTTCTGGAAGGCGCGTGTCGACGCGCTGTATCGCGCGATTCCGGATCTGGCAGGGCTGGTGTTGAAGGCCGATTCGGAAGGCCGGCTCGGGCCGTCGGCCTATGGCCGCTCGCACGCCGACGCGGCAAACGTGATCGCACGCGCGCTCGCGCCGCACCACGGCGTGCTGTTCTACCGCGGCTTCGTCTACGACCACCACATGGACTGGCGCAACCCGAAAAACGATCGCGCGCGCGCGGCCGACGACAACTTCCGGGCGCTCGACGGCCGCTTCGACGACAACGTGATCCTCCAGATCAAGCATGGGCCGATCGACTTTCAAGTGCGCGAGCCGGTCTCGCCGCTGTTCGGGACGCTGGCAAAGACGAACCAGGCGATCGAGCTGCAGATCACGCAGGAATACACCGGCCAGCAGCGCCACGTCTGTTTTCTGGTGCCGATGTGGAAAGAGGCGCTCGACTTCGATCTGGCGGTCAGACCGGGCGGCACGCGCGTGCGCGACCTCGTCTCCGGGCGGACGTTCGCGCGTCCGCTCGGCGGGTTCGTCGGCGTGTCGAACGTGGGCCTCGCGGTGGCCATCGATTTCAGCAGCCCGCAGCACATCGGCGGCCTCGA
>DATFWL010000655.1:0-8140 GCA_035259385.1 Vicinamibacterales bacterium | reverse complement strand
GAGCGTGTCGTCAGTCCAGGCCATCGTCGGCAACACGGTCAGAAAGAGAGCCGCTCCTTCCGCAGCCTGGCCACGACGGCGGCATTGCGATCGGCGACTTCGGCAATGCTGTACTCGATTGCGCTGCCGAGGACGACCGCGATCTCCGAGGCGGTCAGCGCATAGTCCTGTTCGAGCCACTGACCCAGGCTCGCCGTCGCGGCTCGAAGCGCATCTTCGAGCGTGCCGCCAAGGCCCACTGCCATGATGTGCGTCGGCGATTCCACTCGCGGCGTCTGCAACGGCTTGTTCGCGATCACGTCGACTGCGAACTCCACGTCCATCGAGGTCTCGAGCGCGTTGCCATTCAATTCGCCGTCCCCCTGCGCTGCATGGCCGTCGCCGACGTAGAGCAGGGCGCCAGGCTGCGTCACCGGCAGATAGACAATCGCGCCCTCGACAATCTCGTTGAAGTCCATGTTGCCGCCGAAGCGCCCGGAATCACCGGTTGGCGGCGGTGCCGCCCCGAATCCTGGCGCGACGGCGACGCAGCCGAGCATCGGTCGAACCGGCACCGCGAAATTCTTCAAATGGTCCGGCGGGTTCTCGGGCATCGCGAGCCCGCGCTGCCGGTCCAGGTGCCAGCGGACGTTCTTGAAGCCGTCCTTCATCTTGACGGCGAACTCCGGGCCGAGCGCGCGCCCGACGATCCCGTCGTCGCTGGTCGCCCAGTCCCGATTCAGGCGGACGCGAGTGAGACGGACCGCGAGCACGTCGCCTGGCATCGCCGTCTCGATGTAGAACGGACCGGTCTGCGGATTGCCGCCGAGCACGCGCGTGACGCCATGCTCATCGACACCTCCAGCGTCCACGGTCGTGGTGTGCACCGTGTCGCCGGGCCAGATGTGCAGCACCGGCGCGATCGACGCAGAGAACTGCCGGTGAAACGTCGTCGGCACGAATTCGTGGCGCTGCGGCGCCCCGGTCCGTCTCGGCGGCACCCGGCGCGCGGTCCACGTGGTGGTGAACGGCATCGGGTCGTCGGTCGACGTGCGGACCATCGAGCCCGACAGCGTATCGCCCACAAGTGAACCGGTGAACTCGATCGACGTCGTAGCGGTCTTCACGGTGAAACGAATCGCGTTCCCGGTGATCGTCCCCTCAATCGCTTGTCGATCGAGTGTGCCCGACAACCTGGTTCCGTCGATGGTCAACGACATGCGACGGTAAAGCGAGTTGCCGTACATGTCCTGCGCCAGCAGCCAGTCGCCAGCGATCGAGCCTTGCGCCAGAGCGACAACGGGGACCAGCCAGACGGTCGCGATCACATGCTTCAGCACGCGTTCCTCCTTCGCTCGACGACGTGTTGGAACGGCGGTCTCGCGCCTAGAATAACGTGCCGGCGAGGCCGGGCACGCCCAGAAAGGGTCCGCGTACGACGGGCGCACACTGCGCGGACGATCGCCGTGCTCGTCGACGGCGTTCGGTGTGGGCAGGCCGGTGCGTGTAGCATAACAACTGGTCCGAGCTCGGGCGGACGCCTTCAATCGGGCGGGTGTGGTGGGATCGATGGGCGAGAACAATCACGGCCAACCGGACGCGGAGCGTGGTCCCGCGACACTCGAGGGGATCACCGCCGCTTGGCAAGAGACAACCGACGCGCTTCGTGACAGCGAGCGGCGGTATCGTGAGCTGGTCGAATACAGTCTCGGCCTGATCTGCACGCACGATCTGACCGGCAACATCCTCTCGATCAACCCCGCCGCTGCCAACTCGCTCGGCTATCAGCCGGAGGACGGTATCGGCCGAAACCTGCGAGAGTTTCTCGCGGCGGATAGTCGCCACCTGTTCGACGACTACCTGTGCCGTATCCAGGAGCACGGCCGCGACGCCGGTCTCATGAGAGTGGTGGCGCGCACGGGAAGCGAAAGAGTGTGGATGTACCGCAACGTGCTGTCCCACGGCCCCGGCGGAACGTACGTCCTCGGCCATGCGATCGATGTCACCGATCGTGTAGCCGTCGAACGCACGCTCCGCCGCAGCGAGCAGGCGCTGCGAAGCGCGCATAACGAGCTCGAGGCGCGCGTCGCCGAGCGCACCGCGGCTCTGGCGGAGGCGAACGAGCGTCTGCTCGTCGAGATCGCCGAACGCGAGCAGGCCGAGGAGTCGCGCCGGCGCGCCTTGCTCGAACAGCGCGATACGCTCGCATTCCTCGCCAACTTCTCTGATCACCTTGCTTCACTCGTCACCTTCGACCAGCTCATCGACGTCGTGCGGCGACTGCCGGTGCCGTTCCTCGCCCACTGGACGATGGTGCACGTGGTCAACGACGATGGGTCGATCCGCTTCATACCGGGCGCCCATGCAGACCCGGCGCAGGAGGCGCAGTTGAGCGCGGTCGCGATACCAACCGCTGCGCTCGATCCGTCTTCTCATCTCGGGCGGGTAATCGCCACGGGACGGCTGGCGGTCATCACCATGACCGCCGAAGACACCGTGTCGCGGTTGATCGGACTTGCCGGCGTGTCGAGCGCGCTCGAGGGACTCGGCGCCGGGACCGCCGCGATGCTTCCGCTCGTCGTGGATGGCCGGGTGAAGGCGGTGGTGTCGCTCCTGTCCATGAGGGAGCGTCGATTCACGTCGTCGGAACCGCTTGTCGTCGAGGAGGTCGCGCGACGAATCGCCCTGGCGCTCGACCGGATTCAACTGTATCAGGAGGCGCAGGAAGCCAATCGTCTCAAAGACGAATTCCTGGGCACGCTGTCGCACGAACTGCGGACGCCGCTCAACGCGATTTTCGGGTGGGCACGGGTCCTGCGAACCAAGGATCTCGACGAGCGGACCGCGCACGCCATCGAGGTGATCGAGCGGAATGCCGAGGCGCAGATCCGGCTGATCGAAGAGGTGCTGGACGTCTCGCGGATCATCATGGGCAAGATGACCGTTGCGATGGAGCCCGTCGACATGGGCGCGATCGTACGGGCCACGATCGACAGCGTTCGTCCAGCGCTGCACGTCAAACGGATCCGGTTGAACGAGCGCATCGACGACATCCCGCCGGTTCTCGGCGACAGCCAGCGGCTCCAGCAGGTGCTCTGGAACGTGCTGTCGAACGCGCTGAAGTTTACCGGCTGCGACGGCACGATCTCGATCACGCTCGCCAGCATCGGGGACGCTATCGCGTTCGAAATCACCGATACCGGCGTGGGCATTCGTCGCGACATCCTTCCTTTCATATTCGATCGCTTTCGCCAGGCTGATTCCTCGACGACGCGGACGTATGGCGGACTCGGCCTGGGTCTGGCCATCGTGAAACACATCGTCGAACTGCACGGCGGCAGCGTCCGGGCGGCGAGCGCTGGTGACGGATGCGGCGCGACCTTCACGATCCACATGCCGATCGCCGATCGCTCTCTGGTCAGCACCCGAGCACCGCTCCGTGCCGAGTCGCCGCGGGTGGCACTGCCAGCTGTGCTGCGCGGCCGCACGGTGCTCGTCGTCGAAGATCACGACGACTCTCGCGAGCTCATTGCCGGCGTGCTCGAAAGCGCGGGCGCTCGGGTACTCGCCGTGGGGACGGCGCAGGAAGCAGTTGACCTTGCGACCGACGTGCGGCCGGACGTGCTCCTGGCCGACCTCGGCCTGCCCGATGAAGACGGGTACGTGTTGTTGACACGAATCCGAGCGAAGTTCCCCGAGATCCCTGCGCTCGCACTGACTGCGTACGCGCGGGCGATCGATCGCGATCGCGCGCTGGCGGCAGGTTTCCGCCAGCACGTCATCAAACCGGTAGATCCGAAGCAGTTCCTGGAGCTCATCGCCGCGGTGTTGTAGGGCGGGTTACTCGCCGACGATGCGCAAAACCGGAGCGGTCGGCGGCGGCGCCGGCGGTGCTGCGGGCGCCGACCATCAACGGCAGCGGCGGGTGCGCGGCGAGATGGGCTCCGCCTCAGCTTCTGCCGCGGATCGCAGACAGGATTTCCGGACGAGCCGATCAGGTCGGGATCGGCTGATCGAGTGGTCCTCCTATTGCAACATGGCCGCTATCAGAGCCGACAAGGAGGACGAATGCGGACCTCGGCGATGCGGCGACCGGTTCTGCTGACAGCCATGCTCGCCCTGCTCACGTTTGCAGAGGGCTGTCGCGCTGTCGAAGGAATCTTCAAGGCAGGATTCTGGGTGGGGCTCATCGTCGCGGCGATCGTTGTTGCGATCGTGGTCGCAATCGTGAAAGCTGTCGGAGGCTGACGGGGTGCACGGGAAGACGATGAGAACGCTGGTCCTGTTGCTCGCGGGTGCACTCGTCGGCGCCGTGGTCGCGTCGTGGATCGTGCCGCCGGCACTTGCGTGGTACACCACACCCGGCGGACTCCCGCGCGGCGCGGAGGTCCAGGCCGTCGTGCAGATCTCCGAGGTGATTCGATACAGCACGTCGCGGCTGATTCGCGGTCAGTTGATCGGCGCAGGCATCGGTGCTGCGATCGGCCTTGCGCTCGGGATCGTCATCGATGTGCGCGCTCGCCGGCAGACACGGTTACCGTCAGCTCCGCCGACGCCACGGACGCCGACGCCCGCGTAACGTGCCGCAGCAGCATCGACCGCGAGATCTCGTTTCAAATTCGAGCTGCATCCTGCGGCGTCGCGCTCCATTTCTCGCGGCCCGCGCGTTTGTGCCGATCTTGAATTCGAGGTCGGTCAGTCGTGCGGTCTGTGCGCGTCTCACTCCGCTGTACAGGGAGTCGCGTGCCACTTCGCGCCGTCGGGTTCCTTCTTGAAGGACGAGCTCGTGATGAAGGCGTCGTCGAGGTAGGTCGGATCGTCGATGACAGTCGTGACCGTGAACCATTGATCGCCGTTCGGCTCGGTGTGGCGATCGAAGTACTCGGTGACGGTTGCCTTCTCGCTGTACGGCACGCCGTTCTTGCGCAGATAGCCCGCCTTCATGTGCATGGTGACGACCTTCAGCGAGCCGCTCTTTGGCGGACCTCCGCGCCCGCGACCAGCGGCCGGGCCGCCCCGCCGCTGCGGACCGGCGAGCTGCCACCGCGCGACCGAGAAGCCCTGCCAGCCGCCGTCGCCCGCTGGCGGCTGCGCCGCCTCGGCGAAGTGCAGCAGTCGCGTCTGTGTGCCGGCGTCGCTCTCGATCTTCAGCGTTTCGTCGTCCTGCCAGGTGATGTGGACGCGGCCGGCGACGCGCATGATGTTGCCGACGCCGTACGAGCGGCACGCGTTGCCGCTCGCGGCGTCCGCCGCCGGATCCCACGCGTCGGCGGCCTTCCGCGCGGCGGCGTTGAGCGGCACGCTCGCGTAGTCGCCCTTGCGCGGCGTCATCATCCGGTAGCGCCAGTCCTCCGTGACGATTGACACCCAGTAGCCGGTGAGATCGATCGGGGCGCTGGCGCGTGCCGCCGCCTGGGCAGCCTGCGGCGGCTGCGAGGACGCCGAGAGGGCAGAGAGCGCAGAGAAAGCAACCGCAGAGAGCACAGAGAGCACAGAGAAGAACTTTCTCTGTGTTCTCTGCGATCTCGGCGGTTGCTTTCCCGTGGATCTCATCGCGGTGGCTTCGTTGCGGCCGCGGGCTGGAGCGACTTGTACACGGCCTCGATGAACCTGTCCGTCGTCCACGGACCGCTCGCCGCGCCGTAGCGCCGGTCGTAGTCGAGCGTCGGCCGCGCGGCTTTCACCTGTTCGAATGTCGATCCTTTCTTGACGAGATCCTGAATGCGATCGCGCACGATCGTCAGCATGTCGCGGTACTCGAGCACGTCCGCCTCGTCGCACAGGCGGCCATGGCCGGGAATCACGTAGGTGCCGCCTTCCTGCTTTTCCTTCGGAATCGTGATGTCGAGCAGCGTGTTCAGCCCGGCGAGGACCCCCTGGATGCTGCCGCCGCGTTCGAGATCGATCACCGGATAGGTCGTGGTGACGAACAGATCGCCGGCGCTCACCACGTCGGAGCGGCGGAAGAAGACGATGCTGTCGCCGTCGGTGTGGGCGGACGGCTGATGGAGGATCTCGATCGCCTCGCCGTTGAAGAACAGTTCCTTCTTCTTCGTGAAGTACGTGTCGGTCGGCCACGCCGCCTGCGGGAACGGCGACGGCTCGCCGGTGGGCGCGCTCATCCGCGTCAGCACCTTCTCGTGGGCGATGATCGCGGCGCCGGCATACGGCTGGCCCATGTTGCCGCCGGCGATCACCGCACCCTGCTTCGCGATGTCCGCGTTGCCACCGACGTGATCGGCATCGGCGTGGGTGTCGATGATGTAGCGGATCGGCTTCGTGGACACCGAGCGGATCGCCTTCAGGACCTTCTCGGTCAGCGGCGAAGACGAGGCGTCGACGAGGAGCACGCCCTCGTCGCCGGCCTGCATCGTGATGTTCGCGCCGCCGGCGCCGACCAGCATGTAGACGTTGCCCTGCACCGGCAGCACATGCACGTCGTGATCGTCGGCGCCCGCGCCGGCGGCCGGCGGATCGGATTCGCGGGGCGGCGCCGAAGCCGCGCTCTTCGACCGCCACTGGTACTCTGGATACATTGTCCCGGCCCCGCCGCGGGCGGCCTCGGGCGCGACGCCGAACTTGGCCGGAAATTCGCCGAGGAACGGATTCTGCCCGGGCAGATGATGCGGCACCACGCCCTGCGGCCGGTCGATCTCCTCGACGATCTGACACGGATACGGCGCAATCTGCTGGTGCGGATCCCACACGAAGTTGGTGGTGCGGATGAACGGTTCGGTGAGATACACCGGATCGTCGATGATGACGATCCAGGTGAGGTAGTTGTCGTGGCGCACGAGATGCTCGGTGACGACTGCCCGGTCGCTGCGCGGGACGCCGTTGCGCCGGATCCATCCCATCTTCAGGTGCGTCGTCGTGATCGTCAGCATGTCGCCGTCCCACACGCCGGTCGAGAACCCTTGCCACGTGTGGGCGGCGTACTCGGGCGGATGCGGACGCCCGTCCATCCAGATCGTGCGCTCGGGCGCCTGCCACGAGATGTGCGTGTGATAGGCGATCAGTTGCTGCGTCGGCGTGTCGATCTCTTTCCAGATGCGCAGGTTCGCGGGCCCGCGCGGCGAGTAGTCGGACGGGTGCGGCTTGCACTGATGTTCCGGCAGCGTGAGGATCGACGCGTCCCAGCTGTCGGCGTGCAGGCGCGCGCCGGCGCTGATCGGCAGCCCGAGGTAGTCGCCGATTTCAGGACCCGGGATCCGCTCGGGTTGATCTTCGTGAAAGCGTGGCGCCCACTCGCCGGTGAGATCGTAGCCGGACGGTGACGCGACCTGTTGCGCGCGGGCGGGAGCGATCGCAACCGCGGCCGCGGCGAGACCGGCAATCGCGGCCGACGCGAGCCGTCCGGCGCGAGTCATGCTCCGCCGCCTCCCGCGCTCGGTTCCGCCAGCTTCTTCGTGATCATGCTGACGTCGGTCGGGTTGATCAGATCCGGGACCGTCCAGCCGTTGAGGTCGTACTCGGCCATGCAGGCGTCGGCGAAGCCTTTGTAGCGCGCCGTGGCGCCGGTCAGCTCCGCGACCATCAGCGTCTCGAAGCGAATGCTCTCGTGGTTGCCGAAATAGTTCCGCTCGTAGAGCTCGTGGCGGCCGCCGAACTCGGTGCCGATCGCGTCCCACAGCAGCTTGAACAGCTTCACACGATCTTCCGCAGAGTAGCCATTCGATCCGCGCACGAACTGATCGAGGTAGGGCCGCAGCTCCGCGACCTGAAAATCGAGCGCGCTCGAGGGCAGGTAGATGAGCGCGCTGGCGAGGGTGTTCTCGACGATCTCCTTGATTTTCGGATAGGCGATGCTCGACATCACGCGATAGGCGAGGCCGGCATCGATGTTCGGCAGCACGTAGCCGGGCGTCCACGGCATCGGGTTGCGCGCCATCGCGTCGGTCAGCGCCCAGAACAGGTTGCGCCAGGCGAGGACTTCGCCGACCTGCGCCTGCACGCCGCGGAACTCCTTCGCGCCGGTGGCGTCAACGGCCTTCAGCAGCAGTCCGGCGAGAAAGTCGAGCTTTACCGCGAGCCGCGTGCAGCCCTGGAACATGAACCGGGGGAGAAAGCCCGATCGCGGGAAGAAGTTGTTGACCTTGTCGATGTCGCCGTACGCGAACACGTTCTCCCACGGCACGAGCACCTTGTCGAAGACGAGGAT
>DATFWL010000654.1:0-12263 GCA_035259385.1 Vicinamibacterales bacterium | reverse complement strand
CGAGGACGTCGGCGTCGAGCTGCACCTCGCCGGCCGCAATCGCGTCGGTGAGGTCGTGGACGCGCGCCCTGGCCCGCTCGAGCTCCGCAGCGAGCGCGGCCGCGCGCGCCTCGAGCTCCGCGTCCATCTCTTCCATCCGCTGGACCTCGGTGGCGAGCGCGCCGGCGCGCTCGACGAGTGCGGCGTGGGCGGCGCCGCTCTCCGCCGCCTGCCGGCTCAACTCCTCGAGCGCCTCGCGCGCCTCGAAGAGACGCCGCTGCGCGACCGCGAGGCGGTCGTCGGCCTCGCGCTGCGCCACTTCGAGCTGGGCGATCGAGGTGCGCGCTTCGTCCTGCCGGCGATCGAGCGCATCGCGCTCGTCGTCGGCCTGGCGCTTCTCGCGCGCGAGCTGGTCGGCCTTCTGCGCGAGCCGCGCCACTTCGTCGGTCGCGTGCGCGAGCTGCGCGTCGTGCGCGACCGCGGCCTTCTCCTGCCTGTGATACTCGGCGTTCAGGGCGCTGATGGCGTTCGACGCGTGCGCGATCGTCGCCTCGAGCTCCGCCGTCTCCTGCGACAGGCGGAAGAGGATCTCGCGCTCCGCGGCAATGCGATCGCGAAGCTCCTTGATTTCGCGCTTGGTCTCGAGGATGCCGCGCGACTCGGCCTGACCCCCGCCGCTCACGAGATACGGACCCCGGAAGACGTCGCCGTCGCCGGTCACCACCGGCAGCGCGGTGAGCCGGCTCGCGTTGGCCGCGGCTTCATACGACGGCGCGATCGCCGCGTCGCCAATCGCCTGGCGGATCGCCGGAGCGAACGGCCCGTTGACGTGCACGACCGACGACAGCGCGATGACGCCGTCGGGCAGCGGCCGCGGCGTCGCCGCCGGCGATTCGATGAACGGCACGTCGCCGGCTGCGCTCATCGCCGTATCGGGGGTGCCGGCGGCACCGCGCGCGTCGAGGGCCGAGGTGATCAGGAATCCGCACCGGCCGGCGCCCGCGGCGCGAACCAGCTGGAACCCGGCCGCCGCATGCTCGGCCCGCTCGACGACCACGTGCTGGAGGAGATCGCCGAGGCACGCTTCGACGGCACGCTCGTAGCCGCGCTCGACGTCGAGGTAGTCCGCGATGGCGCCCTGCTGGTTCACCTGTCCGTTGGCCTGCACGAGCACCGCCCGCGCTGCATCGCTGTAGCCGGCGCGTGAGGCGTCGAGCTCCTCGAGCGACTTCAGCCGCGCCTCGAGCCCGGCCAGCTCGTGCTCGCGCGAGCGGACCGAGCGCGCCCGCCACTCGTGCTCGATGCGCGCGCTGGCCAGCTCGGACTCCCGTGCCGCGCGCGCGATTTTCGTCGCCTCGATCGCGTCGTGCGCACGGTGCAGCGCATCGCCCGCTGCGGTGCGATCGGAGACGGCGCGCTCGGACTGGATGCGGACGTCACTGGTCTCGACGTCCAGCTTCCCCAGCGTCTCGCCAACCCGTTCCCGCGCCGCCGCGGCATGCTCCACCGCGTGGCGCAGGGCGGTCGCGGAGTTGACGACCGAGAACACCTCGCTGCGCGCCGCCTCGACGTCGGCCTCGAGGCCCTCGATTTCACGATGCGCCGTCTCGTAGGCCTCCGACGCGGCGGCGAGGGTTGCGGCCGCGCGATCGCGTTCGGCATTGGCCGCGGCGGCGGCATCGCGCCTCATCGCCAGCGCGAGGCGCGCCGGCTCACGGCGCGCGTCGAGCGCTGCGAGCTCCGCGGCTACCGTCGTCGAGCGGGTCTCCAGCGAGGCGACCTGATTGCGATCGAAGTCGAGCTGGTGCTGCTGGCGGTTGATGGCCAGCTCGCGCGCGTGCGCCGCCTCCCGCGTCTGAGTCGCCCGCGTCTCGGCCTCGACGAGCTCGATGCGCAGGCGGCCCAGATCGGCGTCGAGCTCGCCGACGCGCGCCGCCGCCACCGACTCGCGCTCGCGTGCCTCGCCGAGCCGCGCACGCGCCGACTCGATGGTCCCGGCGAGCTGACGGTATTTCCGGGCAAAGAGTACCTTCTCCCACTGACGCAGCTCGTCGCGCAGCCGGCGGTAGCGACGCGCCTTCCCCGCCTGGCGCTTCAGCGTCCCGCGCTGTTTCTCGACCTCGAAGACGATGTCGTCGATGCGGGTGAGATTCTGCTGCGCGGCTTCGAGCTTGAGCTCCGCCGCGCGGCGCCGTGCCTTGTATTTCGTGACGCCGGCCGCTTCTTCGATCAGCTGGCGGCGATCGGTCGGCCGCGTGCTGAGGATCATCCCGATCTTGCCCTGCTCGATGATCGCGTAGTGCTTGGCGCCGAGGCCGGTGTCCATCAGCAGGTCGTGGACGTCGCGCAGGCGGCAGACGTGGCCGTCGATGAGGTATTCGCTCTCGCCCGATCGGTACAGCCGCCGCGTGACCTCGACTTCGCGTGCGACCGACTGAATGATCGCCTCCGCCTCGCTGCGCGTCAGCGCGCCGCCGCCCGCCAACAGGTCGCCGACCGCCGACTGCTCCACGACCGCCGGGAATTCCGCCAGATGACCGTTGCCGTTGCCGTTGCCATGGCCGTTGCCGTTGCCGTGCACAGGGGGTCGGGAAGGGTTTTCGTCGTGGTGAGATCCCGAAAACCCGTCCCGACTTCCTGTGGAAAAGGCCGGGCCGGTCACCGTCTTCACGAATCCGCTGAACCGCAGCCGGACCTCGGCCGCGGCGGTCGGCTTCCGCGCGTCGCTGCCGTTGAAGATCACGTCCTCCATCTTGTCGCCGCGCAGGCTCTTGGCGCTCTGCTCGCCCATCACCCAGGTGATCGCGTCGGCGACGTTGCTCTTGCCGCAGCCGTTGGGGCCGACAATCGCAGTCACGCCCTTGTCGAAGGCGAGCTCGGAGCGGTCGGAAAACGATTTGAAACCGTTTATTTCGAGGCGTTCTAGCCGCATGGAGGATCCCCGTTCATTGATGATTGCCAAGGGCTGATTGCTGATTTATTGCCAATTGCACAAGTGAGCAATAAATCAGCGATCAACCCTCTGCCGTCAGCAATGGGTGCGATGACGCTTCGGTTGGCTGGGAGGCGACCTGGCAACAAGACCGTCTGTTTCACCCTCTTTCGCGCTCGCACGAATCGAGCAGCGGCCCCGGGGCGAAACCGCGGTCAGTGTAACACGACTAGTTATGGTGGCAAGCGCCTGCGACGACCCAATTTGTAGCGGTCGCTTGCCCGAATCCTAATGCGCCTTCGTCCTCGAGCCCCTGCTCATCTCGCTGAGCTTCTGCGCCTCGCCGAAATTCGCCAACGCTGCCTGCGCCTGGGGATCCACCGCGATCAGATGGCGGCGCGCGTCGGCGATGCCGAACACGGCGTTGTCGATTTCGAACCGGATCATCGCTTTGATGAAGTCGAGCTCCTTGGCAAACGCGTCGTCGTCGATCTTCACGTGATCGTTCTTGAGGAACTCCTTGTAGTCGCTCACCATCGCGGCGTCGACGGTGAAGTTCGGTTTGACGCTGGTGCGTCCGGTCGACCGCTGGGTGATACGCGTGTCGCCTTCCGCGGTGTACTTCTGCGCGTAGTTGGCGAAGGTCGATCGCGCGTAGAGCATGCGGCCGAACCGCGACGGGTTGAACCCCTCGATGGGCCCTGCCACACGCTTGTCGGGCTCGATGCCGCCGCCGCTGTAGACGGGCCGGCCGGCATCGGTGTGCTTCTGATCGCTCGGGTTGTGCTGTTTGTTGGATTCCTGATCGCGCAGCGAGTAGCTGAGATACTCGTCGAAGCTCGCATCCCACGGCCGCTGAATCAACCGGCCGCTCGGCGTGTAGTAGTGCGCCGTCGTCAGCGCGAGGCCCGCACCGCCGCTGATGCGATACACCGACTGTACCAGCGCCTTGCCGAACGTGGTCTCGCCGACGACGTAGGCGCGATCGTGATCCTGCAGCGCGCCGGTGACGATCTCCGATGCGCTCGCGCTGTTGCGATTGGCCAGCAGCACGATGGGGACCTCGGGGAACTCGCCGCCCTCGCGGTCGACGTGATAGTCCTGGTCGGAGTTCGCGACGCGGCCGCGCGTGTACACGACCATCTGGCCGGCGGTGAGAAACTCGCTGGCGACCTTGATCGCCTGGTCGAGCGGTCCGCCCGGATTGCCGCGCAGATCGAACAGCAGCCGCTTCATGCCCTTCTGCGTGAGATCGCGCAGCGCATGCTTCACGTCACGGTCGGTGTTCTCGCCGAAGTCCTGCATGCGGATGTAGCCGGTGGTCGCGTCCAGCATGAAGTAGGCGGGAACGGTCGGAATGTAGACCTCGTCGCGGGTCAGCGCGAACTTGATCATCTCCTCGTAGCCGCGCCGCTTCACGCCGACGTTGACGTTGGTTCCTTTCGGGCCGCGCAGCTTGCGCATCGCCTGATCGGTCGTCCAGCCCTTGGTGTCCTCGCCTTCGACGTTGGCGAGAATGTCGCCGCGGCGGATCCCCTTCTTGTACGCCGGCGATCCTTCGAAGACGCTCATCGCGGTGATGTCGCCGTCCTGCGACACGATCGTCACGCCGATGCCGTAGTAGCGGCCTTCCTGCCGCTCGCGCATCTGCGCGTACTCCTTCGGGCTGAAGAAGCTCGAATGCGGATCGAGCGTGCCGAGCATTCCGCGTACGGCGCCGTACACCAGATTGTCGGAGTCGACCTTGTCGATGTAGTTCGCTTCGATCGCGCTCAGCGCGGCCGAGAACGCACGATAGTGCTCGGGCACTTTGTCGTCGGTCGCGAGGGCGCTCCGTCCGAAGAAGCCGCCGACGAGCGCCGAGACGAGGATCGCGAACACAACAGCGGGCAGAGGACGGTAGCGTCGCATGATGGGCATCGTAGCACAACTTCCTTACGGGCAAAGACTTCTGGGCACTGCTGAACCCCCGGTTCCTTGCTATAATTGACGGTCACCGCCGGGCCGCGGCCTTACAGAAAGCAGGACTCGTATGTTTGGTTCCATTGGCATGCCGGAGCTGATCATCATTTTCGTGATCGCTCTGATCATTTTTGGTCCTCGGAAGCTGCCTGAGCTGGGCCGTTCCCTGGGCAAGAGCCTCGCCGAATTCAAACGGGCATCCAACGAGTTGAAGAGCACGCTCGAAGAGGAAATCCGGCTCGAAGAGCAGCGGTCAGCGCTCGAGGAGAAGAAGGCGGCGGCCGCCCAGTCGGTCACCGCGCCGCCGGCGAACCCGACCCCGTATGCGAATTCGACGCCACAGGTCGAGGGGCCGGTCGTCGAACGCAAGGATCACAGCGCGTAACCGCGGCACCTAATGGCCCTCGTGCCCTTCCCGGGCTCCCAGGCGGGAGTCCCGTATCAGCTTCCACCGGACGACGACGACGACCTCTCAGCGGCTGGGAAGATGTCGTTTCTGGAGCACCTCGACGAGCTCCGGAAACGGATCGTCCGGTCGTGTCTGGCGGTCGCCTTCGGGATCCTGGCGACCTTCTACTGGATTGAGCCGATCTTCAACTTCATCCTGGCGCCGACGCGCAAAGCGTTGCCCACCGGGGTCAAGCTGATCTACACGCAGCCGGGCGAGGCGTTCTCGCTCTACATCACCGTCGCGCTGATCGCCGGGACCGTCGTCGCCGCGCCGTTCATCATGTATCAGGTCTGGATGTTCATCGCGCCGGGCCTCTACTCGAACGAGAAGCGGATGGCGATTCCATTCGTGCTCTTCACGACGATCGGATTCCTCGCCGGCGCGATGTTCAACCACTACGTCTCGTTCCCGTTCATGATGGCGTTCTTCGCCAGCTTCAACACGCCCGATCTCGCCTTCATGCCGAAGCTCGAAGACGTCTTCGGCCTGTACTCGAAGATGCTGATCGGCATGGGCATCGTCTTCCAGATGCCGGCAGTCGTGTTCTTCCTCGCGAAGATGAAGCTGGTGACCGCGCGCTTCCTGATCGCGCAGTTCAAGTACGCCTTCCTCGTGATCTTCATCGTCGCTGCCGTCATCACGCCGACCGGCGACATGATGACGCAGACGATCTTCGCGGCGCCGATGGTCGGCCTGTATGTGCTCAGCATCGTGATCGCGTGGGTGGTCGGGCCGAAGCGCCTGCGCGCGGGTCCTGACGAAGTCGACTGACGGCGGGCGCGCCGCACTCCTGCCACCCCGGCGGCGCCGCGAGTGCTATAGTCCCCGCTATCGTTCACGAATACACCTTACGCGGCGCCGGCGCGCTGCCGCTCCTTGCGGCGGCGCTCCTTGCTGCGGCCTGCGGCAGCGTCGACGACCGGCCGCGCGCGGCGCGAGCGCGCCTGACCGGACCTCCGACCGCGCCGAGCCTGATGTTCGTGAGCGTCGCCAGCGACGACACCTTCGAGCGGGTGGCGATCGGCAGCCTCGCCCATCCGGAATCGGGCGCGTTCGTGAGCGGCCTGGCGTGCAAGCGCGTGTACTTCGCCGCCGATCGCGGCATCTGCCTGACGACCGGCGGCGCGCCTGGGCCCGAGGGTCCTGTCACGACGTGGTCGGCCGAGGTGTTCGACCGCGACTTCACGCGCCTGCACCGCATTCCACTCGACGGGCTGCCGAGCCGCGTTCGCGTCTCGCCCGACGGGCGGCGCGCGGCGGCGACGATGTTCGTGTCGGGGCATTCGTATGCGTCGGGATTCTCGACGCAGACGGTGATCCTCGACCTCGTCGCCGGCGAGGTCGCGGCCGACCTCGAAACGCTCGAGACCTGGCGCGACGGGCAGTTCATCTGGGCCGAGGACTTCAACTTCTGGGGCGTGACCTTCGCACGCGACAGCGACACCTTTTATGCCACGCTGGACACGGGCGGGATCAGCTATCTCGTCAGAGGCAGCATCGATCGTGGCGTCATGCAGGTCCTGCATCCGCGCGTCGAGTGCCCCTCGCTGTCGCCCGACAACACGCGCATCGCGTTCAAGCGGCGGATCGGCAAGCGCGAGCTGGGGTGGTGGCAGCTCGCGGTGCTCGATCTCGCGTCGATGAGCGAGACGCTCGTGCATCGCGAGACGCGGAGCGTCGACGATCAGGTGGAGTGGCTCGACAACGAGCGCATCGCGTACTTCCTCTCCATGGAGCGCGTCACGCCAGGGGTGTGGGCTGTCCGCGTCGACAATACCGCGGCGCCGCAGCTGATTCTCGCCGACGCGTATTCGCCGGCGGTCATCCGCTGACGCGGCGGGTGCGCGACGCCGCAGTGGCTGCACACGGTCTTACTGCACGACCACCTGTACCGACTGGCGCAGCGGCTGGCGCGTTCCGGTGCTGCCGCTCGTCGCGGTCAGCGCAAACGTCACGTCGTACCTCCCTGTTCTCGACGTGACGATGCCGGTGACGCTCTGGTTGCCGATCGGTTCGTCCTTCTTGACGAGGACGCTCGTTTGCACGGTGCGCGCCGCGGCCGCGCCTTCGAAGAAGCCGACGGTGACCGTGCCGTCGTACCTGGTCTCGCCGCCGGTGCCGCGATAGTAGAAGTGGAGGTCCGAGTAGGTCGGCGCGTCGGGGCGGCTCGCGTCGATCACGCAGTCGTTGCGCGGATCGGACTGGCAGACGAAGTCGCGATCGGGATTCTCGCGATCGCCGCTCATGAAGACCCACGACACGTACGGCGTGCCCGGCGTCAGATTCTGCGGTTTGGGCACGCGGGCGCCGCAGGTCGAGCCGGCGGCTGCGGCAACGGCGAGGCCGATGGCGATCCGCACTCGCATTGCGATGAATGCCCTCCGAGATCAGCATACGCGAGTCATGATTACGACCGAGTCGAGCGCCCGTTCGACCCGCCTGACCTGCCTGACCTGCCTGACCCCGTTCAGTAGGCTTTCGCGAACCAGGCCTCGAATTTCGCGGGGTTGTCGCAGCGTAAGCACTCTCCTGACGGCGTGTCGCCCTTCATCGGCATGTTGCGGATCGTGGCCTGCGTCTCGGCCTTGATCTGCGCCTCGCACTCGGCCGATCCGCACCACGGCGCGATGACGAACCCGGGGCGGCCTTCCATGATCTGCTTGAACTCGTCGTAATCAGCGGTGCGCTGCGTATGCTCGTCGCGAAATTGCGTCGCCCGCGCGAGCAGGCTCGCCTGCACCTCGTCGAGCAGCTGCACCAGCCGTGATGCCAGGCCGTCCATCGGCGCGCTCTGTTTCTCGCGCGTGTCGCGGCGAGCGACCAGCACCGCCGACTTCTCGATGTCCTTCGGCCCAATCTCGACGCGCAGCGGGACGCCGCGCATCTCCCATTCCGAGAATTTCCAGCCGGGCCGCTCGTCGCGCTCGTCGAGCGTGACGCGGATGCCGGCGGCGGCCAGCTCGCGCTGGATCCCGAGCGCCGTGGGCAGGACCGTTTCCCGCCAGTTGTCGCGCCCGATCGGCACGATGACGACCTGGTAGGGCGCGATTCGCGGCGGCAGCACGAGGCCGCTGTCGTCGCCATGCACCATGATCGCCGCCCCAATCAGCCGCGTCGTCATGCCCCACGACGTGCCCCAGACGTGCTGCACCGACTTGTCCCGCGCCTGGAAGGTGATGTCGAACGCCTTCGCGAAGTTCTGTCCGAGGTTGTGGGACGTGCCGGCCTGCAGCGCGCGCCCGTCGCCCATCAACGCCTCGATCGAATAGGTGCGCAGCGCGCCGGCAAACTTCTCGCTCTCGCTCTTGCGTCCCTCGACGACCGGCACCGCCATCTCGGTTTCGAGGACGTCCTTGTACAGATGAAGAATCTTGAGCGTCTCGTCCTCGGCCTCGGCTTCGGTCTCGTGCGCGGTGTGGCCTTCCTGCCAGAGAAACTCCGTCGTGCGCAGGAACGGCCGGGTCACCTTCTCCCACCGCACCACGTTTGCCCACTGGTTGATGAGGATCGGCAAATCGCGCCACCCCTGAATCCACTTCGCGTACATCGTGCCGATGATCGCCTCGGACGTCGGCCGCACGACGAGCTTCTCTTCGAGTTCTTCGCCGCCGCCGATCGTGACGTAGGCGACCTGCGGCGCGAACCCTTCGACGTGCTCGGCCTCCTTCGTCAGAAGGCTGTTGGGGATGAACAGCGGAAAGTACGCGTTCACATGGCCGGTGGCCTTGATCCGGGTGTCGAGCGCTTTCTGAATCAGCTCCCAGATCGCGTAGCCGTAGGGGCGGATCACCATGCAACCCTTGACCGGCGAGTAATCGGCGAGCTCCGCCTTGCGCACGACGTCCAGGTACCACTGTGAAAAATCCTGGGAGCGCGCGGTGATCTCGGTGACGAACGCATCTTTGCCCTGCTGGGCCTTCGCTTGTTTAGCCATGTGTTGGTCGGCGACGTGGAGCTTCCAGTGTAGATCGTCGCGCGCTGGATAGTCGCTGCGGTAGTGGCCGCCGCGACTCTCTTCGCGGCGCAGCGCCGCGCGGGCGATCAGCGACGCGACGATCGCAAGATTCAGGTGCTTCGAACCCTCGGCGGTGCGCGGATACGCCGCGGCAGCTGCAGACTCCAGCGTCGCCGCCGCGCGAGCCAGATCGTCGCGGCTGCGGAACAGGCCGACGGAGCGCCACATGATGTCGCGCACCGTGTCAGGGGCTAGGGGCTGGGGGCTGGGGGCCAGCTGCGGCTCGATGGTCCGCGCGTTCGTAGTGGCACGGCTAGCCCCGGGCCCCGAGCCCCAGGCCCCGACACGATCGCCTTTCAGAGGCGCGGAGCGCGGCGGCTCCTGCATCGCGGCGGCCGCTCTCGCGCCGAACACCAGCCCTTCGAGCAGCGAGTTGCTGGCGAGCCGATTGGCGCCGTGGAGACCGGTGCAGGCGACTTCGCCGGCGGCGAACAACCCCTTCAGCGACGTCCGGCCCCAGACGTCGGTGTCCACGCCGCCCATGATGTAGTGCGCGGCCGGTCCAACCGGAATCGGATCGGTGGCGAGATCGAGCCCGATCTCCTGAAGCATGGCCGCGATGGTGGGAAATCGCCGGCGCACGTAGCTGGGGTCGAGATGCGCCAGCGTCAGGAAGACCTCGCCCCCGGTGCTCTCCGATTCGCGGACGATGCCGCGCGCGACCACGTCGCGGGGCGCCAGATCGCCGTCGTGATGGTAGCGCGTCATGAACGGCTCGCCGCGGCTGTTCACGAGCCGCGCACCCTCGCCGCGCAGCGCCTCCGAAATGAGGAACCGCGGCGCGCCCGGCCGCTTGAGCGCGGTCGGGTGAAACTGGACGAACTCGAGATCGGCGACGCGCGCGCCAGCGCGAAACGCGAGCGCGATGCCATCGCCGGTCGCCACCGACGGATTGGTCGTCTCGCGAAACACCTGACCGGCGCCGCCGGTCGCCAGCAGCGTGGCGCCGGCGCGCGCCTCCTGAAGCGCGCCGCCGCGATCGAAGTAGCGGACGCCGACCGCCCGGCCGCCGTCGACGATGACCTCGGTGACCAGCGCATGAGCGATCGTCACCACGGACTCGAGCGCGCTGACGCGCTCCCAGAGCACGCGGCCGATCTCCCGACCGGTCGCGTCGCCTGCATGCAGCACGCGCCGCACGCTGTGCGCCGCTTCGCGGCCGAGCGCCGGACGGCCGTCGGCGCCGCGATCGAACCGCGCGCCCCAGTCGATCAGCTCGCGGACGTAGCCGGGTCCTTCGCCGACGCAGACGCGCACCGCCTCCTCATCGCACAACCCGTCGCCGGCGCGAATCGTATCCGCCTCGTGGAGCGCGGGACTGTCGTCGTCGCCCAGCGCAGCGGCGACCCCGCCCTGCGCGTAGCCGGTGTTGCTCTCGGCCGGTTCCGCCTTCGTCAGCACGACGACGCGGCCGGCGCCGGCGAGCGCAATCGCCGCGCGCAATCCAGCGACGCCGCCGCCGACGATCACGAAGTCGAACGCGCTGCCCGCATGCATCGCGGTGCTATCCTATCAAACGCATTTTCATGGCCGTCGCCGCCATGTCCGTGATCGACGTGCCGACGCCGTCGCGGACCTACAAAGTGACGATCGCGGACGGCGCGCTCGCGGCAATCGCGCGCGTGCTCGATGAGGTGCGCGCGCCGGCCCGCCGCTTCGTCGTCTCGAGTCCGCTGGTGTGGCGGCTGCACGGACCGCAGCTGGCGCGCGCGCTGGGCGGCGTCGAGCCGATCCTCGTGCCCGACGGCGAGCGCTTCAAGCAGCTGGCGACGGTCACCCGCATCTACGACGCGCTCGTGCGCGCCAACGCCGATCGCGCGACGACGCTGATCACGTTCGGCGGCGGCGTGATCGGCGACATGGCCGGATTTGCCGCCGCGACGTATCTTCGCGGCATCGCCCTGGTCCACGTGCCGACGACGCTGCTGGCGCAGGTGGACAGCGCGATCGGCGGCAAGGTCGGCGTCAACCACCCCCAGGGCAAGAATCTCATCGGCGCCTTCTATCAGCCGCACGCCGTGGTCGTCGATCCCGTCGTGCTCGCGACGCTGGCCAGGCGCGAGTTTCGCGCCGGCCTCTACGAAGTCATCAAGTACGGCATGACGTCGAGCGCGAGCCTGTTCGACCGGCTCTCGGCGGATCGCAAGGCGATCTTCGCGCGCGAGCCCGACGTGCTGACGTCGATCATCGCCGAATCGTGCCGCATCAAGGCGGACGTGGTCGTGAAAGACGAGCGGGAGACCGGTTTGCGGCGGATCCTGAACTTCGGCCACACCGCCGGGCACGCGATCGAGGCGGTGACGAAATACCGCCGCTTCCGCCACGGCGAGGCGGTCGGCTACGGCATGCTCGTCGCCGCGCAGCTCGGGCGCGCACGCGGCGCCCTCGCCGAAACCGATCGCAAGGCGCTCGCGGATCTCATCGCCAGCCTCGGACCGCTGCCGCCGATTGCCGATCTGTCGGCGACGCAGCTCCTCGACGCGATGCAGCACGACAAGAAGATCGTGGCCGGGAAGCTGCACTTCGTGCTGCCCACGACCGTGGGCGCAACCACCATCGTCGACGATGTGGAAGAGAAAGAGCTGCGCTCAGCCCTGAAGCAGGTGGGCTTCGCCAAGTGAATGAAGAGTGCGTTGCAAAATTAGCTCAAGGCCGGGTCCTGTCCGCGAACAGCCCCACCGGGTGCTCGCCAGAAAAGCACTGGTCACAGCCCACGGCTCCGCGCCCGGCGGGGCGGCCCCGTTCGCGGCCACCCGCGAGCGAGCTAATTTTGCAACCTGCTCTAAGACAATATGGAGTGACCGGCTCGCTATCGTAACGTCGTAGTGCTGTCGCACTCGACAAGGTGGTCATGCCACCGTGATCGCGGGTTAACGCTCGCGGCGCCAGAGCCGCAGACGAAAGGAGCCGGTCGTGAAACACGT
>DATFWL010000653.1:0-30539 GCA_035259385.1 Vicinamibacterales bacterium | reverse complement strand
CGACGATGTTGAGAAGAGCAGCCGCCGGAGTGGCGTTGTGCGTCGCGGTGATCCTGCCGCAGAGCCGCGGCGATTCCGATCAGGTGCTGCGCGGCACGATCGACATCCACGTGCACTCCGATCCTGACAACGTGCCACGCTCGCTCGACGGCATCGAAGCGGCGAAGCAGGCGCGCGCCCGCGGCATGCGCGCGATCGTGCTCAAGAATCACTACGATCCGACTGCCGGACTGGCGTACCTGGCGCGCAAGGAGGCGCCGGGGCTCGAGGTGTTCGGCGGCATCGATCTCAATCTCACCGTCGGCGGCATGAACGCGGCGGCGGTCGAGCACCTGACGCAGGTCGCCGGCGGCTGGGGCCGTATCGTCTGGATGTCGACCTTCGACGCCGAGAATCAGGTTCGCTACTCGAAGGAGAGCCGGCCCTTCGTCACTGTCGCCCGCAACGGCGCGCTGCTGCCGGAAACCCGGGCCGTGATCGCCGCGATCGCAAAACATCGTCTCGTGCTCGCGACCGGACACGTGTCTGCCGACGAGGCGCTGATGCTGCTCCGCGAGGGACGGCAGCAGGGCGTCGAGCACATGGTCGTGACGCACGCGATGATGGCGCCGGTGCTCATGGACGTTGCGAAGATGCAGGAGGCGGCGCGCACTGGCGCCTTTGTCGAATTCGTCGGCGGCTCGCTGACCGCTGCCGACGCGGCGGAGCGCGTGGATCGGATGGCGGATGCGATTCGCCGCGTCGGGCCGCAGTTCTGCATCGTCTCGTCGGACCTCGGTCAGAAAGGCAACGCGCTGCCGACTGACGGCTTTGCCGCGTTCCTGCTGGCGCTGCGCTCCAAGGGGCTGTCCGTGTCCGACGTCGATCGCATGTCGAAGCAGAATCCGGCAAAGCTGCTCGCTTTGCCGTAAGACCTCAGCCGTTCTACATACGCCGTCCACATCGCACTCTCTTCGCCCGCTGTTCGCCGATCAATCAGCGGTTGGCGTCTGGCCGTTCGGTTGGCCGCCAACGCTCGTTTCGTGTCTTGAAGCCGAGAGCCTGCCTGATCGCAACGCTGTAACGATTTCCGAAAGAGATGCACTACTTGTCGAAGGCAGAGAGCGCGAGCGCGACCGGCGCACCGGACGAGCCGCTTCACGAAGACAACCCCGGGCCGTTGCGGCGCTACGACGCGAAGATTAGGATTTTTCCGTCAGCGCTTCGACCGCGGTTCAGCTTCGACGGCGACTACGTGCGGCGCCTGATCGCAGAAGACCCTGACACCGAGCGGCACTTCACCGAGTATTTCGGCTCTCTGTTGTCGCTGAAACTCCGCGCTCGCCTGCGCTCCGCGGCGCAGGTCGAGGACGTGCGGCAGGAAACGTTCGTGCGCGTCCTGACGGCGCTGAAGAAAAAGGGCAGCCTCACGTCACCGGAGGGTCTTGGAGCGTTCGTCAATTCGGTCTGCAACAACGTGCTGCTCGAGACGTATCGATCGACGGCGCGGACGAGCCCGTTCGGCGACGAACCGGACGAGCCGCACGCGGACGAGCCGAGCGCGGAATGGCGGGTACTGAAGTCCGAGGAGCGCAAGAAAGTGCGCGCGGCCATCGACGGATTGCCGCAGCGCGATCAGGATCTCATCCGATGGCTGTTCTTCGAGGATCGCGCCAAGGACGACGTCTGCCGCGAGCTGAACATCGATCGGAGCTATCTGCGAGTACTGTTCCACCGCGCCAAACAACGATTTCGCGAACGATTTTCCGCTGTCGAACAGCCGACATGAACCAGTGACACACCAGGAAGCGATCGACACGCTCGCCAGCGAACGCTATCTCCTTGACGACATGTCGGGCGAGGATCGGCTGGCGTTCGAGGAACACTACTTCTCGTGCGAGGCGTGCGCCGGCGATCTCCGGACCGCGGCGGCCATGCTCGAAGGCGCGAGGCGTGGATTCGCGGCGCGCCCCGACCCGCGCGCTGTACCGGGGACGAATCGCCGGCCGCTGCGCGCGCGGAACTGGTACCGCTCCGCGGCGCTGCCGTGGGCCGTGGCGGCGACGCTCGCCGGCGTCACCGTCTATCAGTCGGTCCGGGTCGTTCCGTCGCTGCAACCGGACGCGTCGCCGGTTGCGCTCGCGCCGGTGACGCTTCGCCCCGCGAGTCGGGGCGCTGAGGCGTTGGTGGCGTTCGACTCGCAATCGCGCTTCGTGACCGTGGCGCTCGATATCAACGATGCGCCGCAAAGCGCGGAGCTGACCTTCAGTCTCGCAACCGCCGATGGGCGGCCGGTGGCGTCCGGCCGCGCGGCGGCGCCGGCTGCGGGCGCACCGCTCCTGTTGCTGCTCCCTTCGTCGACACTCACCGCGCCGATGCACTACATTCTCTCGGTCCGTGACACCGGCTCGCCGGCGCGGATCGTCGGCGCGTACCGGTTCGCTCTGACGCCGCGATGATCGGCTCCTGCAAGGACGGATCAATGGAATTGAGACGCCGCTTCATCTTCAGGGGAAATGCCGCCGCGATCGGCGGCCGCATCGTCCGGCCCGCCGATGTGGTGATCGATTCGAGCACCGCCAGCTCCCTCACCGTCGCCGGCGGACGCTCGCGGGCGCGCGCCGCCGCGACCAGGTTCGGCGAGTGGGTCAGCTTCGCCGCCGCCTCGACTTCGGCCGAAGGCCTGTTCGACGACGTGAAGCAGGAGACCGAGCTGACCTACCGCCGCATTCCGGAAGACAGCCTGGCGACGTCGACGCGCGTCATGGCGGACGTGACGGGCCTCAGCATCGGCGACAAGCCGAAGTTCACGGTCAAGGGTCTGCACGCCGCGTTCAGCTCGAAGAGTCCGGCGGCGAGCGGCGAGCCGTCAATCGCGCTCGGCAGCGATACCGTCGTCGACGGTGCGGCGATCGAGATCAGCGGCACGGTCTACGGACTCACCATCGAACTCGCCGTGACGCCGTTTCAGCAGTGCGACACCCGATCGAAGCTCGCGACGGCGTCGGACGACCCGCAGTTCGTACGCGAATGGGGCGACTGTCTGTTCATGAAGCAGCCGGTCGCCGGCGCAGCGGCCCCGCCGGCCGGCCGCCTGCACCACCGCTACGGAACGATTCACGCCACGATCGTGAAGTCGATCCGGTGGACCGGCACGCCCTGCCCGGGCGCAAGCATCGATCAGCACACGGTGATGGTCCCGAACTTCGGGACGATTTTCTTCGGCGAGCTTCTGATCACGGCGCTGTCGCGGCGGCTCACGATGGTCCGCGTCGAGCTCGGATCGCCGATCGGCGGCTTCGTCGCGTGCGCCGAAGTGGAGAACAACGGCGCCTGGTCGGACTGAACGGGTCTTCGTGCGCGCGCAAGCCGTCTTTCTCACCCTGATCCTCATCGTCACCGGCTGCGCGCGGAATCCGGAGCGCCAGCTCGCGTCCACGTTCGACGCCGCGACCGGGGCCGCCCGCCGCGACGAGCTGGGCGACGCGCTCGCGACGGCCGAACGCGGCCTGGCGCTGGCGCGCCCGGGTTCGGTGTGGGCGTGGAAGTTCCGCCTGCTGCGCGGAGAAATCCTGCTGCTCCGGCGGCAGCCGGCCGACGTGCTTCCGCTGATCGACGCGACCCTGCCCGACGGATCGGCGTTCGACGCGCTCCGCGCGCGTCAGAAATTCCTCGCCGCGCTCGTGCAGCGCAGCCAGAACCGCTTCCCCGACGCGCTCGCCACGCTGGAGCGAGCGCACCCGTTGTCCGGCGACGCGCGTGACGTGCGGTTCGACGTCGCCTGGCTCGACGGCCAGCTGCGTCTGCGGCTCGGACAGTGGGCCGACGCCGAGACGCGTCTGAACGCGCTCGTCGCCGAGGCCGCCGCCGCCGGCGACCGGTTCCAGCAGGCGCGTGCCCTGAACGATCTCGGGATGGGCAGCTTCGTGCGGGGACGCTGGGACGAGGCGCTGAGCCGCTTCAACCGCGTGCTGGCGTTCGAGGATCTCGAGCCGCTGTCGATCTATGCAGCGGCCCTGCTCAACGCGGGCATGTGCTATGCGCGCCTGGGAGAGTTCGACCGCGCCGTGGAAACGCAGCAGCGCAGCGTCCGTCTTCAGGCGGATCGCGGCAGGCGCGCCTACCTGACCCAGGCGCTCGGCGAGCTGGGCACCACGCTTCTGCAGAAAGGCGAGCCGCAGCAGGCGCTCCCCTACCTGCGTCAGGCGCTCGCGACGGCGAACGAATCCAGCCGGCAGGCGGACGCCGCGGTCTGGGCGGGCAATCTCGCGTCGGCAAGCATCGACGAGCGCAACTGGGACGAAGCCGAACGCTTCAACGACGAGGCGAAACGGTTGAAAACGGCCAGCCATGCCGGCGGGCTCGCGAGCAACACGTTGAACGCGGCGCAGATCGCGCAGGGACGCGGCCGGCTCGACGAGGCCACGCGCCTGTTCGAGGCCGCGCTCGCTGACGCCGGTTCGCATCCGTACGTGCGCTGGTCCGCCCACGCCGGGCTTGCCGGCATTGCGATCGAGTCGGCGGAGCCCGACCGCGCGGCCCGTCACTTCGAGGCGGCGCTGGAGATCATCGAGACGACGCGATCGGCACTGCTGAAGACCGATTCCAAGCTGTCGTTCCTGACCCGGCTGATCGAGTTCTACCAGTCGTACGTCGACGCGCTCGTCGATCAGGGACGGATCGAGCGGGCGCTGGAAGTGTCGGAGTCGAGCCGCGGCCGCGTGCTGGGCGAACGCGACGGCCTCTCGCCGGCCGCCCAGGTCAGCGCGTCGGCCTTGCGGCAGATCGCCACGCAGTCGCAGTCGGTCCTGTTGTCGTACTGGCTCGCGCCCGCTCGATCGTACGTATGGGTCGTCTCCGCTGCGGGCGTCCAGTGCCGGCGGCTGCCGCCCGCGAACGAGATCGCCGCGCTCGTCCGGCAGTATCAGTCGACCATCAACGATGGACTGGCCGATCCTCTCGCCTCCGCCGCGACGGCGGGCGATCGTCTCTATCAGCTGCTCGTCGAGCCGGTCTCGCGCTGGATTCCATCGGGCGCGCGGGTCATCGTTGCCGCCGACGGAGCGCTGCACGCCATCAATTTCGAAACGCTCCCGGTGCCCGGCGGGCGACGCCACTACTGGATCGACGATGTCGAACTCGAGACGGCGCCCGCCTTGTCGATGCTGTCCGTCGCGCCGCGGCCGTCGGGCGACGCGGCGTCGCTGCTGCTCCTGGGCGATCCGGAGGCACGCGCGCCCGAGTTCCCGGCGCTGACCTACGCGGCCGCCGAGATCGCCAACGTGTCGAAGCATTTTCCGGCGCAGGTCCTCGCCACCTATGTCGGCGCGCACGCGTCGCCGTCGGCGTACAAGCGCGCGTCCCCCGATCGCTTCACGTTCATCCACTTCACCGCGCACGCAGCAGCGAACCTCTCGAGCCCGCTCGACTCGGCGGTGATCCTGTCGGGTCCGAGCGAGTCGTACAAGCTGTACGCGCGCGACGTGGCGGAGACGCCGCTGCGCGCGGAGCTGGTGACGGTGTCGGCGTGCCGGAGCGCCGGTGAGCGCGCGTATTCAGGCGAGGGCCTCGTCGGCTTCGCGTGGGCCTTCCTGCGCGCCGGCGCGCGGCGCGTCGTCGCCGGACTGTGGGACGTCGACGATCGATCGACCGCCGCGCTGATGGACGACCTCTATGCTCACATCGCTGCCGGCGATTCGGCGCCGCACGCGCTGCGCGACGCGAAGCGGGCGCTGCTCGCACGCGGCGGCAACTACGCCAAGCCGTACTACTGGGCGCCCTTCCAGCTGTTCACGGTCGTCCCCTGAGCCGACGCGGCGTCCGTCGCCGGCGGCCTCCGGAGCTTCGTGTCCTGTCATGATCTGCGTGGTTCGATCTCTAGCGTTGTGAAACGAATCTCCCGCTTCGTTCACCAAGCAGGCGTTGACAGTCGCCACGCAATCAGGCGTCACGCCGACTGGATACGAAGAAGAGGAGAGTTCGATGAATCTGTTTGCCACGCTCGCCGTTCGATCGCTTTCACACCGGGCTCGTGTTCACGCGACGCGGATGCTGCTGGCCGGCGCCAGCGTACTCGTGGTGTCGCTGCCGACCTCCGCGGCCGCACAGACCGCGACCGTCTGCGGGCCGGAAGTCAAGGCTGAAGTTGCCAAGGCGTTCGCCTCCGTCGCCGGCCTTGCCGATGCCGATCATCTCGCGTTCGAGAAGGAGCTGTACGCGAAATACCAGTTCTGCGTGCAGGACGCGCAGAACGTTCCGGCGACGTTCATCGCCGCGGCGCGTGAGTGCGGCGCGGCCGTATCGAATCTCGGCAGCCTGTTCTACGAGGAACTTCCCTGCGCCGGTTACGATCCGCAGCGCCGCCAGTTCGCTGCGCCGATCAAGATCAAGCAGACATTCGGCTTCGGTCCGGCGCCGCTGCCCGGCAGCCGCGAGCACGTGCTCCACTGCGTCGCGGACGCGAACGGCATCCTGCAGCCGGTCGGCCGCGACAGCGTGCACCTCGCCGACGCGATCGCCGGCCAGTTCCCGACCTGGCAGTTCGCAGTGATCACCAACGCCGCCTTCAATCTCCAGACCATCCAGCCCATGGACGGCACGACGCGGCGCGCCCGCTCGATCCTGTCGTGGGAATTCACGCCGACCGACTGCAACTACCAGCCGATCTGGGGCAACGCGCTGAACTACCGCATTCGTCTCGATCAGTAACCCTCGCGCGAGGGAGCTGCGGCGGAGCGGCTCCCTCTTCATTACTCTTGGAGCAGGTTGCAAAATCAGCTCACTCGCGGGTGGCCGGAAACGGGGCCGCCCCGCCGGGCGCCGAGCCGTGAGCCGTGACAAGTGCTTTTCTGGCGAGCACCCGGCGGGGCTGTTCGGACAGGACCCGCTTTGAGCTGATTTTGCAACCTGCTCTTAGACTCTCCTTACGCGACGAGAAATCGCGCTGAATGGCAACGCGCGTCTGTGTGCAATCGACGCACTCGTGTGGCACAAACTGAAGCTCGTGGCAGTTGCTCCGGCACCGCCCTCACAGTGAAGGCGCATCTGAAGGAGGAATCGCGACATGCCTCGACGAGCTCACGACGGGCACGCACCTCGATCCCGGACGCACACCGCAGCGATCACGCTCGCGCTGGCGCTGCTCGTGGCCTTCGCCGTGTCACCGCGAATGCCGCTGACCGCGCGCGAGGACCAGGCCTGGCCGATGATCGGCCACGATCCCGCGAACAGCCGCAGTCAGCCGTCGGAACACCGGATCCGGCCCGACAACGCACATCGTCTCGCCGTGAAGTGGACGGCGATGACGGCCGGCGACGTCTCCGCGACGCCGGCCGTGGTCGACGGCGCGGTGTACTTCGGCGACTTCGGCGGGATGCTCTGGAAACTCGACGCGGAGACCGGTGCGGTGATCTGGTCGCATCAGGTTTCGGACTACACCGGAATTCCCGGCGACATCGCGCGCACCAGTCCATCGCGTGCCGGCAGCACGCTCGTCGTCGGCGACCTTCGTCATCCGGACATGATCGGAATCGACGCGAAGACCGGCGACATGCGCTGGCTGACGCAGGTGCACCCCGATCCGAGGGGAATCATGACCGGCTCGCCCGTGCTGGTCGGAAACACGATCGTCACCGGCGTCTCCGCGTCGGGCGCGTCGGGACCGGGCGCCACGTTCCGCGGCGCGATCGTCGCGCTCGATGCGCAGACCGGCCGGATACTGTGGCAGACCTACTCGCTTCCTGACAACGGCGGCGTCGCGGGAGGGTACGCCGGCGCCACGATGTTCTCGCCGCCCGCCGTCGACGTGCGCGCAGGACTTGTCTACGGCACGTTCGGCCAGCCGTACACGGAACCGGCAAGCGTGACCGCCTGTCATGCCGCTCACGGCGGCTTCGACGAGTCGTGCGAGCAGCCCGGATCGTTCCTGAAGTCGATCGTCGCGTTCGATCTGAAGACCGGCGCGCCGCGGTGGTCGTATCGCGTGCAGGGCCACGAGCCCTGGACGCGCGCCTGCGGCGGGTTGCCCGCGGCAGTGACGTGGTGTGCGCCGGAGTCGGACGCGGAGAAATGGGATCTCGGCGGCTCCGGTGCGAACGTGATGCGCCTGAACATCAAACGGCAGGGACGCAACCGCGACGGCGGTGGTGGCGACGACCAGGGTGACGACAACGACGACGACGCCGACGGGAGCTTGCGCGATGTCGTCGGCCTCGGCGAGAAGAGCGGTGTCTATCTCGCGCTCGACGCGAAGACCGGAGCATTCATCTGGAACACGCCGGTGGGTCCGGGCGGCGATCAGGGCGGCTTCGAGTGGGGCAGCGCATTCGACGGGCGCCGGATCTATGTCTCGATCACGAACCATCACCACATTCCGTACCGGCTCACGCAGAACGGCGTGCTGACGAATGAAACGGTCACCGGCGGATCGTGGGCTGCGCTCGATCCGAGGACGGGAACGATCCTGTGGCAGACCGCCGATCCGCAGGTCGAGACCCTGCCGGGCCTGGGTGTCGTCGGCGTATGGGACCTGGCGCCGGTCACGGTCGCGAACGGCGTCGTCTACGTGTCGTCGATGGCGAAGCTTGCGAATCAGAATCAGATGTTCGCGCTCGATGCCGCGACGGGCGCCATTCTCTGGGAGTTCGGCGCGGGCAGCTCCGTCAACTCGGGCCCTGCGGTCGCGAACGGGTCTGTGTACTGGGGCTCGGGGTACTCCAGGTCCGGCATCGAAGGAAGTGGAAACAACCGCTTCTTCGCATTCAGCATCGACGGCCGCTAGCGGGCACGCTGACGCTCGGCTGCAGCCTTCGCGCAACGTGTGTCGAATTCGCGCCCGGCGGCGCGCGCCACGCCAGGATCCGGCGACGAAGAATCGCGACGCCGGATCGGCGGCTTTGTGGTTCAATCTGACTATCCGAGGTGCGCTCGTGATGCCCGATCAGAACTCCGGTGCGCGGCCGGCCCGACTCGCGTGGCTGGCGCTGTGCGGTGCGGCGGCGGCTGGCGCGCTCGTCACATCGGTTCCGCTCGCGGGGCAGGGTCCTCCGGCGAAGCCGGTCACGTTCACACGCGACATCGCCCCGATTCTCCAGCGCAGCTGTCAGAGTTGCCATCGGCCCAATTCGATCGCGCCGATGCCGCTGCTCACCTACGAGGACGTCCGGCCGTACGCCGCGTCGATCAAGCGGCGCACGGCGATCCGCTGGCGACAGGGCACGATGCCGCCGTGGTACATCGAAAAGGACATCGGCATCCAGCGCTACAAGAACGACGTCTCGCTCAGCGACGACGAGATCGCGCAGATCGCAGCATGGGTGGACAGCGGCGCACCGCGCGGCAATCCGGCCGACATGCCGCCGCCGCTCACGTTCGCGGACGACAAGGCCTGGTCGATCGGCACGCCCGATCTCGTCGTCGTCACGCCGTCGGTGACGATGAAGGCCGTGAGTCCCGACTGGTGGGGCAACGCCGGCTTCGGCGACACCGGCCTCACCGAGGATCGCTATGTGTCGGCCGTCGAGATCAAGGAAGTCAACGACGCGCAGCACAGCGCGAGCGCGACCACGACCGTCGGCGGGCTGTTCATCTTCCACCACGCGATCATGACCGTAGAGGCACCGGGATCGAGCGGGTCGTCGTCGATCATCGGCGGCTGGCCGATCCACGAAGTCGGCCGCAACGCCGACATCTTCAACCCCGACGCCGGCAAGCTCCTGAAGGCCGGCTCGCGCGTCGGCTTCCCGAACGTGCACATGCATGCGAACGGAAAGGACACCACCGGTCACCTCGAGGTCGCGTTCACGTTCCAACCGACGGGCTACCAGCCGAAGACGGCCGAGCGCACGATCGTCATCGGGACCGGTGACATCGACATCCGGGGGATGGAAACCGGCAAGAAGATCGAGGCGTTCCAGACCTTGTCGCAGCCGACGAAGCTCACCGTGTTCGAGCCGCATATGCATGCGGCCGCGGTGCGGATGTGTCTCGACGCGATCTGGGGATCGCGGATGGAGACGCTCAGCTGCTCTGGCTACGACCACAGCTGGGTCCGCGCGTACCAGTACGAGGACGACGCCGCCCCGCTGCTGCCGCGCGGGACGATCCTGCGCGTCACCGGCTACTACGACAACACACCGGCCAACCGCAACGTCGTCGATCCGCGCAACTGGTCGGGGCTCGGCCACCGGTCGATCGACAACATGAACATCCTCATCGCGCAGGGCGTCACGCTGACCGACGAGAAGTTCCAGGAAGAAGTGACGGCGCGCCGCGAGCGGCTGAAGCTGAAGCCGGGCGAGGACGCGCCGGGATGTCCGTTGTGCGCGTTCGAGAAGATTCCCGTCGCGCGACCGACGACGACTCAGACGACGAGGCCGCAGTAGTCATGCCGGTGCCCGCCGCCGGTCGCCTGCGCGCAACCGCCGCTGTGGCCACCTGTGCCGCCGCGCTCGCCATCGCGCTGGTTCCGCTCCGGGCGCAGGTGGCGAAAACGGACAACAACATCACGCCGGTGTACGAAGGCTGGCTGCCGGGCGGCGACGGGTCGTTCGATCTCGTGTTCGGCTACTTCAATCGCGACTGGGACGAGGCGTCGACGATTCCGCTCGGCCAGAACAACACGATCGATCCGGGCGGACCCGATCTCGGTCAGCCGACGTACTTTTTTCCGCGCCGCAATCGCTTCGTCTTCACCGTGCACGTGCCGAAGGACTTCGCTACGAAAGAAATCGTCTGGACGCTGACCAGCAGGGGACGAACCGAGAAGGCCTACGGCACCCTGAAGAACGACTACGTGCTCGACGACACCGTGATCATGTCGAACATCGGCGCCGGCGGCGCGCTCAGCACGACGCCCGACATGGTCGGCAACACGCCACCGGTCCTCACCGTCGAAGGCCCGAAGCAGCGGACCGCCAGAGTCGGCGAGGCGGTCGCCTTCGCCGCCGTCGCCACCGACGACGGCAAGCCGAACAAACGGAACATGCCGTCGATTCTCGGCGGCAACTACATGCTGCCGCAGACGGCCAACGGGCTGCGCCTCTCGTTCTTCGTGTATCGCGGAGCCGGCCAGGCGGTCACGTTCGATCCCCCGCAGACCAAGGTCTGGGAAGACACCCGCGACGGCGGCGGCTCGCCGTGGTCGGCTGGCTGGATCGTGCCGCCTGTCCCCGAGGGAAATCGGTGGCAGGCGACCGCGACGTTCGCCGAGGCCGGCACCTACGTGATTCGCGCCCTCGCGCACGACGGCGGTCTCTTCTCTTCCCGGGACGTGACCGTCATCGTCGGCCGCTAGCACGCGGAACAGCATCTCGCGCTTCGATCGACTTACTCGATCGCCGTTCCCGCGTTCTTCAACACCGGTGCGCAGGCCGCTCGCGCGATGCTCGGATACGGCGTGCTGTAGCCTTTCACCGAGTGCCAGATGACGCGATTGAGCAGGTCGCCAGGCGCGTTATCGGGCTCGGAGAAGTCCATTGCAATCGATGCCAGCGCCAGTTTTCGCTCGAGCCCGCGCAGCGAGGCGACCGGCGCGTTCATCTCGTCGAGCGGAATCGTGTTCGGCAGCGCGTCGAACGGCGCGGTGTTGCGCTCGTTCGTGAACGACAGGGCCATCGGAAGAGCCGCCCGATCGAATTGATTCATCGGCGGCAGTCCCAGCACCGCTTCGATGGTGCGGACCAGGTTGACCGTCGAGTACAGCGTGCTGTCGACGGAGCCGCGCCGCGTGTAGGGGCTGACGATCAACGCTTCGCTGCGGTGTCCATCGACGTGGTCGGCACCGTCCTGCGAGTCATCCTCGGTCACGAAGATCGCCGTCGTCGGCCAGTCACTGCTGTGCGAGACGGCGTCGACGATGCGCCCGACCGCGCGGTCGTTGTCGGCCACCATCGCTCTCGGCGTCGGGAAGCCGGGCGTCGTCCCCTGCGTGTGATCGATCGGCAGCAGCATGACGATGAGCGCCGGCAGGTTCTGGTTACGCTCGAATTCGCGGAATTCCTGCAGGAACAGGTCGGCGCGCAGCTGTTCGGTGATGCGCAGGTCGTAGCCGGGAAAGATCGGCGAGGTGATCGGCTGCGCGCTCTTTACGCTCGAGGCGCCGACGATCGTCGGCCCTGGAGTGCCATTCTTCCACGCAGTGTAGAAATCGGTCCAGGTCGCGTTCGCCGGCTGCACCACCGTGCGGTTGGTGAATTCACCGAAGATCCGCGCGCTCTTGCCGTGAGCCCGGGCGTTGTCCCAGATGAACCCGCTGGATGCGAACGCCATCGGGTTCGTCCCGGCAAAGTCGTTGCGCGCGTTTCCGTACTTGTGCGCGTAGTCGTTGGCGTATGCCTCGTCGCACCACTGGTGCCCGAGGCCGCTCTGATCCCCGGCGGTGTAGTAGTTGTCGAGCACTACGAACTGCTCCGCCAGCGCGTGAAGGTTCGGCGTGACCGCCCGGCCGAAGAGCGTCAGCGAGGGATCGCTGTTGCCCTGCGGCAGGTCGCCGAACACCTGATCGTAGGTGCGGTTCTCCTTGATGATGTAGATGACGTGTTTGATCGGAGACTCCTGATCCTTGCGCGACGACACCGGGAACATGCCGACCGGCTCGATGCGAGCCGGCGACTCGCCGCCGCCGATCGTCTCGTTGTTCGCCATCACCTGCTTGCTGTACTTGTTCAGCTGGCCGTTGTTCTCGGGCACCGGGATGAACGACAGCTCACCGGTGCGGTACTGATATCGTCGGCCGGCCGCGCCGGCCGGCGCCGGCGCGATCGAGCCGAAGCCGTAGCCGTTGCCGACGATGAGACGGTCCTCGGTCTTCGTCAGCGCGACGGCGGTCGGGAACCAGCCGACCGGAATGAAGCCGCGAACCTTGTCGCTGCGTCCGTGGCGCTGCGGCTCGACGACGGCGATGGCGTTGTTGCCGGCGTTCGCGACATAGAGCGTCTCGCCATCCTGGCTCACCGCGATCGCGTTCGGAGCGCTGCCGAGCGGCGACGAGTCGGTGAGCCGCACGTCGATCGTCGATTCGACCGTGTCGCGCGCGGTGTCGATGACCGAGACCGAATCGCTGTTCGCGTTGGCGACGTAGAGGCGGCTGCCGTCGGGACTGACCGCCATGCCCGACGGGTGAAGCCCGACCTCGATGTCCTTGACGACGCGGTTGGCGACCGTATCGAACACTGAAATCGTGCCGTTGTTGGCGATGCCGGTCGCGGGATCGACGACCACAGGGTTCGACCCGTCGGTGGCGTCGCCGACCTGCGGCAGGCGGCCGCCCCAGTTGCTGACGTACACCTTGCGGCCGTCGGTGGAGATCGCCGTGCTGTACGGGAACGCGCCGGTCGCGATCTGCACGACCGCCTTGCTCGCCGTGTCGATGACGCCCAGCTTGTGACCTCGATTGAGCGCGACGTAGACCTTGTCGCCGCCGGGGCTGATGCTCAGGCCCTGCGGCGCCGACGACGCGATCGCGATCGTGCCGGCGGCCGCCCACGATCCGTTGGCGCGCTTGAAGATTTTCACGTCGTTGTCGGCGCCGCCGCCCACGTACAGCGTGTTGCCGTCCGAGGTGAAGGCGAGGCCGACGAAGCTGTTGCCGATCGCAATCGTCTGCGCCACGCTCTGCGTCGCGAGATCGATGAAGTGCAGCGCCCGCGACGCGAAGTTGCTGGCGGTTGCGACCGCTGCCTGCGTGCCGTCGGGTGTGATCGCGACTGCCAGCGGGCGATCGTTGACGTGAATGGTGGTGCCGGCCGGCGTGATCGTTTGACCGTTGGGCAGCAGGATGCTGTTGTCAGGCTGCCTGCCAACCACTGCAGTGACCGCGGCTGCAGCGACGGCGGCCGCCGCGATCAATCCCCCAACCAGCATGAATGCTCGAGCTCGGCGCGTTTGTGATTTCATGCGGCCCACGGTAGGCGCGCGGCGTGACACTCGCATCAAATTGGTTTAGCGGCTCCGTCACATTCCGATCGATCGGCTTCGGGCGGAGGGCCGCAAGTCGTCGCGTGTCAGATTCCGGCGCCTCCGCCCATTGGCCGCGTCGGCTTGGGAATGCGCGGCGGATCGATCGGTCCCTCGCTACTGAGCAGCGAATGCTCCAGGTACGCGGCGGTCGAGTCCTGGGCGCGCCCAGGCGGGGTTCTCCGCTTCTTGAGATCGGTCTCGTAGGACGACCACCCGAAGGCCGGAACGAACTGGCGACGCGTGGTCCGGCGCGAACTCACGGCAGCGGCGGCGTGATGCGCGGCGCCGCTTGACCGAGCGCCGGATTGGCGCAGATCCCCGTCGTACCGCCGCCGCACATCGCCTGAATCGCGCGGCGGAAGACGGGCATCTTGCCGTTGAGGTTGTCGGCGATGATCTTCTGCGCGCTCGCCTTCCACTTCTTGAGCTCGGCGAACGAGCCGATGCCGGCCATCGACGCGCTGGCCGCCAGGAATTGATCGGCGCGGAACGGTGGGTCCGACGACGCCGATTTGTCCATGCTGCGGAGGATCCCGCTCGAGGGACGCCGCGCCGCCTTGAAATGCGCGCCGGACAGCAGAAACGCAAAGTCTGGAATCGCCGCCAGCGACGGATCCCCGCCGATCTCGCCGACAGCCTGCAGCAGCGTTGACGAATCATCGATGACGCCGGTCCCCCCGTACTCCTGGCCCCACACGTTCATGACTTGCAGCGCGCGCCGGTAGCCGAGGGACGTCGTCACCTGCAGAGGGCCTCGACCGATGTACTTGAAGACGCCTCCGGGCGCGATTTGGGCGTTCTTGTCGTAGCCCCGGCCGACGTAGTCGCTGCGCTGCGCCGCGGTCACGTGCTGCGGCCGCCACGCCGGGTCCTCCGAGTTCCGCGCGCGCTCGCGATAAGCCTCGCGGAAATCGGCCTCCACCATCGCGCTGAACTGCACCGACTCGACGAAGGCGTGGGCGAGGAAAAAGGCGCGGCTCTCGATCGTGTCGATCGCGTACAACCGGAACATCTCGTTGGTGAGATCGAGATAGCGCTGCTGGATGGCAGCCGACGCGGTCGCGAGCTTCGGCATGATCGCCGTGAGCATCGCGAGCGTCAACCCGGCACTCATCTTCGTCCCGCCGTGCGCGCTCGACGGACTCAGCTCGAGTGTCTTGAACGCGGAGTCGTACGGAGCATCCTCGGACTCGAACGCACGCGGCGCGCGGCGCCCGCCGGCGAGCGACGCAAAGAACAGATCGGCCTCGCGCCGCTCACGACGGCTGACGAACCCGAACGAGGACGATCCTCCTGAAGCAACCCGGCGCGGCATGCTCGGACCCGATACGGTAGGGCGACGGATCCGCGCGCGTCCGTGCGCCAGCGCACGCAGCGGGATCACGCCGGGCCCAGAACGGTGGCGGCAGTGCGAGCATAGATGGCCGCGCATTCGACGATACGATCGATGTGAACGAACTCCCTGGGCCCGTGCGACACGGCGAGGAGGCCCGGGCCGTACGCGTACGCGGGCATCCCCTGCTCGGCATAGAACCTGACCTCGAGCAGACCCGGACACATCTCGAACCTCGGTGCTCTGCCCGTCACCGCGCGCACGTGCGCGCCCAGCGCGCGGCCGAGTGGCGTCGCCTCTGGCGTTCCAGACGGCCGCCCTTCCTGGAACACGTCGACGTCCAGCGAGACGCCGTCACGCCGGGCTTCGTCGAACACCGCGAACAGCGCGCGGCGCTCGGCTTCGAAATCCTCTTCCGGGTTGATCCGCCGGTCGACCGTGAACACGCACCGACCGGGTACGACGTTGAAATTCGATCCCGCCTCCACGCGTCCGCCGATCAACATCAGCGATCGGCGCGCGGCGTCGGGCGTCACGCGAAAGCGCGTGCGGCGCCGGCCAATCCGCCGCTCGAGCCGCTGAAGCCTGCCAACCACGCGGACCGCGTCTTCGAAGGCATTGCGACCCTGATGAAGAAGACCGACGTGCGCTTCGCGACCATGCACCGTGATGCGCATCGTGAGCGCGCCGCGGTTCGCATTCCAGATCGCACCGCTCGTCGGTTCCGGTGTCAGCATTCCGATCCCGTTCGAGCCCAGGCGCTTCGCAGCGGCGAGGAAGCCTGAGCCGCGGCGGCCGCCTGTCTCCTCGTCGGGAACGAACACCAGTCCGACCCGTCCATCGAGCGGAACCCGCAGCCGCTGCAACGCAACCGCCGCGTAGAGCATCGACGCCAGGCCGCTCTTCATGTCCGCCGCGCCGCGGCCGAATATGGTCTTGCCGCGGCGAAGCGGCGCGCACTGTCCCGGCGTCGTCACCGGCACGACGTCGTAGTGCCCAGAAAAATACAAGGTGCGTCTTCCGGATCCGACCCCGCTCGAGACGACGGCTGCGCCGGACTCTTCGCGCGCGCCCTTCGCCGGGCGATACGGAATGCGCTCGCAGGCGAGCTCCAGCGCGCGCAGCCTCGACTCGATCGCGCGCACGCAGGCGCGATACCCGGCGCCGGGCGGATTCTCCGATGCGATCGCCACCAGCTCGCTCGTGAAGTCGATCATCTCGCCGCGAAGCTCACGCACGCACGCGTCGATCTGCTGATGGAGCTCCCGATGCGTGCGTTCGGACCCGGCGCTCACCGCACGGACCATCGGCTGATGCGTCCGTCCGTTCCAGCGGCCCAGCCGATACGTCCGGATCGCGTCACGCAGAAGGTATCGAAGCCGGCCGACGCCACGGCGGTCCATGTGCGTCCGTCGTCGTTCGACCAATCGGCGCCGGCAGGACCAATCGCGATGAGCGCCGTCTTCGACGGCGCGGCCGCGACGAATCCGACGACCGAACGAAAGCCGGACAAGCCGTGATCGGTCGCGAGCGACCACGTCGTGCCGCCGTCGGACGTCCAGGCGACGTTGTCGATCGCGGCCAACTCTTTCCGGTAGTCACCGCCGACAACGACACCGTGCCCCGCGTCGCGAAAGGCGACCGAGAAGATGCCGGCGGAGTCACCGGTGGCCAGCCCGGTCTCCGCGACCGTCCACGTGCGGCCCTCGTCTGTTGAGCGCAGCACGCGGCCTGCCGTCGTCCCGATCCAGATGCGGCCAGCCGCCATCGCCACGTTCGTTCCGCTGGCTGCGAACGCGCCCTCGCCCGATCGCGCCGGCGGTAGACGATCCGCGGGGATCCGCTCCCACGTCCGGCCGTCGACGGTCGTCAGGATCACGAAGCGGCCATCGACCGAGTCGCTGAAGGCGATCCCGTGGGTGTCGTCGCGAAAGGTCATCGCGTCGAGGAAGACGTGAGGATCGGTGTTCGCGAACTGCAGGTCCCAATGTCTGCCGGCGTCGACCGTCTTGTAAATCCTCGACGCCTCGCCGGCGCCGATGCTCAGTACGTAGGCGGCGCGATCGCTCGTCGCATCGACGTCGCGGAAGTCGAGCCGCTCGGCGCCAGGCACGCGGAGTTGCTGCCACGTGCGGCCGCCGTCCACGGTCCGCAAGACCGTCCCGTCCGCGCCGCTCGCCCAGGCGACGCGGTCGGACACCGCGCTGACGCCACGCAGCCGGGCGGTGACTCCGCTCATCTGCGGCTCCCAGTCGAGTAAAGGCGCGCCAGCCACGCGGGCCAGGCCGGCGAGGGCGGCAGTCGCGGCGACGAGAACAGCTGCCGTCAGGCGCATCGTTGGTCTATAGTGCCACTCAAACCTGCGGTATCGCGTGACCGCGAGTCGTTTGTTTGTGCCTGGAGGTTCTGATGGCGAAGAGCGCAAGCATCGTCGCACTGGTCGTCGTGATGTCGGTCGTGTCGTTGCCGGCGCAGACGACAAACTGGCGCCCGACGATCGTCGCGCAGCACGGGATGGTCGCCGCCGGCCATCCGCTGGCGGCGGAAGCGGGCATGCGGATCCTGAAGGCCGGCGGCAACGCGATCGACGCGGCGATGGCGACCTGGGCCGTGCAGGGCCAGGTCGAACCGGGCATGACCGGCCTGGGCGCCGACATGTTCATCCTCTACTACAACGCGAAGACGCGCGAGGTGACGTTCATCAACGGCACCGGATTCGCGCCGCACGCCGCCACCATCGATCTCTACAAGAGCAAGGGCGGCATTCCGAACGACGGGCCGCTCACGATCGCAGTTCCTGGCGCAGTCGGCGGCGCGACCTATGCCGTGCAGAAGTACGGGACGAAGCCGCTCGCCGACGTGTTCGGGCCGGCAATCGAGATCGCCGAACAGGGGTATCCGATCAGCGACGCGCTCGCCCGTGAACTGAAGAACAGCCGCGACAAGCTGGCGAAGTTCCCTTCGTCCACGAAGATCTGGTTCAAGGACGGCAGGCCGCTCGAGATGGGCGACATCCTCGTCAACAAGGATCTGGCGCGGACGCTGCGTGCGATCGCGTCGCAGGGCGCCGACCCCTTCTACCGCGGCGACATCGCGAAGAACACCGCCGCGTTCATGAAAGCCAACGGCGGCCTGATCACCGAGGCGGATCTCAGCGGCGTGCAGGCCTTCGAGGATCCGCCGGTCCGCACGAACTACCGGGGACTCGACGTCTACGAATGCCCGCCGAACTCGCAGGGCTTCGTCATGCTCGAGGCGCTCAACATTCTCGAGGGATTCGATCTGAAGGCGATGGGGCACAACAGCGCGCCCTACCTGCATGCCGTGACCGAAGCATTGAAGCTGTCGTTCGCCGATCGCAACAAGTACGTCGGCGATCCGAAGTTCGTGCCGAGCATCCCGATGAAGGCGCTGCTCTCGAAGGAGTACGCGGCCATGCGCCGCGCCCAGATCGATCCGAACCACGCGATCGTCGGCGAACCGGCGCCTGGCGATCCGTTCCGGATGACGTCGCAAGCCGAGGCCGGCGGCTCTGCTGCTGCATTCGTGCCACGGGAGAAAGCCTTCGCGCGATCGCGCAACGTCTACGCCGGGCCGCTGCCGGCGCCGACCGCCGTCAAGCCGTTCGACCCGGACGAAATCCTCCACCTGACGACGTACCTCGCAGTCGTGGACAAGGACCACAACATGGTCTCGGTCACCTCGAGCCTGCTGAGCGGGTTCGGCAGCGGCATGGTCGTCGAGGGCGGCGGCTTCTTCATGAACGATCGGATGAAGTACTTCTACCTCGACCCGGCGGACGTGAACTCGCTGCAGCCGGGCAAGCGCGTCCGCCAGACGATCAACCCGGCGCTGGCGCTCAGGGACGGCAGGCCGTATCTCGTGTTCGGCACGCCCGGCGCCGACACGCAGCCGCAGACGCAGCTGCAGTTCTTCCTGAACGTCGTCGAATTCGAGATGACCGTGCAGCAGGCGCTCGAGCAGCCGTCGGTGATCAGCAACAGCTTCCGCGACTCGTACTACCCGCACAACGTGCTGGGCAAGCTGCTGACGCCGGCGATGCTGCCACAAACCGTCCGCGACGGCCTCGCCGCCAAGGGACATCAGCTCGATCTGCGCGACGTAAAGGGAGTCGGCTCGGTGAAAGGGATCATGATCCACCCGCGCACCGGCGCGCTGATGGGCGGGGTCAGTCCGACCGGTGACAGCTATGTGATGGCTTGGTGAAATCGGACGGGTCGGGGTTCGGGGTTCGGAGTTCGGGCGAACCAGAACCAGAACCCCGAACCGCGAACCCCGAACCCCAACGGAGGCCCCATGCAGCGCGTCCGTCTGCTCGTGTCGTTGATTGCGATGGCGACGGTGACCATCGTCGCCGCACAACGACCTCCCGCGCCGCCGGCGCCGCGCGATCCCCAGCGCGAGCTGATGATGAATGTCGCCGACGGCTTCACGCTCGCTGCCGTCGGCGACAACATCATCGCGCGGCCGGTGTCGCAGACGCCGGGGTTCGCACCGGTCGGCAGGCTGATTCACGACGCGGACGCGGCATTCGGCAACTTCGAAGGCACAGCGATCGATCTGACGCGGACGCCGGCGGTGCCGCAGGCGGAATTCGGCGGCGTGTGGATCATCGGATCGCCGCTGGTCACGAAGGACCTGAAGTCGATCGGCTTCGACCTGATGTCGCGCGCCAACAACCACGCGACCGACTGGGGACTCGAAGGCATGCGGCAGACGAGCCGCGCGCTCGACGAAGCGGGCATCGTGCACGCCGGCGTCGGCGAGCATCGGGCCGCGGCCCGCGCCGCTCGCTTCTTCGACACCGACAAGGGCCGCGTCGCGCTGATCTCGATGGCGTCCACCTTCACGCCGCTGTCTCGATCGGCGCCGCCGGCCGGCGAAGCGCCCGGCCGTCCGGGTGTGAACGCGCTGCGAACCACCCGCTATTCGCTGGTGACGCCGGACGAACTGCGCGCGCTGCACAAGATTCGCGACGAACAGCCGGCCGGATCGGTCCGGCCGCCCGAAAAGGAGCCGCCCGACGAGCTCGATTTGTTCGGCGTCCGCTACAAGGCGGCGGATCATCGCGGTTTCACCTACACGGTCGATCCGGTCGACGAGCGCGAAATCATCAAGAGCATTCGCGCCGCGAAGCAGCTGTCGGATTTCGTGATCGTCACGATTCACGCGCACGAGCCGGGCAACTGGAGCCAGGAGCCGGCCGACTTCCTGCCCGGGCTGGCACACGCGGCGATCGACGCCGGAGCCGACGAGTTCATCGGCCACGGGCCGCATCAGATCCGCGGCATCGAGATCTACAAGGGCAAGGCGATCCTCTACAGCCTCGGCAACTTCATCTTCCAGCTCGACCTGCTCGACCCGGTCGGGAGCGATCTCTACGAGCAGTACAAGATGGACGGCGCGTCGGCGACCGATGCCGAGTTCAACGCGATGTGGAACGGGCTCGTGTTCGGCGGCGACATCTGGTACCAGAGCGTCGTGACGACCGCCCGATTCGAGAAGGGGAAGGTCGCGGAACTCCGGGTCCACCCGATCGACTTGAACTACACGGCGCGCGGCGCCGACCGCGGCGTCCCGAAGCTCGCCAGCGGCGACGTGGCAAGGACGATCCTCGAGCGGCTGCAGCGGCTGTCGCAGCCGTTTGGCACGCGGCTCGCGATCCAGGACGGCGTCGGCGTGATCCGGCCGACAGCAGGCGCATCCACTGCAGCGGCGCGCTGACGCTCGGCCGCGGTGGGAGTGTGGGACCGATGGGCCCAGGGGGCGGGAGGCGAGGGCTCGCGCATGACGCGAGCGGCGCACCGATCGGTCCTCCCCTACCCAGCCTATGGGCTCGACGGTCGCACGCGGCGAAGGCGCGCCGGGCCGCTGCGGCGATCGCCGCCGTCGTGATCGGCGTCACCGCGTGCCAGAGCCGCCGTGAGTCGGCGGCGACCGACGTGGTGACCGCGAACAACCGCGCCGTCGGCCTGATGGGTCAGTACGATTTCACGCAGGCGCGCGACCTGTTTGCCACGCTCGCGTCGGCTCACCCCGATCGCGCCGACCTTCAGGTGAACCTTGCCGTCGCGACGCTGAACCGGCAGCAGGAGGGCGACGCAGCGGCGGCGCAGCAGATCCTGCGGCGCGTGCTCGCCGCCGATCCGGGGAACATTCGCGCGCACTACAACCTCGGCCTCCTGCTGCTCAACGACGGCCATCCGGCCGACGCGCTCCCTCACTTCACCCTTGCCGCCGACCGCGACCCTGACGACGCGTACGCCGCCTATTACGCCGGCCAGTGCCTGTTCCAGCAGGGTGACCACGCGGGCGCGCTTGCGTCGTACGAGCGCGCGCTCGCCTTGAAGCCGCGCCTGCGCAGCGCCGCGTACGGTGCGTTCCAGGCGTTGCAGCGCCTCGGACGGGCCGACGCGACCCGGATGCTCGATCGCTTCCGCGCGCTCGAAGCCGATCCGCGAAGCGACGTCGTCGAGTTCAAGTACACGCGGATGGGACCGCTGGCGGAGGCCATCGCCCTCGATCAACCGGCGCCGCCGGCGATCGCGCCGCGTCCGCCGGGGCCGGTCTTCGAGAGCGCTCCGCTCAGGCTCGCCACGACGGCGCCGGTGGTCTGGCATCGGTTCTCTGCCGCGCGTCCGCCGAGCATCACCGCGGCCGACATCGACGGCGACGGTGCGATCGATCTGTTCATCGCCGGCGCGATCGAGGATGGCACCGCATCGCGGAACGCGGTGTTGCTGAATCGCGGCGACCAGGGCTTCGAGCTCGCCGCGACGCATCCGCTGGCAGCAGTGCCGGACGTGACGGCGGCGCTCTGGGGCGATTACGACAACGACGGCCTCACCGATGTATACCTGTGCCGGCAGGGCGCGAACCAGCTGTGGCGACAGACCGCGAAGGGCCGATGGGCGGATGTCACCGCGACTGCGAAAGCCGATGGCGGCGGCGGCACGACGATCGATGGCGCTCTCTTCGACGCCGATCACGACGGCGATCTCGACATCCTGCTGATCAAGAGCGACGCCGAGAACGAGCTGTTGAACAACGACGGCAACGGCGCCTTCCGCCCGCTCGGCAGCACGATCGGCCTTGCCCGCGATCGCCAGCCTTCGTCTGGCGTCGTCGTCGCCGATCTCGACGGCGATCGCGACGCCGACCTGATCGCGGTCAGAACGTCGCCGCCGCACGACGTCCTGATCAACGATCGCACCTGGCAGTATCACCGCGGCGAAGCGTTCAGGCGATTCGCCGGCGTCCCGGCGTCCGCTGTGGTCGCCGGCGATCTCGACGGCGGCGCGCATCCGGTGCTGTACGCGAGCGATGGCAGTGGCGTCACACGGTGGTCCAGATCCTCCTCTGGCGCGTGGGAGCCGAGAGCGGTCGGCGGCGCGGCAAGCCTCGGACGGAGCCCCCAGCTCGCGCTCGCCGACGTCGACGGCGATGGACGGCTCGACCTGATCGGGACCGGATCGGATGGACGCTGGCAGGCGCTCGCGATCGCCGACAACGGCGACGCGACGCCGCTGTTCGTCGAGAGCGGACCGGCGGTGGCTGGCTGGTCGCTCGCGATGCTCGACGCGGCACGGGGACCGTCGGTTGTGGCGATGCCCGCCACCGGCGACGCCGCGCCACTCATCTGGCGGCCGGGTTCCGGCCGCTTCCCGTTCGTCAGCGTGGCGCTGAGCGGACGCGCTCGCAACAGCCCAGAGATTCGTTCGAACGTATCGGGGATCGGCGCGCAGATCGCGGCGCGCGCCGGCTCGCGGTGGTCGGTCGTCAATACCTACCGGCAGCAATCCGGATTCGGTCAGAGCCTGCAGCCGCTCGCCTTCGGCACCGGAGGCGCGCCACAGATCGACTTCGTGTCGATCACCTGGTCCGACGGCGTCTTTCAAACCGAGCTTGCGCTCCGGCCCGGCGGCACGCGACCGATCGAGGAGACGCAGCGGCAGCTGTCGAGTTGTCCGGTGCTGTTCGCGTTCGACGGATCGCATTTCGCGTTCGTCACCGACATCCTCGGCGTCGGCGGCATGGGCACGCCGACGAGCCCTGGCGTCTACGACGAGCCGCGGCCGCGCGAGAGCGTGCTCCTGCCCGACGGGCTGCCCGCCGCGCGGCGCGGCCAGTTCGACCTCAAGATCACCGAACCGATGGAGGAGGTCGCCTACATCGATTCGGCACGGCTCGTCGCCTACGACCTTCCGCCCGGCTGGCAGATGGTGCTCGACGAGCGGAAGGCGATCTCGCCGCCGGAGGCGAGCGGCGAGCCGCGGTTCTATCGCGACGAGCGCGTGCCGGTTCGGGCGATCGCCGACGACGGCGAAGACGTGACGGGTGCGCTCGCGACGGCAGACGGCGTGGCCGCGCCGCCCGGCCGCGTCGATCCGCGATACATCGGGCTGACCGCAGAGCGGACGCTCACGCTGGAGTTTGGTGGCGCGCTCGACGCGATCGCCGGCGATCCGCTGTTGATCGCAGACGGATGGATCGAATATCCGTACGCGCAGACATTGTTCGCCGCGTGGCAGGCGCACGCGGAGTATCGCGCGCCGACGATCGAGGCGCGCGGCGACGATGGGCGCTGGCAGGTCGTCCGGCGCGAGTTCGGGTATCCTGCCGGCATGCCGCGGCGGATGTCCGTGCCGCTCGGCCGCCTGCCGCGCGGCACGAGGGCGCTGCGGCTGAGCACCACGCAGGAGATTTACTGGGATCGTCTCGCGGTCGGTTATGCGGCTCCCGCGCCGTTCGCAGCCACGACCGTACTGCCGCTGACGTCGGCCTCGCTCGCGCAGACCGGGTTCGCGCGCCGCGACGTCCACGCGCAGCGGCGGCCGAGCTACGACTACGATCGGCGCGCGCCGCTGTGGGACGCGCGTCACCAGCGCGGCACGTACACCGCTCTGGGATCGGTCACCGACCTCGTGGCCGCCTCCGACGGTGCGGTCGCGATTGTCGGCCCGGGGGAAGAAGTGCACCTGACGTTCTCCGCGGCGTTGCCGCCGCTGCGGCCCGGGTGGACGCGCCGGTTCGTGCTCGACGCGCGCGGCTGGTGCAAGGACATGGACCTCTACACGAGGGACGGCGACACGGTCGCGCCGCTGCCCGGCAGGCGAGCGCCCGCCGCTGACGATCTCCAGCGCCGCTACACCACGCGCTACGAGTCGGGGCAATGACGACCGGCCGTGCGGTGGGTCCGCGCCTGCGACGGCTGCTCGCGGTCGTGCTCGCCGGCGCGGCGCTTCTCTTCGCGAATTCGATCTACCTCGCCGCAATCACGTTCGTCGAGTGGGCGACCGCCCGCCCGCTCCAGAACTACTTCTACCAGTACATGTTTCTGGCGCATCTGGTCCTCGGCCTCGCCATCCTGGTGCCGTTCCTCGTCTTCGTCGCGCTGCACGTCGCCGCCGCGTGGCGCCGCCGCAATCGTCTCGCGCTGCGCACCGGCTACGCGCTCGGCGCCTCGAGCCTGGCGCTCCTGTTGAGCGGCCTCGTCCTCGTGCGATTCGGTTTCTTCGAGATTCACGATCCGCGGATCCGCGCGGTCGCGTACTGGTGCCACGCGATCCTGCCGGCGGCGGCCGCGCTGCTGTACGTGTGGCATCGCGAGAAGGGCGGATGGTTCCGTCCGGCGCGCGCGGTCGCCTCGTTCAGCGGAGTGGCCGTGGCGGCGACCGCCCTGCTGATCGTCCACGCGTCGAACCCGCATCCGAAGAGCGGCACGCCCAAGGAGGGCGAGAAGTTCTTTTCACCGTCGCTGGTGCGCACCAACGAGGGACGCCTGCTGCCGCTGCGCGTGCTCACGATGAACGAGTACTGTCGGACGTGTCACGCGGACGCGTACGAGGGCTGGTTCCACAGCGCGCACCGGTTCAGCTCGTTCAACAACCCGTTCTATCTGGCGAGCGTGAAGGAAACGCGCCAGGTCGTGGAACGGCGCGACGGGAACAATCGCGGCAGTCGATGGTGCGCCGGGTGCCACGATCCGGTGCCGCTGCTCAGCGGCACCTTCGACACGGCATCGCTCGACGAGCCGATCGAACCCACCGGCCAGGCCGGCATCACCTGCACGGTGTGCCACGGGATCACGCAGATCAACACCACCCGCGGCAACGGCGACTACCTGATCGAGGAGCCGCTCCAGTATCCGTTCGCGTTCAGCACCAACCGCCTGCTGCAGTACGTCAACCGCCAGCTGGTGAAGGCGAAGCCCGCCTTCCACAAGCGCACGTACCTGAAACCGGTGCACCGCACTGCTGAATTCTGCTCGGCATGCCACAAGGTGCACATCCCGGCGGACGTCACGAAGTACAAGGACTTTCTCCGCGGGCAGAATCACTACGATCCCTTCCTGCTCAGCGCCGCGTCCGGACACGGCGCGCGCAGCTTCTATTACCCGCCGTCCGCGCCCGGCGCGTGTGCCGCCTGCCACATGCCGCTCGCGGCGTCGTCTGACTTCGGGGCGCGGATGTTCGAGGGCGCGAGCGCGCTCAGCATTCACGATCACCGGTTCGCTGCCGCAAACACGGCGCTCCCCTTCCTGCGCCATGACGACACCACGCTGGTGGCGTCGCAGTCGTTTCTCGCCGGCGTCGCGCGCGTCGACCTCTTCGGCCTGAAAACGGGCGGCACCATCGACGGCGCGCTGCGCGCGCCGATCCGCCCGTCCGTTCCCGCGCTCCGCCCCGGCGCGACGTACCTGCTGGAGACCGTCGTGCGGACGCTGAAGGTCGGCCATCCGCTCACGCAGGGCACCGGCGACTCGAACGAGCTCTGGCTCGATGTCGTGGCGACGAGCGGCGGACGGACGATCGGGCGCAACGGCGCGCTCGACGAGGGCGTGGTCGATCCGCGCGCGCACTTCATCAACGTCTACATGCTCGACCGGGAGGGGCGTCGCGTCGATCGCCGCAACGTGCAGGACATCTTCGTGCCGTTGTACGACCACCAGATCCCGCCGAGCGCGGCGGCGGTCGTTCACTACGAGCTCAAGATACCTGCGGGCGTCACGGCGCCAGTCGAAGTGGAAGTCAAGCTGCAGTACCGCAAGTTCACGCGCTTCTTCACTGAGTTCGCGCTCGGTCAACGGGCGCCGTCGCTCCCGGTGACCACGATTGCGTCGGATCGCGTCGTGTTCCCAATCGACGGAGGCGCGGCTGAAGCCTTGGCGCTACGTCCTGACGGACTTCGTAGCGCCAAGGCTTCAGCCGAGCGTACTCCGGCCGAGTGGGAGCGCTGGAACGACTACGGCATCGGCCTGCTGCTCGAGGGCACGACCGGGAGCGAAAAGGGGGAGCTGCGGCAGGCGGCGGACGCGTTTGCCGAGGTCGAGCGGCTCGGTCGTGGCGAAGGGCCGCTCAATCTCGCGCGCGTCTTCTACAAGGAAGGGCGCCTCGACGAGGCGGCGGACGCGCTGCACCGCGCGGCAGCCGCCGGCGCTCCGCCCTGGACCGTGGCCTGGCTGAGCGGCCTCGTCAACAAAGAGAACGGCTTCCTCGATCAGGCGATCGATGACTTCACGCGCGCGCTGGCGGCCGGGCCGGCGGCAGGCGCCGCCCGCCGGTTCGACTTCACCCTCGACTACGACGTGATCAACGAGCTCGGCCAGGCGCTGTTCGAGCGCGCGAAGATGGAGCGCGGTCCGGCTCACGCGGCGGCGCGGCGCAGCTTCCTCGAGCGCGCGGCGGCCGAGTTCGAGCGGACACTCACCATCGACGCCGAGAACGTGACCGCACACTACGCGCTCAGCCTGATTTACGGCGAGCTCGACGACCGGGCCCGCAGCGCGGAGCACGCCGCCCTCCACGCACGCTACAAGCCCGATGACAACGCGCGCGACCACGCCGTCGCCGTGCATCGCCTCGCCAACGAGGCCGCCAATCACGCGGCGCAGTCGATCGTGATCTACCCGCTGCGATGAGAATTCGGAATGCGGAATCTGGAACTTGGAATGCGCCGCCATCACGTTCCAGGACCAAGACCGAGCGTGCCAGGCTCGTCGCGGTCGTCGTGGTCCTCGTGCTGGGCTGCCTGATCGCGCCGGCTTTCTGGTTCCGCCGGCCGCCGCCTGCGCCGTCGGCGCCGCTGCCGGTGCGGGCGGCCGCGCCGGCGACCGCCGCACCGGACGTCGCGTTCGTGGACATCACGCGCACGGCCGGCATCACGTTCGAGCACGAGAACGGCGCGGACGGGCAAAAGCTGCTGCCGGAAACGATGGGCGGCGGCGTGGTGTTCTTCGACTACAACAACGACGGCCGTCCCGATCTGCTGTTCGTCGATTCGCGGCCATGGCCGTGGTCGCCGCGCGCCAGCACCCGATCGCGATCGCGGCTCGTCCTCTACCGCAACGACGGCGGCGGTCACTTCACCGACGTCACCGTCGACGCCGGCCTGGTCGTCGATCTCTACGGGATGGGTGCGGCGGCGGCCGACTACGACAACGACGGCTGGGTCGATCTCTTCGTCACCGCTGTCGGCACGAACCACCTGTTCAGAAACGTTGGCGGCCGGTTCGTGGACGTCACGGCGGCCGCCGGCGTCGGCGGCCGCGCCGACCAATGGAGCACGTGCGCCGCCTGGTTCGACTACGACCGCGACGGCGATCTCGATCTCTTCGTCTGCAACTACGTGCGATGGTCGAAGGCGATCGACCTCCAGCAGGATTTCCGCCTCGTCGGCATCGGCCGCGCCTACGGCCCGCCGCGCACCTTCGAGGGCGCGTTCCCGTATCTCTACCGCAACGACGGCGGCGGCCGGTTCACCGACGTCTCGGCAACCGCCGGCGTGCAGGTGAAGAACCCCGCCACCGGCGTGCCGATGGCGAAGTCGCTCGGCGTGGCCGCCGTCGATCTCGACGCCGACGGCTGGCCCGACCTCGTCGTCGCCAATGACACCGTGCAGAACTTCGTGTTCCACAACGAGCGCGACGGCCGGTTCACGGAAATCGGCGCGGGCGCGGGAGTCGCCTTCGATCCCTACGGCAACAGCCGCAGCGCGATGGGGATCGACGCCGCCGATTTCCGCAATGATGGATCGCTCGGCATCGCGATCGGCAATTTCGCGAACGAGATGACCGCGCTCTACGTGTCGCAGCAGGATCCGCTGCAGTTCGCCGACGAAGCGATCATCGCCGGCATCGGCCCGGCGAGCCGCGGCGCGCTCACCTTCGGCGTCCTGTTCTTCGACTACGACCTCGACGGCCGCCTCGACCTGCTCACCGCCAACGGCCATATCGAGGAAGAGATTCCGAAGGTCCAGTCGAGCCAGCAGTACGCGCAGCCGCCGCACCTGTTCTGGAATGCGGGCGCCGCGGGCCGCGCGACGTTCGTGCTCGCCAGGTCGCCTCGGGCGGCGGACCTGCTGCAGCCGATGGTGGCGCGCGGCGTCGCCGTGGCCGACATCGACGGAGACGGCGATCTCGACGTCGTTTTCACCGCCGTCGCCGGCGCGCCGCGGCTGCTGCGCAACGACCAGCGATTGGGGCACCACTGGCTCCGGCTGGCGCTGACCGGTACGCACGCCAACCGGGACGCGATCGGATCAACGGTCGAGATCCTGACCGGAAACGAAACACTGCGGCGGACGGTGATGCCGGGCCGCGGCTACCTGTCGCAGTCAGAGCTGCCGCTGACCATCGGCCTCGGCGACCACTCATCCGTGGACAAGGTCCGCATCCGATGGGCCGACGGCTCGCTCCAGGAGGTCGACAGGGTGGCGGTCGATTCGACGACGCGGATCGTCCAGCCGCACTGAAATCGGGACATCCAAGATCTCGCACGAACGGCGCCGACAATCGTGTCGGACGCATGAAATCCGATTGCGTTGACTCGAATTCGGGTGTAGTGTCCGTCCGAATTCGAAAATCTTTACGCGGCGCGCGTCGGGTCCGTCGTTTTCTCAGTGTCGATCACGGAGGAGGCGCATGAGGCGGCTGTTCAGCCAGGTTCCCGTGTTGGTTCTCGTCCTCGTCCTTGCGTCCGCGGCCGTGGCACTCGGCCAGACGGTCAGTACCACCACCGGCGCCATCAACGGCAAGATCACCGACGCCAGCGGCGCGGTGATGCCCGGCGTCACGGTCACCATCACCAGTCCGTCGATGCAGGGCACGCGAACCGACGTCACCGGCACTGACGGCATCTACCGCTTCTCGGCCATCCCGCCGGGCGAGTACCAGGTGAAGTACGAGCTGGCCGGCTTCGAAACCCAGATTCGCGAAGGGCTGCGCGTCGGCCTCGGGTTCACGGCGACGGTGAATATCGAGCTGCGCGTGGCGCGGCTGTCGGAATCGGTCACTGTCAGCGGACAGTCGCCGGTGGTTGACATCGCCACGACGAAAACGTCGACCAACTTCGACGCGCAGCAGCTCGCTTCGCTGCCCAACGCGCGCGACTTCTGGTCGATCCTCGCCGCGGCGCCGGCGATCCAGATGCAGCGCATCGACGTCGGCGGCAGCGCCGCCGGCACCCAGACCGGCTACTCCACCTACGACACGAAGTCCGACCAGCATCGGCCGATGGTCGAAGGCATCGTCAACACCGAAGGCACGAACGCCGCCGGCTTCTACTACGACTACGGCTCAATGGAGGAAGTGTCGGTCACGACCGGCGCGAACACGCCGGACATGCCGTGGGCCGGCGTGATGACGCAGTTCATCGCGAAATCCGGCGGCAACACGTATCACGGCCGACTCTACGCCGACTACGAAAACGAGAACATCCAGTCGCGCAACATCGACGACGCGCAGATCGCGCTGGGCGTGAAAGGCGGCGGCAACCTGGGGCCCACCGATCTGAACCGTCTCCACAGCTACCATGATCTCAACGGCGACGTCGGCGGCTATATGAAGAAGGACAAGCTGTGGTGGTACACGTCGCTGCGCGATCAGGACGCGCAGAGCCTGCTGCCGAATTTCCCGGTGAAGCCGTTCGAAACCCACCTGCAGAACATCACCGGCAAGGGCACCTACGCGATCAACAACAACAACAAGCTGGTCGGCTTCGCGCAGTGGGGCAAGAAGCAGCAGCCGAACCGGCTCGACACGCAACTGATTGGCGCCACGACCGCGATCCACAACAGCGCCGATTCGACGTGGAACCAGTCGTACTGGGCGCACACCTACAAGGTCGGCTGGGACGATGTCGTCAACGACAAGATGTTCTTCGAGGTACACGGCGGGCAGTTCCACTATTTGTGGCCGAACTATCGCTACACGCAGGCTCCCGCCTACCAGGACTTGAGCACGAACATCGTG
>DATFWL010000652.1:0-15864 GCA_035259385.1 Vicinamibacterales bacterium | reverse complement strand
TAGGCCTGGGCTACGACTCCGACGGAAATGTCTGACCGCCGTGACCGGCGCCGAACGCGCCGTGTGAAAGGCGCCCGATTCCGTGAATCGCCGCAGCCTGCCGCGTGGTCTGCATCTTGCTCGCCACTTCCGGCATGTCGTCCGTCGGCGTCGTCGCCCTCAGGGCGACAACCGGCGACGTCCAACGGCGTCTCGCCTTCGAGGCCCGCGGCGCGGAACAGATGGGGAGACAGACATGGACCTTGAAGTGATCGCACGGCGGATACGCGCGGAATTCCGAGAAATGCCGGGGCTGCGGCTCACCCCGGCGCAGGCCAGGCGCCTGTGGGGCCTCGACGTCGACATCTGCCACAAGGTGATCGACGCGCTGGTGGCGAGCGAGTTCCTGCGCTGGACGCCGGCAGGAGCCGTGACGCGCGCCGAATCGTGAGGAGTGTTGGACCGATGGGCCCATGGGGTGGGTTGGGTAGGATCGATCGGTCTTTCCCCACCACGCCTATGGGCCTATCGGTCCCACACTCCGGTCCGCGTCACTGCTTGGGCGTTGCCGCAGGCGCCGCGTCCCCCTTCGTCTGTCGCTTCTTGAACCGCCAGCCCTGGGTCGTCTTCACGAGTTCATCCGAGTAGCTGGCCGACGTCGCGATCGTCGGCGGCTTGGTCGCAAAGTCCACGAGCACCAGATACACCTGGCCGGTGGCGCCGTCGGCCGTCGGTGTGATCATCAGGTTGGTGTTCCAATGCTTCACGTGCGCGCCCATCCCGGCGTGGAACGTGTTTGCGAACTTGACGATCGCGTCGTGACCGTTGTTGTTGTTGAAGACGCCGTCGGGCGTGAACGTCGAGGCATAGGCCTCCGCATCGCCGGCATCCAGCGACCAGTTGTACTTCGCATAGAGCTGCTGGATGTCGACGAAGTCCTGCGCCGTGAAGTTCTTCGCCGCGCCGCCCTGGGCCGACAGCCAGGCCGTCCCGCCGACAATCGCCACCACGCCGAGCGCGAGCATCCGTCGAATGGTCATGGTGCCAGTCCTTTCGCGGCGTATTGTAGCGGACCACCGAGACAAGCAACCGCAGAGAACGCATAGATGAGAAACATGAATGGTTTTTTCTGCGAACTCTGCGTTCTCTGCGGTTGCTTTCCGCGGTTATCGGAGCGGTTGCGGCGTGGCGTCGCCCTCGGTGAGACCGAGGCTCCATTTCAGCGCTTCGAGGTACATGCGGTACACGTCCGGGTTGTCCCACGTGCTCGCCGCGTGCCCGAGCGATGAGTAGAAGACGCGCCCCTTGCCATAGGTTTTCGCCCACGCGAGCGGAAAGTCACCATTCGTGCGATGCAGCTCGGGGTTGGGCGGCATCTTCGCAACGTCGAGGCGCAGGAGCACGTGGATCGTGTCGCGTGTGAAGTCCTTCGCCTGGTAGAACTCGTCGGTGATCGTGAAGGTGGCCGGCAGATGCTTCGTCGCGGGAAACGCCGGATCCTCGTTGATCACGGCGCCGTACGCCGTGTTCCACGGATGGCCGTCGTAGCGCGCACCGATCAAGTCGCCGAACTCCGGCCACGATTCGAACGCCGTCGTCGCCGTGTGCGCGGCGACGAACCCTTTGCCGTCCTCTTTGATGAACGACAGCAGGTCGGCCTTCTGCGCGGCGTCGAGCGGCACCTCGCGATGGCCAAGAAAGAAAATGGCGTCGACGTTGGCCAGGCTTGGCCCGCCGCTCGCCGGCTTGCCGTCGGTCATCGTCGGGTGCTTCGAGATGATGCTGGAGTCGGTGCGGATGTAGGTGTCGTAGGCGCCCGATTCGTAGCCAAGCCGCTCGATGACCGCCAGCGCGTGCGACACCGACTCGTGCTGCGCGATGCCATTGCGCGTGTCCGCCCACGCGAGCACCGCCTTGCGCTGGCGCACCGTATTGCCCCGTCCGCCCCCGCGCGCGCCGCCTCCCGCCGGCGGCTGTTGATCAGCAAACACCATGCTCCAGCACGCAAACAACGCCATCGCGATCGACGCGAATCGTCCGGGATTCCGGTAGCGCAGCCCTGTAGGGCTGCCCTTGTCCCTCATCTCAATTCACCTGTCGCAGCGACCAGCGGATGGCCTCGAAGTACATCTTCTGGAGCAGCGGGTTGTCCCAGTCGTCCGCCTCGTGCCCGAGGATCGAATAGAAGACGCGGCCGGCGCCGTAGCTCTTCGACCACGCCGCCGGGAAATCGCGATCGGTGCGATGAACCAGCGGCGCCTTCAGATCGAGCGTTGCCGGATCGAGGTGCGCGAGCACATGCACCTTGTCGCGCGAGAAGTCTTTGAGCTGATACAGCTCGTCGTGGACCGGCCATCGCGCCGGCAGGTGCTTCATCGCTGGAAACGCTGCGTCGTCGACGACGACCGTCGCATCGGCAATGTTCCAGGGATGCTCGTCGAACCGGCCGCCGAGCAGCTCACCAAAGTCCGACCACGAGAAGAACGCGGTCGACGCAGAGTGCGCCGCCACGAAGCCTTTCCCGTCGTCGCGGACGAACGACAGCAGATCGGCGCGCTGCTCGGGCGATAGCCCGATCTCCCGGACGCCGAAGAAGAAAATCGCGTCGAAGTAGGTCAGGTTGTGGACGTTGAAATCGCCGCCGGCCGAAGACGAGATCCCCGTGCCCTCTGGGAACGTGATCGGCCGCTTCGTGATCAGCTGCGAGTCGGTCCGGATGAACGTGTCGTACGCGCCCGATTCGCGGCCGAGCCGCTCGATCGTCGCGACCGCATGCGAGATCGAATCATGCTGATAGCCGTGCTGGACGTCGGCCCACGCGAGCACACGCTTGCGTGCCGGCGTCCGGGTTCGGGGTTCGAGGTTCGAGGTTTGAGGTTCTGGTTCTAGGGTTCTGGGGTTCTGGGGTTCTCGGGTTGAGGTGCTCTCGGAACCAGAACGAGAACCCCGAACTTCGAACCCCGAACCCCGAACCCGATCCGGCAGCGCGAAGGCAACGATCGTCGATCCCGGCGCCGCGCCGAGATAGCTGCCGCCGCCGGCTGCTACGGCGACGTACTGGCGGCCGTCCTTGCCGAGATACGTCATCGGCACGTCGTGAGCGCATGCTGGAAGTTCGGTCTCCCACAGTTGCCTGCCAGTTTTCGATTCGAACGCGCGGAAGCGGCAGTCAATGGTCGCGCCGATGAAGACGACGCCGCCGGCGGTCGCGATGCTGCCGCCGATGTTGAGCGTGCCGGTCTTGTCGAAGCCTTTCGCTTTCAGCGCGGCGACGAACCCGAGCGGCACGCGCCAGGCCACGTCGCCGCGGCTGACGTCGATCGCGAGCAGCTCGCCGAACGGCGGCGCCGAACACGGAATCTTCGTGTCGGGATTCCAGAACCGCCCCACCGGCCCGCCCCATGGACTGCGGCGCACCCAGGTTGGCGGTCCGCCGCCACGCGAGGTGCCCTGCACCATCTTCGCGACCTGACCGAGGTTCATCACGCTGGTGAATGCCAGGCCCAGCGTCGGATCGTACGAGAGCCCGTTCCAGTTGCCGCCGCCGACGGTGCTTGGAAACGTCAGCATCGTGCCGTCGGCACTCGGCGGCGTGTACGGCCCTTTCGTGAACATCGCGTTCGTGGCCCAGAGCTCCCGGCAATAGGTCGCGTGGTCCGGCGTCAGCGTGTAGAAATCCTTCTCGGGATCGAAGGTGTTGCGGGCGAGCGGCGCGGGCTTGACCGGAAACGGCTGCGTCGGCCACGTCGCTTCTCCCGGCACGGTGCTCTGTGGTACCGGCCGTTCCTCGATGCCGAAGATCGGTTCGCCGGTGACCCGATCGAACAGGAACAGCAGCGCCATCTTCGTCATGACCGCGACCGCAGGAATCGTGCGGCCGTTGCGCTTGACGTCCACGAGCGTCGGCGCGGCAGGAAGGTCGTAATCCCAGATGTCGTGGTGGACGAGCTGCCGATACCACTTCAGCGCACCGGTGGCTGCGTCGAGCGCGACGATCGAGTTGCCGTACAGGTTCGCGCCTTTGCGATCGCCGCCGTAGTAGTCGGAGGTCGGCGAACCGATTGGCGCGTAGACGAGGCCCCGCTCGGCGTCGATCGTGAAGAACGCCCACACGTTCGTGCCGGAGCGATTCTTCCAGCTGTCGCCTTCCCACGTCTCGACGCCCGGCTCGCCGGCCCGCGGCACGGTGTGAAACGACCACAACAGCCGGCCGCTGCGCGCGTCCCAACCGCGGATGTCGCCGTAGAGACCCGAACTCGGCGACTGCTCGCCGTTGTTGCCGCCGGTGATGACGATGTTCCTGTAGATCGACGGCGGCGACGCGAGGCTGAACCCGCCGTCGACCTCGCCGCGCACGCTCGCTTTGAGATCGACGCTGCCGTCCTCGCCGAAGCCGGCCGCGGGCGTGCCGCGTTCGGCGTCGACGGCGAGCAGGCGATCGCCTGCGCCGGTGAAGAGGCGAGGCGGCGTGTCGCGATCGCCCGGCCAGTACGCGACGCCGCGCCGGCTCACGGCCGCCGGCGCGGCGTAGCGCCAGATGACCTTCGCGGTCTCGGGCTCGAGCGCGACGACGTCCTTGCCGGCGGTGACGTACATGATCCCGTTGATCACCAGTGGTGTCACCTGGATGCCGGTCGCTCCCGTGTCGAACATCCACGCCTGCTGCAGCTTCGACGCGTTGGCCGGCGTGATCTGCTTGAGCGGCGAAAAGCGCTGTCCGCCGGCGTCGTGATCGTGGGAGGGCCAGTCATTGGGATCTGACGCCCACAAGGTCACCAGGGCTGAAACAAGCACGACCACAAAGGACGCAACGGCGATCAGCTGTAGACGGTTCGCACTACTGTTCCGTGAACCGGTCATCCTCTGCGTCCTTTGCTTCCCTGTGCGCCCTTGTCAGCGTTCAGAAGTTCAGAATGCGAGTTTCAACGCGAACTGCATGATGCGCGGATCACCGGCTGTCTGGATCTGGCCGAAGCTCGCGCTGTTCAACGACGTCACCGGCGGGTTGAAGTTCACATGATTGATCACGTTGAACACTTCCCACCGGAATTGCAGCGACTGCGAGCGGCCGAGCGGGAAAGCTCGGGTCAGCGCAAAATCGTTCTGGAAGCTCGATGGGTTCACGATGGTGAACGGCACGAGCGTGCTGTAGGTGCCGGTCGCGGGCAAGGCAAACGCCGCGCGATTGAGGTATTGCTGCGGCGCCCCGGTTCCATACGGATCGTCGAGGATCTGGACCGCGCGCTGTCCGCCAAGGCCGGTCAGCGCGTTGTCCACACCGGTCGTCACGCTGGACCGGTTGCCGCTCTGCCAGCGGATGATCGGGGACAGCTGCCAGTCGCTCAGGATGGCGTGCATTACCGACCGGTTGTCGAAGTCCGGCGTCCGCGCCACCAGCGAGAGGTTCACGACGTGGCGACGATCGGAGGCGCAGTACGAGTAGTCGAGATCGGGATTCGCGGGATTGACGATGGTCGGGCCGGTGATCTCCGTGGTCGCCGGATCGCTCATGCATCTGGCCAGCGTGTAGTTCGACAGCACGCTCAAGTTGTTCTTCAACCTGCGCTGCAACGAGAGCAGCAACGCCGCGTAGTTGGCGCGTCCGGTGTCGTCGAGCTGGCCGATCGTGCCGTAGAACTGTCCCTGCGGCTGGTTGTCGAGATAGAGCACGCGGCGGGTGTTGGTGTTGCCGGTGGTCGCGCCGGGACCGTACACGGCCGGATTCAGCTCGGTGCCGCGCCACAGATGACTCGAGTGGTTGCCCAGGTAGCTCACCGAAGCCAGCCAGTCCCCGTACTGCCGCTGGAGCGTGACGTTCCACTGCTGTAGCGAGGTCGGCTCGAGATGAAGCGGCGTGTTGACGTAGACGCCGAACGCAGGGAACGGCTGCGTCGCCCAGCCGGTGTTGAGCGCAGGAAAGGGATTGCCGCCCGGGTAGCCGAGATACGGATCGGCGAAGCCCCCGGACGGATTCGAGATGGTGATTTGCGCGCCCCACGGTGGGTTGTTGGCGAACCGCGTGTTGAAGAAGAGATGCGGCGTGTCGTAGAAGACGCCCCATGACGCGCGGATGCTGGTCCGCTCGTCGCTGGTCGACGTCCACACCATGCCGATGCGCGGCGCGAATTGCGCGACCTTACCGAAGGTCGTCGCATCGCCCGGATACCCTTCGTCGCCCGGGAAGATCAGCCCGGCCGGCGCCTGCGGGTACGCCGTACTGTGGAGATTCTGGTCGAACCGTGCCTGATCGAAGTGGCTCACCCACGAATAGGTGTTCTTCACCGGCAGGAACGGCTCCCAGCGAACGCCGACGTTCAGCGACAGGTTCGAGCGCACGCGCCAGTTGTCCTGCACGTAGGCGCCGACGTAGTCGTTGTAGTCGTAGTCGTACACGGGATTCCCTTGCAGGAACCCGCCGCTGACGCTGCCGAGCATGAAGTCGGCGAGCGACAGCCCGGTGCTCTGCCCGTTGAAGGTGAAGGCGCCGTTGGTCGGACGGTTGTTGAGCGTCTCGATATTGGAATGGATCCAGTTCGCGCCGATCGACAACTGGTGCGTGCCGCGGACCACATCGATGTCGTCGGCGACCTGCCAGCCCTTCGAGTTGAAGTAGCCCGGATTGGTGGCGCCGGAGCCGACCGAAAACCCGTTGCCGGTCACGCTGACGCCGACGTATCCGGGCACGAGGCTGTAGATGCGCGAGCCCAGATCGGTCGCGCTGAAATACGGCGGCAGCGGCCGATCATTGAGGGTGCGGTTGAACGTGACGTGCAGCGAGTTGAGCGTCGACGCGGACATCACCAGGTTATGCCCGACCACCACGGAGTGCACCTGGTTGTTCTGGCCGGTGCGGCTCAAGGTCAGCACGTTGACGCCGTCGTAGGTCGCCGGGTTGTCGTAGACCGCGTAAAAGTAACGCGCGAACAGCGACTGGTTCGCGTTGATCGTGTAGTCGACCTTCGCCAGCGCTTGATGTTCGGTGCTGTTGTTCGGAATGCCGTACTGCAGGCGCCCGCACGGATCGCTCGACACCGGCACGTGCTGGAGGAAGTTCAGCGACACCGGGCTGAGCCGCGACGGATCGATGCGGTTGTCGACGAAGCCGCCGGTCAGCGTCAGCTGGCGGCCGGCGTTGCAGGCCGGCGACGCGATCGTCGTGAAGTCGCCCTTCAGCATTGCCTGCGTCGGCACGAAGCTGATCGTGGTCGCCGGATTGCTCTTCTCGACGCGCCCCTGGTATCCGCCGAACAGGAACAGCTTGTTCCTGACGAGTGGCGCGCCGATGGTACCGCCGAACTGGTTGCGGTTCAGGCTGTCGCGTTCGGGCGCGAAGAAGTTGCGCGCGTTGAAATGGTAGTTGCGGATGAACTCGAACGCGTCGCCGTGCACCTCGTTGGTGCCCGACTTGGTCACCAGGTTGACCGCCGACGCGGCGTGGTGTCCGTAGCGCGCCGGCAGCGCGCTCGTCTCGACCTTGAACTCCTGCAGCGCGTCAGGGAACGGCGTCGGCAGATTCAGATTGTTGAACGGATCGTTGTGGGTGCCGCCGTCCATGATGTACGAGATGCCGTTCGCCTGGCCGCCGGCCACCGAGATGGTCACTGTCGGAAAGTTCTTGTTGGTGTTCAAATCGCCGGCCGGCGCCGAGGTGGCAAGGCCGGACAGAAAGATCAGCTCGGTCGCCTGCCGGCCGTTGAGCGGCAGCTCCATCACGCGCTGGTTGTCGATCACCTGGCCGACGCCGGTGTTCTTCGTCTCGACCAGCGTCGTGTTGGCGGTGACAGTCACCTGCTCGCTGATCGCTCCGATCGTCAGTGTCACGTCCACCTGGGGATTCGTCCCGACCTGCAGCACGATGCCGTCACGGACGAAGGTGTTGAATCCCTGAAGGGCGACCTTGAGCTGGTACGGACCGACCGGCAGGTTCGGGAGGGTGTAGGTGCCGTCGGCGGCGGTGAAGACGGTGCGCGTCATTCCGGTGTCTTTTTTCGTCACGGTGACTTCCGCGCCCGGGATCGCTCCCGAGCTGGAGTCGCGGACGATGCCGGACAACTGGGCGCCGGCGACGGCCTGCGCCCACACCGTGCCGGTCGCGAGGAGTGCCAGAGCGACGAGACAGACGAGCGCGCGTAACACTCTCACCTTCGTACCTCCCCTGCGAACCGACATTTCCGTCGCGGGTCGGCACGTTAACATCCGATCAGCAGCAACCCAACGAAGTTACGGTGCGGTTACCGTAACACTCGCCCTTTCCACCGCAGGGACGCCATAATCCAGCACTCGCATGGAGACATGGCGCTCTGCAATCGTCGACGCCGGCCCCGATCACATCAGAGTGCGCGGACGCGATGTGCTCGAACTGATGCGCAGCGCGACGTTCACCGACCTGATCTTCCTGCTGCATCACGCGCGCCTCCCGACGGAGGCCGAGCGCCGTCTGATCGACGCGATCCTGATCGGTTCGGCCGACCACGGCGCCGGCGCACCGTCATGCGCCGCCGCACGGCTTGCCGCGTCCGGCAATCGCCAGTCGCCGTCGGCAGCCATCGCCGCCGGGGTGTTGACGATTGGCGACGAGCATGGCGGCGCCGGATCGTCGTGTATGGAGATGATCGTCGCCGCCCTCGAACGGGCGCGGCGCGACGGGATGTCCCTCGACGAGGTCGCGCGGCACGTCGTCGATGACGCGCGTGCCGCCAAGGCACGGCTGCCGGGATTCGGCCATCGCGTCCACGCGACCGTCGATCCTCGCGTGGACGTGCTGTTCGGCCTGGCTGAAGAGGGCGGCCTCGCCGGCGACGGCATCCGCTGCGTCCGCGCGCTCGAGCAGGCGATCGGCGAGCGGATCAAGCCGCTGCCGATCAACATCGACGGTGCGCTCGCCGCGATCCTGGTCGATCTCGGTTTCCCGCCCCTCATGGGTGTGCTGCTGTTCGTCGTCGCACGGGTCGCCGGCATCAGCGCCGAGGTCCTCGAAGAACATCTCCGCGAGAAACCGATGCGCATTCGGATACCGGTGGCCTATGACGGTGAGCCACCGCAGTCAATGGCTAATGGCTGATGGCTGATGGCGCATGGCTGATGGCCAATGGCTGATGGTTCAGTGCAGAGCAACTCATCCATCAGTCATCTGCCATAGCCATCAGCCATCAGCCATCAGCCATTGACAGGATCACTATGACACTCGCAGTCGCACCGGACAGAACGATCACCGCCGAGGAGCGGGCAACCGCGCAGGAGTTGCTGGCGCGCGCGCGCGGCGCGATGCGCGCCGTCGACGCGTACGATCAGACCGCCGTGGATCGGCTGTGCCGCGCCGTCGCCTGGGCTGGCGGCAGCGAGCAGACCGCAACCCGCCTCGCGCGGATGAGCGTCGACGAGAGCGGCATCGGCAGCCCCGAACCGAAGCGGCGCGCCAAGGTGCTCGGTATCCTGCGCGACGCGCTGCGGCAGAAGAGCATCGGCGTGATCGAGGAGGTCCCCGAGCGCGGCGTCGTGAAGTACGCGAAGCCGGCCGGCGTGATCGCGTCGTTGATTCCGGTCACGAGTCCGTATGTGACGCCGATTGGAATCGCGATCTACGCGCTCAAATGCAGGGACGCCGTGATCTTCTCGCCGCATCCGGGCAGCCGCAGGACGACCGGCGAAACGGTGCGCCTGATGCGCGCGGCGCTGCGGCGGCTCGGCGCTCCCGAGGATCTGCTCCAATCGGTCGAGCGCCCGAGCATTCCGCTCGCGAAGGAGCTGATGTCGATCTGCGATTTGACGATCGCCACCGGCGGGCCGGCGATGGTCAGGGCTGCCTACAGCTCGGGCAAGCCGGCGTACGGCGTCGGCGCCGGCAACGCCACGATGGTGATCGACGAAACGGCCGACGTCGCCGAAGCGGCGCGCAATACGCGTATCAGCAAGACGAACGATCACGGCTCCGGCTGCTCTGCCGACGGCAACCTGCTGGTCGACGCCTCTATCTACGATGCGCTCCTCGCGCAGCTGCAGCGCGAAGGCGGCTACCTCGTGTCGGCCGCTGAAAAGAAGCTGCTGGAGGCGGCGTACTGGAACGCCGAGGGGCATCGGACGCCCGAGACGATCGCGCGCGCCGCGTCAGTCGTCGCGACGCGCGCCGGCTTCGCCATCCCTGCCGACAGGACGTTCCTCATCGTCGAAGAGGCGCACATCGGCAAGGAGCATCGCTTCTCCACGGAGAAGCTGGGCACGGTGCTGGCGGTCTTCAAGTACGACGGTTTCGATCAGGCGCTCGACATGGTGCGCCGGATCTTCGAGACCGGCGGCAAGGGCCACTCCTGCGGCATCTACTCGTTCGACGACGACCACATCCATCGGCTCGCGCTGGCGGCGCCGGTGAGCCGCATCATGGTGCGGCAGGTCCAATCGAGCTCGAATGCCGGCACCTTCACCAACGGCATGCCGATGACGTCGAGCATGGGCTGCGGCGTCTGGGGCGGCAACATCACCAACGAGAACATCTCGCTGAAGCACTACATGAACGTCACGTGGGTGAGCCGGCCGATCCCGGAGGATCACCCGTCGGAGCAGGAGTTGTTCGGCGAGTTCTATGGGAGCGAGATTCCGTGAGCCATCGGTCGTAGCGCGAAGGCTTCAGCCGGGCGATCGGATCGCCGGCGCCTTCGGACGCTCGCCTGAAGGCTTCGCGCTACTCAAGACCGACCTTCCTCGAAGTGAGAGAGTGATGAGCACAGTTGTACCGACCACGATCGCGCGGACGCACGCCAGCGCCGGAACCCGGATCGCTGCGTACCTGCTGACGGATTTTCTCGAACGCATCGGCGTCGAGGCGATCTTCGGCCTGTGCGGCCACACGGTGATTGCGCTCCTCGACGCGCTCGGCAAGAGCCGCATACGATTCGTGTCGACGCGACACGAGCAGGTCGCCGCACACGCCGCCGACGGATACGCGCGCGCATCCGGCAAGCCGGGCGTCGTGCTCTCACACCTCGGCCCTGGCCTGACCAACGCGTGCACCGGCGTCGCCAATGCCGCGCTCGACTCGATCCCGATGGTCGTCATCGCCGGCGACGTGCCCTCGTACTACTACGGCCGGCATCCGCACCAGGAAGTGAACCTGCACCAGGATGCCGATCAGTTCCAGATCTATCGGCCTTTCTGCAAGCGCGTCTACCGCGTGAATCGCGTCGAGGATCTGCCGCGCGCAATCGAGCGGGCCTTCCATCTCTCGCAGGCCGGACGGCCCGGCCCGGTGCTCGTCGACGTGCCGATGGATCTCTTCTCCGCCGATCTGCCGACCGACGCTTTTCAGCAGCTGCCGGCCCCGATGGCGCGACCGGCCCTCGACGAGGCGGTGGTCGAACGGATCGTCGGCGCGCTGGCGTCGGCCGAGCGGCCGGTGCTGTACGCCGGCGGCGGCGTGATCTCGGCGCGCGCGACCGCGGAGTTCACCGCGCTCGCCGAAGCGCTCGAGGTCCCGGTGGCGCACACCCTGATGGGCAAAGGATGCCTTCACGCAGACCATCCGCTGCTGCTCGGGCAGAGCGGTTTCTGGGGCACGCCGATCTCGAACGAGAAGTGCCGCACCGCCGACCTGATCGTCGCGATCGGTACCCGACTCGCCGAAGCGAACTCGAGCTCGTGGAATCCACGCTTCACCTTCTCGATTCCGCCGACGCGGCTGATGCACATCGACGCCGATGAAGCCGAGATCGGCCGCAACTACCCCACCGAACTGGGCGCCGTCGCCGACGCCAGGCTCGCGCTCGCCGCGCTGGCGGAGGCCGCACGTGGCAGAACCCACCGCAACCGCGGACGGCTGCGCGAGGAGATCGCGCGCGGACGCAGCGCCTTTGCGGCGAACTGGGATCATCAATGGACCTCCGATCAGTTTCCGCTGCGGCCGGAGCGCATCCTGGCCGAGCTGCGCAAGGCGGTCCCCGAAGACGGCTTCATCGTCACCGACGTCGGTTGGAACAAGAACGGCGTCGGCCAGCAGTTCCCGATCACGGTGCCTGGCACGTTCATCACGCCGAGCGGGCTCGCGACGATGGGCTTCGGACCGTCCGCGGTGCTGGGCGTGAAGCTGGCGCATCCCGACCGCGCGGCTGTCGCGCTCGTCGGAGACGGCGGCTTCGGCACCAACCCCTCGGTGATTGCCACGGCCATGGAAGCGGATCTGCCGGTGGTGTGGCTGGTCATGGACAACGCCGGCTTCGGCACGATCGCCGGGCTCGAAACGATGCACTACGGCTGGAGCTACGGCTGCATGTTCGAGCGCGGCGGCGAGCCGTACCGCGTGGACTACGCGGCGATGGCGCGCGCGTGCGGCGCGCGGGGCGTGAACATCGAATCGGCCGCGGCGCTCGGTCCGGCGCTGGGCGAGGCGCTGGCATCCGATCTGCCCACTGTGATCCAGGTCGCCATGGAAAACGCACCGACGCCGACGCCAGGGCACTGGGATATCAACGACATTTACCGGAAAGGTGAGTAGCGGCTCGGGGCTGGGGGCTGGGGGCCGGGGACTGGCTGATGGCGCCTGACGCTGCAATTAAGAATTTGGAATTAAGAATTAAGAATTCGCCGAACGAACCACGAATTCTTAATTCTCAATTCTTAATTCTTAATTTTTCCCGCCGCGCCTGGCTGGTGTGGATCGTCGCGGCGATCTTCTACCTGGCGGCGTTCTACCTGCGCACCTCACCGGCGGTGATGACGACCGAGTTGATGCGCGACTTCGGGATCGCCGCGAGTCAGCTCGGGCAATTCTCGGCATTCTACTTCTACGCATACGTCGCGATGCAGATCCCCACAGGCGTGCTCGTCGACTCGTGGGGAGCGCGACGACTCCTAATCAGCGGATCGATCGGCGCTGCCGCCGGCATGGTGCTCTTCGGCACGACGAGCCACTATGCGCTCGCGTCGCTGGGGCGCGCGATCGTCGGGGCGTCGACCGCCGTCGGCTGGGTGGTGACGCTCAAGCTGGCTACGCATTGGTTCCCGAAACGCCGCTTCGCGATGCTGTCGGGCCTCGGCCTGATGATGGGAAACATCGGCGCGCTGTTCGCGCAGGTGCCGCTGCGGCTGCTGGTCGAGGCGTACGGCTGGCGGGCGGTTGCCCTTGGATCGGCGGTGTGCGTGCTGGCGATCGGCGGCGCCGCGTGGGCGTTCGTCGCCAACGACCCGGCCGACGTCGGCTACGCCAGCCTTGCGCCACCGGAACTGCAGCGGACCAATCAGCTGACGCTCGCAACCCTCCTGCGCGAATTCCCGAACCTCTTCACGCATCGCAATACGTGGCTGATCTTTCTCGCCCAGGGCGGCTTCGTCGGCGCCATGCTCTCCTTCACCGGCCTGTGGGGACCGCCGTACCTGCGGCAGCGTTTCGCGCTGTCATCGACGCGAGCCGCCGCCGTCTGCTCGGTGATGATCGTCTGCTGGGCGGTGGCGAGCCCGCTCGCCGGGTATTGCTCGGATCGCATCGGACGCCGCAAGCCGATCTATCTCGGCGGGGCGCTCGGCTCGGCGGCCGGCTGGGCGCTGCTCTTCTACGCGCCGCTGCCGCTCGCCGCCTTCGTCGTCGTCGCGGCGCTCACCAGCTTCGCGTGCGGCGCCGTGGTCGTGGCGTTTGCGTTCGCGAAAGAGTCGGTCCCGGTCCGCTTTCTCGGCACGATCTCGGGCGCGGTGAATGTGGGCAACATGCTGGGCCCGACGCTGCTGCAGCCGGCCATCGGCTGGGCGCTCGATCGGCGCTGGGACGGCGTGCTCGCGAACGGCGTCCGGATCTACTCGGTCGATGCCTTCACCGCGGCGTTCGCGACGATCGTCGCCTGGTCGCTCCTCTCGTGCGTGCTGATCGCGATCACCCGCGAAACGGGCTGCCGGCAGACGGAACTTCCGACTTGATGACTTAATATTGCGGCGATGCCGAGCCAGCCTCCGGCCGCGGCGCCCCAGGTCGACGAGCACGCAGCCGTCCGCGAGCACCTGGCGCGGATTCTCGCCAGCCGCACCTTCCATCAGGGCGATCGTCTCAAGCGCTTCCTGTCGTTCATCGTCTCGGAAGCGATCGCCGGGCACCGCAACGAGCTGAAAGAGTACGTGATCGGCGTGCAGGTCTTCGGGAAGGAAGAGTCGTTCGATCCGCGCACCGATCCGATCGTGCGGGTCCAGGCGCGGCGGCTCCGCGCGAAGCTCGGGCAGTACTACCGCGACGAAGGACGCACCGACGAGCTGATCGTCGATCTGCCGAAAGGCGGCTACGCGCCGGTGTTCACGCGGCGCGATGGCGCTCCTGTGGTGAAGCGAACCGTCGCGGCCACGCTGGTCAGCCGCAACACCGTCGCCGTGCTGCCGTTCGCCGACCACAGCGGTGCGCACGAGCTGGGGCACCTCTGCCACGGGGTGCGCGAGGAAATCGTGCACCGGCTCACGCGCCTGCCGGCGCTGCGAATCCTCGCCCCGGAGGTCCCGCGCGGCCCCGGCGATGCCGGCGACGCCGCGATGGTCATCAGCGGCAGCGTCCGCCGATCCGGCGATCAGCTGCGCTTGACCGCGCAACTGGTCGACGGCGCGAGCGGCTGTTATCTGTGGTCCGAGTCGATCGACACGCCGGCAGGCGATCTGTTCGGAGGACAGGAGCGCATCGCCGACGCGATCGTCCGCAGGCTCGACATGGAGCGGACCTCGGCACACGGGACGCGGCGCGTCACCGAGAACATGGCGGCGCGCAATCTCTACCTGCAGGGGCGTTATCACCTCAATCAACGAACCGAGGAAGGGCTGCGCAGAGCGGTGGATTTCTTCGAGAAGACGCTGGCCGAGGACGCGCAGAATGCGCCGGCACACAGCGGACTCGCCGATGCCTACGGCCTGCTCAATCACTATGGCATGCTCGGGCCGGCCGAAGCGTGGACCAAGGCGGCCTCGTTCGCGGCCTCGGCGGTGATGCTCGACGGCGATTCGGCGGAGGCGCACACCTCGCTCGCCCACGTGAAGTCCACGCAGGAATGGGACTGGACCGGCGCCGAACGTGAATTTCAGCGGGCGATCGCGTTGAACCCGCGCTATGCGACCGCGCACCACTGGTACGCGACCTCGTGCCTGATGCCGCTCGCCCGGCTCGACGAGGCGCTCGACGAGCTGCGGATCGCGCAATCGATCGATCCCGTGTCCTCGATCGTCGCGCGCGATCTCGCGGTCGTGCACTTCTACCGCCGCGACTTCGAGATCGCGCTCGAGCAGTGCGACCACACCATCGAGCTCAACCCGCACTTCGCGCCGGCGTACTGGATTCTCGGCGTCATCCAGGAGCACCGGCGCGAGTTCGACGAGTCGATTGCCGCATTCCAGCGGGCGATTCAGCTGGCGCCGCGCGCATCCCGGATGCACGGCGCACTCGGCCGCACCTTTGCGCTGTCCGGGCGCAGGAAACAGGCGGTCGAGGTCCTGCGCACGCTGGAGTCGAACGCCCGGCAGGGCTACGTGTCGCCGATGGAGTTCGCCTGGATCCACGTCGCGCTCGGCGACACCGACTCAGGCTTCCGCTGGCTCGCCAAGGCCAGTGACGAGCGCGCCTTCGATCTGATCTCGATGACTGTGGATCCCAGATTCGACTTGATCAGAGGCGATCGCCGCTTCGCTGCAATCGTGCGGCAGCTGGGAATTGCGTAGCTGCCGCGTGCAATCAAGAATTAGGGGAATAAGAATTAAGAATTCGTCATCACGCTATCGGCGTGACATCTTGCCACGAATTCTTAATTCTTACTTCTCAATTCTTAATTGCAGCGAGCGCGCCTACGTGGTCCGAGGCGCAGCCGACGGACCACGGAGCGCGCGAGTCACCAGATTGCGCATCAGCGGCACCTTGTAGCCGTTGTGGCGCAGCGTCACCGCGCC
>DATFWL010000651.1:0-9097 GCA_035259385.1 Vicinamibacterales bacterium | reverse complement strand
CTGCTCATGGTTTCGGCGGGGCGATTGGAAGTTGTGGTCCTGAGCAACGCCGTCCAACCTGCATGATTGGATGACTATGACGATCACGCGCGTGATTCCGGGGGGCCAGCAAATCCGAGCGCCGTCCAGATCGTGGCCGCGGCCCGCAGAAGACATTGCGGCTGCTCCGGTCTCTCGAGTCTGAATCGAGAATAGACTGTCGGGCAGACGCCGGCCGCCGCTGCGACGTCGCGTCGGAGCATCGTGCCGGCCTCCGCTGTCGATGCGGGCCGACGCGCAGCACAGCGCGCGGTCACCAGCGCCTTCGCGCCGACTCAACGACAGGTCGTGTAGATCTACGCGACGAACCGTCAGGCGACGCAGCCGGCACGGCTTTCGGCGCCAGCCTCGATCTCTGTCCCATCAGTGCACCCCGTCTTTGAGGGCCGGAACCAACTCGCGTTGCCGGGTCCAGCGGGGATAGTTGTTCGTCGCTTCCACGATGCTTACGACTGTCGACTTCTTACAGTTCTCGCAATCGGACACGCCTCGATGCAGGAGGCGATGTCTCCTAGCAAGATTTTCAGCGCGATCTCACCGGTCCCGTACTGTCCAATAACCTGATCGACACCGCAGCGAGGCGGTCCACGGTCGGATGAAGTCAGCCTCTGATCGGCTGGCCCTCTGCCGGCGCGGTCACATCCCCTGCAGTTCCTCTTGGTCGCCCTCGCCGGCTGGTTCAACCAGCAGCAGCGCGACGTCATCGCCTATTGGTTTTCTGATGGGGAAACGCTTCCTGAACCGCGACCGGAATCCGCGGTTCACCCGGGCCTTCCACGAGACGCTCGCCGCCGCCGGCGTGCAGGCGGTCCGTCTGGTCACCAAATCTCACTGCCGACGCGGAGCGCTTCGTTCGAACCGTCAAGGAATCCTGTTTGGGCCGGATCATCCTCGTCGGCGCAGCGTCGCTCCGACGCGCGCGGCGTGAGTTCGCGGACCATTATCATCACGAACGCAATCACCAAGGCCTGGGCAACCGGCTCATCGTGCCTCTCACAGAGCAGGCGACCACCGAAGGCCACCTTGCCTGTCGAGAGCGGCTCGGTGGCTTGTTGAAGTACTACGACCGCGCCGCCGCGTGATTGCCGCCGACGGCCGACCGAAAAGATTGCGCGTTTCCCACGCGGCTCCCCGGCCCACGCCAGCGTCGGTCCGGACATCTTCGAACACAAGTTCCGTCAGCCTCCCGTTTCTCCTTGTCGGCGGATCATTGATCACGACGGGAAGCGGCGCATACGATGGACGCAATCCTGAATGACTCACAGCGATTCCTCACGCCGTCCCACTCGCTAACGACTGATGGATTAATGGACACCACACCACCGGTGAGTGGGCGACGCACGCGTTCTGCCTAACCGAGCTGCAGCACGCGCGCGACATTCACAAGCCGTGTATCGCCCTCCTCGAAACCGGGATCAAGCCCCAGGGGTTGTTCCAAGAGCATGAATACATCGCCTACGATCCGGCCTATCCTCTACCCGCCTTTCTAAGAGCACGTTGCAAAATTAGCTCGCTCGCGGGTGGCCGCGAACGGGGCCGCCCCGCCGGGCGCGGAGCCGTGTGCCGTGACCAGTGCTTTTCTGGCGAGCACCCGGTGGGGCTGTTCGCGGACAGGACCCGCCTTGAGCTAATTTTGCAACGCACTCTAAAGCTCTCGCGCACGATCGGTCGCTGGAAGATCGCGGCCGGCCGTGTCCTGAAGCTGCAGGTCGTCCCTCCGGAGACTGCAACGCAGATCTGGGCCGTGCAGTCGCCGTGCTGCGCAAAAACTCGTCCGCGGCGAGATCACTCCGCAACGAAACGGTTTCGACACCTCGCGGCAAGCCTCGGGCGCCCAGGAACTCAGTCGAAGGCAGCCGATGCACAATCGCGAATCGCGCGTGTCTTGCACCGTGCCAGCCTCTCGGGCATGCTTGGCCTTGGACTCGCTGCGTCTTGCTTCGTGCTCGGGAGGGCTGTCGGCCGCGAGAGCGTTGCCGTCTCCAAACCGTCTCCAAGGCCCGGGACGATTCAGGAGGGCTGGCGGGAATTGGCGACGCTCGCCACAGGTGCTTCTTAGTCACGAGCTTGGACCAAAAGTCGCGCGCCATCAGCAAGTTAGAGAGTTCTGCCAACTTGGTCAAATCCCGCCCCCGCAACCAACCTTCCATTGCCGCGGCTGACGCGAGGTGATTCGCGAGAAGCGCTTTCGAGCTCTGCGAGCGCGGACGCGCGTGCGGCGCCAGCAGACGCGACACGCGCGTTCGGAGACATCGACACCGAGTGTCCGCAACTCACCATGAATTCGCGGCGCTCCCATAACGGGTTCGGCGTGGCCATTTCTCAAACGAGGGCGCGGATCTGCGGATCGGTGGGTGGACGGCCTTCGGGACGACGTTTCGAACATCGGGGCCAGCGACGGCGCAGCCAGTCGCAATGCCAGCGCACGACAGTCCGGGCTGGACGAACACCAACGTCGTGCGCCAAGGCGATCCAAAAACAGCGATCGTGTGTGTGGGGGGAGACCCGTTGTATGAGCTCGTTGCATCCCCGCCAATTGCTGGCGGAGCGCCACGTTCACCATCAAGTTCAGGTCCGGTTCGCGTGTTGATGGGAATGTGCGCTGGCTACCCCAGTTCCGAGTTCACCGCCTGAATCAGAGCCTTGATGTAACCGTACGCAAAGGCATACGCCTGCAGCTTTCCGGGATCGTCCGGATGACTGGGATTGTGATCGGGCAGGATCATGTAGGGATACTGCACGTCCCGGAGCATACGCATCACCTGGAAGAAATCGATGTCTCCTTCGTCGACGAAGACCTCCGCGAAATCGTGCAGACCGCCGCGGATGTTGCGCATATGGATCGACACCAGTCTTCCCCGCTCACCGAAATACCGGACGATGGGAAGTAGTTCGGTTTTCGGGTTCTTCAATCCCTCGCTGGTCGTTCCCAGGCACAGCTGGAATGCGTTGTAAGGACTGTCCACGATCGACGCGTAGCGTTTCAGCCCTTCGAAGACAGAGGGCGAATCCCAGTTGTCGGCACCTTGATAGCCGAATGGCAAGCCGGGCGGATCGTAGGGATGGCAACCCATCCTCACGTCGTGCTCTTTGGCGACCGGGATGACTCGTTCGAGAAAGTGCGTGATCCGCTCCCAATAGTCGTCGGCGGTCACTCTGCCGGCCTTTCCAACCGGAAGCTCTTTCCAACTTTCCTCGAGCTTGAACGTCTCGTAAGTGACTCCCCCGCGTCCTGGCGCTTTTCCGTTGCGCCTGATGGGGATCACCGTCCAGTGATAGCTGATGACCTTGACCCCGATGCGATGCGCCCGCCGGATGTTTTCGCATATCGCATCGAGCCTTCGATCGCGTTCCGCGCCTGGCTTCAGCGTAATGTAATCGGCGTCCATCCGCAGGCCTTCGATCTCGACCGCGAACTTGTCGCAGTTGTCTTTCATCATGCTCAGTTCGTCGACATCCCAGGTGCCGTCCGGCGCGATCTTTCGCACCTGCGGCATGAGGTGTTTCACGCCAAAGCGCAGGTTGTACTCGAGATTTTCCTTCGACGTCAGACCACCAGTTCCCGCGACGCTGTGGTAGTCGGCGCCGACGTGCATAAGCGTGTTCTTCGCTTTTGTGTTCTGGGCATGCGCGGGTGAAGGGACGACCGAACTCGCGACGCCGGCGCCGAGCACGCCGCCGGCGAGCGATCTGGCGAAGTCTCGTCGTTTCATGTTCAACCTCTCACGCTCAGAAACTGAATTGCAGCCCGATGCGGGCCACCCGCGGTGCAAGAATGTCGGTGACCCTGCCGAACGTCCCGCTCAAGTAGGAGATCGCCACGGGAGCGCTGCTGTTGATCAGGTTGAATATCGAAAAGCTCACGTCCACCGCGTAGCGGTCATCGGCCTTGAACTTCTTCGCCACGCGGAGGCTCGTCACGGGTACGACGGGACCCTGCTGCGTGCCGAACTCCTCCATCCGGAGTGTGACCGTGCCCTGGAGCAGCCGCGAGTCGGAGAATGTCTGGGTCCGCTGACCTTGTGCCCCGGACGCGGCCCGGATATTGACCGACGTATTGATGTCCCACGGAAAGCGGTAGTTGGCGTCCGCCCGTGCTTCCCAGGCCCACGTGTCGTTCACGGGGAACCGATCGTCGTTCGGGCTCGTCGGCACCGCGCGGATCCATTCGTGAGTCCTCGTCAGCCAATACGATGACGACAGGTTCCATCGTTTCGAGAAACGCTTGTTCAGCGTCAGCTCGAAGCTGTGGTAGTCGTCGGGCCGGTCGGCCGCGGCGTTCAGCACTTTGTTCTGATTGAATGCGGCGCCGGCGTACGAAGACGGGTAGGTGTAAAGCGTCACCGGCTGCCGATCGAACGGGTCGATCACGACCACCGGCACGGTCCAGACCTCGTACGGCCGGCCGACATTCACGGCGCCGGTCCCGTACCAGTTGGTGTGCCGGTGATACACGTAGCCGAATCCGACGGCAGTGTTCGGCACGAGCTCGCGGTTCAACCGGATCGACGCTTCGTAATTCTTGTTCTGTTTCAGATCTGGATTCGGCAGCGTGTTGGATCCGCCGGTCGCGCTGATGTAGTCCTTGCCGGTTGTACTGAAATCGACCGTCCCAGGCACGTAGTCGCAACTGACGTTGGGGCTCGTGTAGGAAACGTTGTTGTATTGCGTCGCCTTGCACGGGCCGCTCCATCGGTACCTCGTCGTCACCTCGGCGTTCGGATTGTAGGTCGCCGCGAAGTCGGCGCCCATCGTGTCGCCGAAGATCCCGAAGAACGCCTTCAGCGAGGTCTTGCCGTTCCCGGTCACGTCCCAATTCATCCCCAGGCGCGGGACGACGTCGCTCCACTTCAGAACATCCGCGCCCTTGAATGTCTGCTCGCTGCTGAACTGTCCGGCAAGCTTCGTCTGGTCCGGGTAGAAGTTGTGGAACCGCTCCCACCTGACGCCGTAGGAGAGCGTGACCCGCCGCAGCGACCACGTGTCGGTCACGAACGCGGCCTGGTTGTACAACCGATCGATTGGCAGCGTCGGCGTGTTGTAGGTTCTGATCTCGTTTGGCACGCCCCGGTTGAAAAACAGCGTGTAGCTGCCGCTCGGATACTCATTTGGTCGTGTGGAATCCTGCCGCTCCCAGTTCAAGTCGGCGCCGAACTTGAGCTGATGTCGACCGGTCATGTAACTGACCGTGGGCCGAACCTGGTAGCGTTCGGAGACCGTCCCCGGTATCGCGCCCAGAGGCCCGGTCATCATGCCGTTGGTGATTTCCTGTGAAGCCGGGTTGCCGGCGACGGCGGTTCCGGGCTGCGGTGTGTAGTTCGTCCAGTAGCAGCAGAACCCGAACACGGCATCGATGAACGTGCGCGTGTTTGGTGTGCTCTGGGCTTCCGCCTTCCACGTCCTCGTCGGTTGACTCTGTACCCTCGTGGTCGGTTGCGGTGTCGTGGCGCTGAAGCCGAAAAACGGCGTGACTTTCTCGGCGTGCACGAACGTGCCGATGACCTTCGTCGACGGCGCGGCTTGCCACGAGAACTTGGAGTACTGCTGTTTCAGGATCCGGATCACCTGGCCGGGCGGCGCATCGGGGCACGTCCAGCAGCCCGCGGCATTGGGACCGCTGACGTAGCCGATCTGCAGCTGATCGATTTCCTGCTTGCTCGCGCCGCCATAAAACCAGAGCTTGTTCTTGAAGATGTAGCCGCCGACATCCCCATTGAAGTCGTAGTAGCGGATCGTCGGATTGGTGATCGTGAAACCCTGCGCGGCGAGCTCGTCCGAGACGTTGTTGCTCTGCCAGTTCTTGTTCTCGTAGTCGCCCTCGATCGATCCGTGAAACGCGTTGCCGCCGCTCTTCATGATCATTTGCTGGTGAACGCCGCCGAATGCCACGTCGGCGTTGTTGCCGGATGTCTTGAAGGACGCTTCCTCGACCTGGTAGAAGTCCAGGTAGAGCGCCGTGTTTCCCTGGCGCGCTGTCGTCGAATTGATCCCTTCGAACTCCAGCGTCGGCGTCAACGCGACGCCGTAGGTCACGATGCGCTGCCGATTGGCGAGCTGGCTGTCGCCGACGTCGGGCGAACCCTGCAGGCTGACACCCGCGGCCATCGGCAGCAGGTTCTGGATGCCGAGTCCCAGCGGCGTGATCTCGAGTCGGTCCGCCTGTATCGACGAGACGCCGGCGACGCTCACCGTGTCGACCACCGGACTCTGCCCGCTGACTTCCACCGTCTCGGAAATCGTGCTCACCTTCAAGGCGGCATCGATCCGTGCCGTGAAGCCCGCGGTAAGGCTCACGCTATCGAACGCAATCGTCTGAAAGCCCTGCAGCTCGAAGACGACGCGGTACACCCCCGGTGCGGGCAAGTCGCGGAGTCGGTAATTCCCTTCCGCGTCGGTAACGGTGGTGACGGTGGCCACCTGCAAGGCCGGACTCGTGGCCGTCACCAGGACACCCGGCAGAATCCCGCCGGTCTCGTCGCTGGCTTTTCCGATGACGTTGCCAAGAGTCCCCGCCTGTGCCCAGGCGGCGCCGGTTGCAAGACCGAGCTGCAGCGGCACGACGACGGCCAGCGCCCCGAGAATCGGTACGCAGTTCCTGAATCGAGCCATGGCCACTCTCCTCGTTTTCACGTTCCGGGTCGTTCCGCGTGTCACGAAGAAGGCGAATGCTGCGCGCAGCCTAGCACTTCACGAATTGCTGCACCAACCGCGCTGCGTTTTGCTGGCTGTACCGGGTTCCACCGTGAATCACTGTCTCCTTCGAGAAGTCGGAGTAGAACGTCGATGCGACCGTGTACGGTGGCCGTTGTGCGTCTCCGTACCCGACACCTACTTGGTGAATGAAACGAAGATGTCGGCTGGTGTCGTCGGCAAAAACCTCCGAATGGCCAATTTCGGTGGGAGCGGGACGGGCGGTTGGACCGAGTTGCGCCTTGCGGCCGTCCGGGGGCGCGTGGCGTCGGCGATCACGTACGATTGCGGGCGCCATGACCTGGTCTCGATTTGGTGCCTCTTCTCGCACACTCTTGCGTGTCATCCCCGATATCGCGCGGTTCGCCGCGACGGCCGCGCGGTCGCGTGCCCAACTCGCCGCTGAGAATTTGTTCCTGAGGAAGCAGCTCGCAATGTACGTCGAGCGGCAGGTAAAGCCGCGTCGTGCCGACGATGCGACTCGGATCATGCTCGTTGCGTTGTCGCGGTTGATCGATTGGCGCCGCATGCTCACGATTGTGAAACCAGCCACCTTGATCCGATGGCATCGCGAGGGCTTCCAGTTGTTCTGGCGGTGGAAGTCACGGCCATGTGGTCGCCCGCGATTAGGCGCCGACGTGTAACGATTGATCGTGGAAATGGCCGTCGCGAATCGCACGTAGCGCGAAGGGCGGATCGCGTCCGAGCTGCTCGTCAAGGTGGGGATTCACGTGTCGCCGCGGACAGTGAGGCGCTACATGCCGACAGGTCGTCCACCGCGGGCGGGCACAGGATCGCAGCGGTGAGCACGTTCGTGCGCAACCATGCGAGCGCGGTTCTGGCGTGCGATTTCTTCGTCGCGATCTCGGCGACGTTCCGCGTGTTCTACGTCTTCGTGGTGATCGAGGTCGGCACGCGACGGATCCGGCACTGGAATGTGACCGAGCATCCCACCGCCGACCGGCGACGGCGACATCGTGGCGATCTCTGAAGTCGGCGGCCTCCACCACCGATTCGAACGCCGCGCGACCTGAACGCGCCGCGGCCGGTTCGACGCGCCCGAGCCACGCGCTCTGATCTGACTGCCCCGGCCCTGCGACCACGACAACACGGCAGCCGTCCGACGTTCGGTGAACGTCGCGACCGTGCCGACACCCTCACATCGGCGGCTGCGTTCACCAGGACCAGGGACGACGTGCCGCGAGACATCAGTATCGGCCACCCAGCACAACTGATTCGGCGGCGTGCACGGCGTTCAGATCGCGGCGAGGAAGATGCCTGTCGGCCAGGAGACTGACTCTCTGGCAGGCACAAGCGCCCGCAACGGCACAAACGCACGGGCGCGACCCACGGCTCGCAGGATCCTGTTTTTCACGCGTCCGTCCGGTAGACGCTCGTGCGTCAACCTGAATCCCGAGCCTCGAAGCAAGGCGAGGGCGAGCCGAAGAAGTGCCGTGAGCTTTCGCACGCGTCGCCGGAGCGCCAAGATCTCTCGCTGGAGTTCCGAGGTCGTCACGTTCGGCACGTCCAGGCTGACCACGACCGTCGGTGCCTCGCGCAGCCAGCCACGGGCCGTCGAGCGAGGAACCTCGACATTCGTGGCGATAGTCACATCCTCGGTGCCGCGGACGAGATCCGCTGGCCACTCCGCCGCTATCCAACGAACCATAGGTGGCGCAAGGAATTGCCGCGGCGTATGATGCGCAGCGTCTAACGGAGGACAGCCGATGAGGAGATGTATCGTTCTAGGCGGTTTGCTGATGGTTGGCGCGCTGTCAATCGCGGTGGCGGCACAGCAGCAGGCGCCGCCGAAGCCGTCGGCCTCAGCGATCAAAGTGGAGAAACTCTCTGACAACCTCTATGTCCTCAACGCACTCGCGGCCGGTGGTGGCGGCAATACCTCCATCTTCATCACGGCAACCGGCGTGGTCGTCGTGGACACGAAGAATCCGGGCTGGGGCCAGCCGCTGCTCGACCAGATCAAGACGATCACCAACAAGCCCGTGACGACAATCATCAACACGCACACGCATGGCGACCATGTGAGCGGGAACGTGGAGTTCCCGGCCAACGTGGAGATCATCGTTCAGGAGAACACGAAGACGAACATGGGCGCGATGCGGCCGGCATCGTTCGTCGCGCAGCCGGCGGGCGGCCCGCCGCCGAACATCTTCGCGCAGCATAACGGCGCGGGCATGCCCAAGCGGACCTTCAAGGACACGATGACGATCGGCAACGGGGCCGATCGGATCGAGCTTCACTACTTCGGCCGGGCGCACACTAATGGCGACGCGATGGTCTTCTTCCCGGCGGCGCGCGTGCTCCATATGGCCGACGTGTTCGCCAACAAGGGGCTGCCGGGGATGGA
>DATFWL010000650.1:0-8011 GCA_035259385.1 Vicinamibacterales bacterium | reverse complement strand
CTCAAGGCGGGTCCTGTCCGCGAACAGCCCCACCGGGTGCTCGCCAGAAAAGCACTGGTCACGGCCCACGGCTCCGCGCCCGGCGGGGCGGCCCCGTTCGCGGCCACCCGCGAGCGAGCTAATTTTGCAACCTGCTCTTAGGGCAAATCTTCCCGTTCTCCGCGGTTTATGCGTCGCAGCGAGAGGGTGCGCTTCGCTGGACAGCGCGGCGGGCCTCTGTCTGAGTACGTCTATCGTTCCACGATGCGCCGAATGCGATTGATGTCGAGCGGCTGCGTCTCGATCTGCTTTTTGCCCGACGGCCAGTCGACTTCGATTCGATCGACCCTGTCCGCATCGCCTAGACCGAAGTACAGCGGCAGGACGCTCTGTGACAGGTAGCCGGACTTGCCGTCGTTGTACTTCGTGTAGACGCGGCCGCCGGCGTGGACGCGGACGTTCGCGCCGAGGCCGTTTCGGTTCGACGCCGTGCCGGTGAGCGCAACCGCGATCCAGTGAATCGGCCGCCGCTGCGCGAGGTTGCTGACCAGCACCTGCGGCGCGGAATTGAAGTCGTTGGTCACGATGTCGAGATCGCCGTCGCCGTCGAGGTCGAACATCGCGGACGAGCGGCTGCCGAGCGGCGCCATCACGGTGACCGTGCCCGACTGGCCGCGACACAGCTCGGCGCCGAGATCCTTCTGCAGGCAGTCGAGCTCGAACCACGGCGTGTGCGTCCGACCGCCGGCCCGCGGCTCGATGCCGAGGAGAAACTCCGCGTCGAGGAACTTCTCGCCCTTGTCGTTCAGCAGCATCGAATTGATGCCGTAGCGGTGCGGGTAGTTCATGCTCGACGCGATGAAGATGTCGTCCCAGCCGTCGGCGTTGACGTCGCCGATGCTCGGCCCCCACGGCCAGTAGTTCTCGGCGCCCGCGCGGTCGGAGACCTCCTCGAACCGGCCGTTCCCGAGGTTGTGAAACAACGCGTTGCCGAAGATGAACGTGTCTGGGGAGCCGCCGAGAATCTGGTCGGGCGGATGAACCGGCGCCTTCTGCTTCTCGCGATCGGGCGGCAGCATTTCGAACATGTCGGAGTGCATATCGGTGATGAGCAGATCGGGCCGGCCGTCGTTGTCGAAGTCGAAGAACTTGATCCCCATCGCCCCCCACGGCGTCCTCGGGAAGTACTGCGCCGTCCTGTCGACGAAGCTGCGGCCGCCGGCGTTCTCGAAGTAGTGGCCGTGCCCCTGCATATTCAGCACGAACACGTCGGGACGGCCGTCGCCGTTCAGATCGGCGACCGACGCATCGCCGCCCCATCCCGTCGGCCGCAGGCCGACGGCGGCGGTCACGTCCTGGAAGCGGTTGTGTCCGAGATTCCGGTACAGCACCGGATACTCGAAGCGATCGGGATGCGTGTGGCCGAGGAACGCGTCGGCCAGGCCGATATAGGCGCCGTCCGGCCCCTTCTCGCCGGTGGTGTACCGGCCGACGTTGCACACGAGGAGATCGACGAGACCGTCGTTGTCGTAGTCGAAAAACACGGCCCCTGAGGAATGGGCGACGAGATCGATCCCGGCTTCCTTCGAGATGTCCTTGAAGTGCCCGCGGCCATCGTTCTCGAACAGCACGTTCCCGCCGCGGACCGTGGTCACGAACAGGTCCTGGTCGCCGTCGTTGTCGATGTCGGCGAACGAGGCGCCGACGCTGATGCGCCCCGCGACGCCGACGCCCGCATCCGTGGTGACGTTCGTGAACCGCCCGCCGCCGGCGTTCTTCCACAGCTCGTTGCCGCCGACCTGGTTCACGAAGTAGATGTCGGGCAGACCGTCGCCGTCCACGTCCGCCACCGCGACGCCGGTGCCGTGGTCGTAATGCACCGCCTTGTAGTGGAGCCCTGCGTCTTCGACGATGTGGTGGACGAAGGTGATGCCGCTGTCTTTCAGGCGATCGGCGAACTGGAAGTCGTGGGCGACTGCGGACTCGCTCATCGCCTCGCGCTGCGCGCTGGCGCGAGCGGCGAGCGTCTCGACGCCAACGTCCGGGTTCGGCGTGCGCACTTCGACGGGCGGCTTCGGCGGCGGCGGCCCGCCGCACGCACTGGCGAGCGCAGCGACGATCAACGACGTCATCGCCGGCCGCCGAACGGTGCGACCCGTGCGAGTCCGGCGCGTTTCAAAATCGTTCATCACTTGCCTGCCGCAAACGGCAGATCGATCCAGTACGGCTCGTGCCGGATCGCGAACGCCAGCCGGACGGTCGTCGCCGCCGGCGCGCTGACTGGCTGCCCGCTGCCAATCCAACTCTCTCCCGCGTCGTCAATCCGCATTGCGATTCGCTCGTCGGGCGCGCCCGGGCGGTGAATGGTCAGCACGACGTCGGTCGCCACCGAGGCCGGCAGATCCTCGCGTATTGCGTCGGTGAAGTAGATGTGATGGGCACCTCCGCTCGGATCGAGCACGGCTTCGTAGTGCAGATCGTCGCCCTTCATCATCACGACGCCGCCGTGGTGCGGGTTGTGATCGCCGTGCGGGACCGCGGCGCCAGCCGACGTCGCCGGAGCGGGCGCCGCTTGCACGACCGCTGGCTCCGGCGGCGGCGGGCGATTGCAGGACGCGAACGCGATCATCGCGAGAACACATGGGGCGGCGTCTCGGCATCGACGTAGCGCGAGGCCTTGAGACGAGCGGCGATCGCTCGGCTGCCGCCTTCGCACTGCACCGGCTCTCGACACCGTTGCCACCTCTACTCCGTCCTCAGCGCGTCGATCGGATCGAGTCGTGACGCGCGCCGGGCCGGGTAGAACCCGAAGAAGATGCCGATTGCCGCCGAAATGCCGAACGCGAGGCCGACCGCGCCGGCGGTCATGCGCGTCGGCCATTCGAGCACGATCGTCAGCGCGAAGGCCGCGGCAAACCCCAGGACGATTCCGATGAATCCTCCCACGGCGCTCAGCGTCAACGCCTCGGTCAGGAACTGCAGCAGGACGTCGCGCCGCCGCGCGCCGACCGCTCTCCTGACCCCGATCTCGCGCGTGCGCTCTTTCACCGCGACCAGCATGATGTTCATGATCCCGACGCCGCCGACCACGAGCGAGATCGCGGCGATCCCGGCGAGCAGCGCCGTCATCGTCGTGCTCGCGCGCTGCAGCGTCGCATTCATCTCCGCGAGGTTCACTTCGTCGAGCTTGGGCATGTTCGCCAGCACGAACGCCGCGACCGAGGTATACAGCCCTTTGGTCAGCGCCTCGGAGGACTGCGTCTTCACGGTGAAGTCGTCGGGCGGGCCGGTCGCGCGATATCCACCCTGCGGCATCTGGTTGCCGGTGATGCCAGCCTGCCGCAACTTCTCCACCGCCGCGTTGATGTGCGACGAGTGCCGCGACCGCAGCAGCGCCGTCGTCTCGGCGGCGATGCGCGATGCCTCACCCGCCTGAACCGCTTCGATCGTGATCGTGTGCAGGTAGGTGATCCCGAGCGCATCCTGCAGCGCCGTGTACGGCACGAACGCCATCTCAATCTGATCGGGATCGGCCGTGTCGGTGACGCCGACGACCGTGAAGGACTGGCCGTGAATGACGACCGGCTGTCCGACCACCTTCGCGGCGGATCCGAAGATCTGATCGCGCGTGGTCCGGCCGAGCACGACGCTGCGGCGGCGCCCGGCGACGTCGCCGGGCGTGAGCCAGCGTCCTTCGTCGAAATGCCAGCCGAACATCGATGCGAACGCGACGTCGGTGCCGAGCACCTGGCCGTAGTAGCGGCGCGCCCCCGACGCAATCCAGCCGCGCAACTTCACGCCGGGCGCGATGCTCTTGATGCCGGCGACGGTCCGGCCGATCGCCTCGGCGTCAGCCGGCACGAGCGTCGTCGCCGCGCCGAGGCCGGTCGCAATCCGCGATTCCTCGCCGCCACGCGTGTAATTGCCGGCGTTCACGTGAATCAGGTTCGTCCCGGCGGAGCGGACGTCCTGTTCCACCGTCGCCTGCGCGCCGTTGCCGAGCGCCACCATCGTCATCACCGCCGCGACGCCGATGATCATCCCGAGCATCGTCAGGATCGTGCGCAGCGTGTTGCGACCGAGGGCCCGGATCGCGAGGCGAACGCTGGTCAGCAGCATCCGCTATTCGTACCGCAGGGACTGGATCGGATCGAGACTCGCCGCCTGGCGTGCCGGGTACCAGCCGAAGAAGATGCCGACGGCGGCGGCGACGCCGACCGACAGCACGACGGCGCCGGCCGAGATCGTGGTGGACCAGTGCAGGTAGCGCGACAACACGGCGGCGGCGACGAGGCCGAGGGCCACGCCGGAGACGCCGCCAGTCATGCTGAGCGTCATCGCTTCGAGCACGAACTGCGATCGCACGTCGCGCGCCCGCGCGCCGACCGCGCGGCGAACGCCGATCTCGCGCGTCCGCTCGGTCACCGACAGCAGCATGATGTTCATGATGCCGATGCCGCCGACGATCAACGACACGGCGGCGATGCCGGCGAGCAGCGCGGTCATCGTGCGCGTGGCGCGGTCGAGCGTCTTTGCGAGCTGCTCGAGGGTCACCTTCTCGAGGCCGGACACGTTGCCCACCACCGCGCGCGCGACGTCGGGCCGCATGCCGCCCTTCGCGAGCGCCTGCCGCGCCTGCGTCGTCACCGTGAAATCGTCGGGCTTCTCGTCGGTGATGCCGTGGCGGGTGCGCAGCAGGGTCGTGACCTCCGCCATGATCCGCGACACCTCGCCGGTCGACGCCGCCGTGATCGTGATGTCGTTGAGCTTCGCGAGGTTCAGCAGGCGATGGACGGTGCGGAACGGGACGTACACCGCGTCGAACTGATCGTCGCCGGGCGCGGGCTCGACCATCCAGCTGGTCGTCGTCACGACGCCGACGACGCGGAACGGCTGCTTCCAGATCAGGACGTCGCGGCCGACCGGATTGGCCGGGCCGAACAGGCGCTCGGCGGCCACCGTGCCGAGCACGACGACCTGCTCCGCGCGCGACTGTTCGCCGGAGCTGAAAAAGCGGCCGCTGCGAAAGGTCCACGCGCGGCGGATCAGCGGCAACTGCAGGTCGGTGCCGTGCAGGCGGGTGAACCATCGTTTCTCGGCGCTCACCACGTGGACGTTCTGATGCAGCCCCTCGGCGACGTACTGGACGCCGCGGATCCCGCGGATGGCGTCGGCATCGGCGGCGGTCAGCGTCGCCGCCGACCCCAGTCCGGCTTCGCTGTCGCCAAGCCGCTGCCGGGCGGTGGGATGATCGTGCTTCTCCATCGGGTCGTCTTCGGGATGCGCGAGCAGCGCCGGCTCGACGAGCGACAGCGCGCGGCGCCAGAACGGATCGGGCGCGGCGAGCGAGGCCGACGGCTCGATCGCGCCGCCGCCGAAGTCGTCGGTCGACTTCATCTTGTAATTGCCCGCGGTCACGACGATCAGATTCATGCCGGCGGCGCGAATCTGGTCGCCGATCGCCGCCTCGGCGCCGGTCCCGATCGCAATCATCGCCAGCACCGCGGCGACACCGATCGTCATGCCGACAATGGTCAGCGAGGTTTGCAGCCGGTTGCGCCGCAGGGCGCGGAGGGCAATAGTGAAGGTGGTTCTGAACGCGGACACCTGTGACTCCCTGATTAAGAATTTAGAAGTAAGAATTAAGAATTCGTGATCCGGGCCGCATCATCGGCGACTGTGACAGCGTGACGCGAATTCTCAATTCTTGATTCTTTAATTCTTAATTTCACCAGCGGCGGCGAGCTCTGCTGCCGCCGCTCGGTGAGTTCCATTCGGTTGATCGCTGACCACCCGGCCGTCGGTAAAGCGGATGATCCGCGATCCGTACTCGGCCACCTGCGGCTCGTGGGTGATCAGCACGATTGTAATGCCCCGCTCTGCGTTGAGCCGCTGGAAGATCTCCATGATCTCGATGCTCGTCCGGCTGTCGAGATTTCCGGTCGGCTCGTCCGCGAGCAGAATCGCCGGATCGTTGAGCAGCGCCCGCGCGATCGCCACGCGCTGCTGCTGGCCGCCCGAGAGCTGGTTTGGATGGTGGCCGGCGCGATCGGCGAGCCCGACTGCGGCCAGCGCCCGCAGCGCGCGCGTGCGGCGCTCGGCCGGCGTGATCCGGTCACGATGCGCGTAGAGCAGCGGCAACTCGACGTTCTCGAGCGCCGACGTCCGCGCCAGAAGGTTGAACCCCTGGAACACGAAGCCGATCTGACGATTCCGTATCGCCGACAGATCGTCGTCCGAAAGATGCGAGACGTCGCGGCCGTCGAGATGATACGTGCCCGCCGTCGGCCGATCGAGGCAGCCGAGGATGTGCATGAACGTGGACTTGCCGGAACCGGACGGCCCGACCACGGCGACGAACTCGCCGCGCCGAACGGCGAGCGTCACGCCGCGAAGGGCGTGCACCGGCGCGCCCTCCATGGCGTAAATCTTCGTCAGGTCGTGCGTCGCGATCAACGCAGCGTCAGCCATCAGCCATTGCCATCAGCCCTCAGCCATTCAGTTGGTCTTCCGTGGCGCCGGCGCGGGCCCGTTCTTGCCGGCGAAGTTGTAGAAGATGGCCGCCTGCGCCTTCTCCGCGCCCGCCATGCCGTACACCTTGCCGGCGCCTTCGATGACGTAGAACTCGTTGGCCGCGTGCGCGCCGCCGCCGTGCCCGGCCCCGCCCATCCCGATCGGCATCGACACCGGCGCGACCCGCTCGCCGACCTCCTGATTCGAGAACAGGTACGACGGCCAGTAGCCGCCGAGAATCGTCGCGTACTGCGCCGGCTCGCCGTGCGGGATGTTGAACTGGTCGTACATCTGCGTCATCGCCCGGGCGATGTCGGTGTCGTACGACATCTTCGACCACGGCACGTCGCCGATGATCTTCATCTCGACGTCCTGGTAGCCGTTGCGATCCAGCTGCTCGCGGATCCGCTTGACCATCTCGAGCCCGTTCATCTTCGGGATGTAGCGCATGTTGTGCTTCGAGGTGATCTTGTTCGGCAGGATCGCGCCGGCGCCGCCCGCGTACATGTTGCCGCCCCAGATGCCGTCCATGTTGAACGAGGTGCCGTAGCGTCCCATCTTCAGCATGGTGAACGGATCGTCGGCGATGAAGCGGGCCACGCCGAGATTCTCCGCCGCGACCTTCATGTCGGTCTTCGCAGCGGCGCTCTTCAGCTGCTCGGTCTCGCGCATCGACAGCGGCTCGGCGCCGTCCATGAAGCCTTTGATCAGCGGCGTATTGCCGTCCTTCGAGACCAGCGACGCCAGCATCTGGATGTGCCGCCACGCCGGGCTGTCCACCGAGCGCTTGTTCGAGCCGTGGATGTCGGACTGCACCGGACCGCGCCCCCACGACTTCCCGCTCGTCGTCAGCTCGATGTAGACGCACCCTTCCGAGCCGCCGCCGACGCTGCCGCCGCCGCTCGGAGACTGCTGCCCCGACTCGCCGATCAGCGCGTCGACGTTCTTGAACAGATCGGGATGATCCTTCACGAACTTGCGCACCCCGACGTCCATGCGCTCCTCGTCCCCTTCGGCGACGAAGACGACGTTGACCGGCAGCTTGCCGGTGATCGCCTTGATCGACATCAGCGCGTTGAGCTGGGCCATTTCCGGCCCCTTGGAATTGGTCGCGCCGCGGCCGATGAGCACCTTCTTGTAGGGCGGCTGCTCGACGATGCGCGCTTCGAACGGCGGCGCCTTCCAGACGTCGGGCTGCGTGATCGGCATCGTGTCGTACTGCCAGTAGATGGCGACCGTCTTCTCCGCGCCTTCGTCGCAGCGCGCGTAGACCACCGGGTTGCCCGGCGCGCCCCATTCGGTGATGCCGACGTCGTAGACCCGCGACTCCTGGCAGCCGAGCTGCTCGAAGAAGCCCTTGACCATCTCGGCGCTCTCGGGAATCCCCTCGCCACTGTTGGAGATGCTCGGCTGACGGATCCACTTCTGCAGGTTCACGACGTGGTCGTCGATGTGCTCGTCGATGTAGGCGAAGACCTTCTTCAGGTCCTCCGATTGGATCTTGCTCATGTCCGGCTGG
>DATFWL010000649.1:0-11926 GCA_035259385.1 Vicinamibacterales bacterium | reverse complement strand
CACTCCCAGTTAGCGCGCGCCGTCGTTCAACCAGCTACCAGTTACGAGCGCGAACGGGTTCGACGAGCGGACAGCGTCAAGCGCGGCTACGTGGTAGACGATCAAGTCCTGTCGGGCCGGCCCGAAACCTTGCTTCCCAGGCCGCCGTCTCTTGAGACGTAGGCGATCCTTTCAGATCGATGCTCGGCAAGAAGTACAGACCATCTCCAGGAAGCGATGTCCGAAGCGCCGAAACGATTCGTTCCTCGTTCGCGATTCGAGAAAGACCGACGCCTTCGAGCAGCACCAAGCTCGAGAGGCCTGCCCATACGAAATCCTAGTGGTGGTGATGTCGCGCCGTCTTGAATGAACTGGCTGCGCGCCACGTCCGGCCGCGAAACAGCCAATTCGTTCACGACGGGCCCGAGTATCGCAGCTTAGGATCGCGCGTGGTTCGAGAACGCATGTATTCCATGAAGGAGTAATCTCATGAGGTTCGTGTTGCTGTACAAGTCTGCAAAACCGGAAAAGAACGAGCCGCCGAGTCCGCAGGAGATGCAGGCGGTCGGAAGCCTGGTACAGGAGATGGCGCAAGCCGGCGTGCTCCTTGGTGTCGAGGGATTCGAGCCGAGTGGGACAGGCGCGCGCATTCGAATCAACGCGGGGAAGTTCACGGTGAGCGACGGTCCGTTCCCGGACGGAAACGGGCTCTTGGAGGGATACGCCCTCGTGAAAGTGAACTCGAAGGCGGAGGCGATCTCGTGGAGCCAGCGATTCCTCGCGGCGGTGGGGCAGGGGGAAAGCGAAGTTCGCCAGCTCCGCGAAATGCCCTGAGACGCGCGGGCCGTGTCAGTCGAGCACGGCTTGGATGGGTTGGCTGGTACGCATCTGCCGCAACGCCGATGGTGGAAAGCCGAGGCTGCGTTTGAAGGTACGGCTCATGTGTGGGGCGTCTGCAAAACCAGCGACGTGCGCGGCCTCGGTGACCGAAGCTCCTGCCAGGATCGCGCACGCAGAGCGCTGCACTCGTAGCCAGGCAAGGTATGGGCGCAACGGAATGCCGATGGACTCGGTGAAGACATGCATGAGCCGACTGGACGACAGCCCCAATGCGCCGGCCAGACCCTCCAGCGACGTATCGTCTTCAACTCCGGATTTCCTGAGCCGCTCGAGCAGCTCGCGAACGGCCGGGTGCAAGACTGGACTTGACTCTTGGAGCGGAAAGCCAAGCGTCTCGGCGACCCGATGAGCCCATTCCCGGGAGTCGGCGCTCGCGAACGAAAAGGGATCATCGATACCCCGCACGAGCGCAGCCCGCTCGGATCGTGATGTGAATCGAACAGGTCCGCAGAGCGCCGGCCGGAGCGCTGCGCCCATGTCGCTCTCGGGGTCGAAGAAAATCACCACCTGGTCGTGACCACAAGCGTCGATGGCGTGAGGGATGTCCGGGGCGGTAAGCACGCCGGCCGCCGTCGTCCATCGTCCACGATCTGTGGTACGGACTCGTAGCTCACCGTCTACCGCCAACACGAAATGCATCGCGTGGTGCGCATGCAGCGCCCTGCACATGCCTGGACCCCGAACGGCAAGCATCGGCGGCCAAGCCTCCACGAGGAGGCCAGCCGGTATGGACGGCAACGCCACGTGCACTACTCTACCAGTCTGACGCTCGCGAGCAGCCAGTTGGTTCAAGACGTGGCCGACTGGCCTTGTTGTAATTGTGGCGAGGAGGCACCATGTCCACGCCGTTTGGCCCTCAGCTCATTGGCGAGACCGAAAAGACGCTCGGCGCGTTGTTGCGCCGGTTCCTTGAAGGGACCGGGCTCACCGAATCTCAATGGGTCATCCTGCGGTTGGCCGGCCAGCTCGGCGCCAGCGTCGACGCCAACGGCCTGGTGGCTGCTGTCGTCGACCGCGCACATTTGTCCCATGCAGCCGAGCTCGTCAGCGAACTCACTCGTCGCGGTCTGCTCGACGATGGGCGACCTACCGCGGCCGGACGCGAGATGACCGCAACCATACAAACGGCGATCGCCACTACGACGGCACCGATCTGGGAGAATCTTCCCGACGAGGATGTCGCCGCGGCCACCCGCGTGCTCAACGAGATCGTCACTCGCGCCCGCGCCGTAATCGCGTCGAATTCAACCCCGAGTGTAAAGAGAGCGTGAGAGGTATAAGAATGTCTGACCCGAGAGTCGTCCTCATCACAGGAGCCTCGTCTGGCGTCGGACAAGCCACGGCTCGATTGCTTTCCCAGCGGGGGTTCACTGTCATTGGAACAAGCCGGAACCTGGCCGGCGCCGAACCGATCCCGACCGTGGAGATGCTGCCTCTGGAGGTGCGCGCGGATGATTCGGTAAGGGCCTGCGTCGATGCCGTGTTCAGCCGATTCGGGCGGCTTGATGTGTTGATCAACAACGCCGGCCACGAACTGGCAGGTGCCTTGGAAGAACTCTCCGCAGAAGAAGCACGCGCTCACTTCGAGACGAATTTCTTCGGGGTCGTGAGAATGGTCAACGCCGTCCTGCCCTTCATGCGCCAGCACAAGCGCGGACACATCATCAACGTCAGCTCGCTTTCTGGTCTGTCGCCCATTCCGTTCCTCGGCATCTATTCCGCCAGCAAGTTTGCTTTGGAAGGGTACACCGAGGCCTTGCGCCACGAAGTCAAGCCTTTCCATATTCAGGTGTCGCTGACGGAAGCGGGCTTTCTCAGGACGCCGATGATGCACCACCGGCAGGTCGCCGCCAATCGCCTTGTCGACTACGACCTGTGGCGGGAACGAGCGCTCACGGCCGTTCGCGCGTCAGAAGAGCGCGGGCCGGGACCGGAGCTCGTGGCCAGGACGCTGCTCGAGATCGTGTCCAATCCGGCTCCTCGCCTGCGCCACCTGATTGGGCGCCAGGCACGGTGGGTCACGCGGTTGCGGCGATTTCTTCCCGCGCGGCTCTACGAGCAGGGCGTGCGCTCAACGTTCTCGCTCGATAAGAACTAGCCGAATCTAGAGCCTCGTGGTCGTCGCGACTGGCGTCAGTAACCGGCGGTGCTCGGACGTCCATCGATGGCGCGTCCGAGAAGGAGCACACAATGGGTGAGATCCACGTTCATGAGTTCATGAGCCTTGACGGCGTGATCGACACGCCGAGCTGGACGTTCGAGTATGGGTTTCTCCCTCAGATGGGCGAGGCGATCGGTGCGGTCACTCGGCGTTCGACAGGGATCCTGCTGGGGAGGAAGACCTTCGCGATGTTCGAGCCGGCGTGGTCGACACGCACGGTGGAGGACGACCCCGGGCGCCGTTCTTCAACGACACGATGAAGTATGTCGTCTCTTCGACCCTCGAGACCACGACCTGGAGCAACACGACAATCATCGGACCGTACGACCCGGACACGATCCGCACACTCAAGCACAGGGTCGAAGGCGACCTCTACGTTGCTGGGAGCAGCACGCTCGTCTGCGGCATGCTTGCGGACCGACTGATCGACGAGCTCCATTTATTCGTGTACCCCCTGACGCGCGGGACGGGGCCGCGTCTGTTCGTCGAAGGAGCATCACCGACCACACTGTCTCTGAAGACGTGCCACTCGTACGCGAATGGCGTTGTCTATCTGAACTACCGAGCGGCGCGATAGTTCGAACGACGGTGCCGAGCGTCATTTGGCTTCGCGCCCAGGATGCGCTGCGCCGCCGAGCACACGATCACTGGCGCAGCGCGCAAGGCGGGTAAGCGTCGCTACGATCGCCGCCTCGGAATGCCCGGCTTTCGCAAGGACATCATACGATTCGAAACTCGTGAGCATCCCAATGGCGTCGGCTGCGACGTGCAGGTCGGAACTCCGCGTGTTTTTCCGCCCCGTGGCGGAGCGTTTCAGAATCTCGCCGGCGATGTGCGGACGACGGCTATCGCGAGCGCTGATCCCGTTCGCAATTTCGGGATCGAGTGCTGCCATCGCGCGCAGGTGCCGCATCACCGCGGGATCGGACGCCCAGAAACCGACAAAGATGCGGACCATCTTCTCGAGGGCGACTGCGGCGTCGGACTCCGCGAACACCTCACTCATCTGCCGCATGTTGCCTCGTCCGGCGAGGTGATCGTAGAGCGCCTCGAGCAGTCCCGCCCGCGAACTGAACTGCTAGTAGATCGTGAGTCTGGACACGTCGGCCCCGCGCGCGATCGCCTCCATGCTGAGGTCGGTGTTCGACTCGGTCGCGAGCAGGCGCCGAGCCGCCTCGAGAATACGGACACGGGTTTCGCTTCGAGCAGCCTGCCGCTTTTTCATGCTGTAGGGACGAGGCGACATACGTCATTCCCCTATTGACGGTCTCGAAATTTCAACATACAGTATGTATAGGCAATTTGGAGGCGCCCGGGTATGAAGGCTCTCGAAGGCAAGGTCGCCCTGATCACCGGCAGTTCGCGGGGCATCGGCGCAGGCATCGCGAGGCTGTTCGCCCAGGAGGGAGCGAACGTAGCGGTCCACGGACGCGATCGTGCCGCGTTGTCGGCAATCGAAGCGGACATCGGCAGCCTCGGGGGGCGAGTGACATCGGTCGTTGGCGATGTCGCCACCTTCGCCGATCTCGAGGACATTCGACGACACATCGAACACACGCTGGGGCCAATCGACATCGTTGTCGCAAACGCCGGCGGCAGCTTTACGCCGCCGGCTCCGCTCGAAGACATCAGTGAGGAGGGCTGGCGCGCATCGGTCGAGGGCAACCTCACTGCCACGTTTCTCACGATCAAGAGCGTGTTGCCGGGGATGAAACAGCGGAAGACCGGCAATATCATCACCATTTCCTCGGCGGCTGGGCGGAGGCCACATCCTAACTCGCCGATCCCGTATTCAGCGGCCAAAGCAGGTATTCAGGTCCTCACGCTGGATGTCGCCGCCCAGGCCGGTCCGTTCGGGATCCGCGTGAATTGCATCGCGCCAGAGACCATCCTCACCGATCGCAATCGCGCGCGCATTCCAGACGCTCAACAGGCGCAACTCGTCGAGTTCCACCCGATTAGACGCCTTGGCGTACCGGACGACGTGGCGCGCGCAGCCCTCTTCCTCGCCTCGGATCAGAGTTCGTGGATCACCGGGGTGATTCTGGACGTTGCCGGTGGCGCCGTCATGACGTTCTGATTGTGAACGGGAAAGGTGAGCGAGTTATGGATCTGCATCGAATCATGATGTTCCTTCATGTGGCTGGGATGGTCGGTCTCTTTGCCGCGCTCGCGATCGAGGGGGTCAGCCTCAGGGCGTTGAGACGCGCCACGTCCTATGAGCAGGCGCGCGAATGGGCCGGGGTCTGGAGCCTGCTCGTTCCGCTCGGCGTTCCGTCCGTTCTCGTCGTTCTGGCCTCGGGAATCTATTTGGCGACGACGCTCGGGCTGTGGCAGCTCGGGTGGGTGGAGGTCGCCGTGCCGACGCTGGTGTTCGTGGCGCTCGCTGGCGGCATCGTCGGACCGCGTCGAAACCGCCTGCGAAAATCCATCGGGACGAATGCCGGTGCACTTCCGAATGGGCTCAAGGCCGAACTCAGAGACGTGCTTCTAGTAGCGTCGTGGCGCTTCCGTGCTGCGCTTCTCCTCGCATTGGTCTTCGAGATGACGACGAAGCTTGACTCGGGCAGTGTGTTGCTGATGTTGTGCGTGGCCGTGTTCGGTTTCGGATGGGGTTTACCATTATCGAGGACTACGCGCGCAGCCCGGGCGGCGGAAGCGAACTCATGATTACACGCCCGAGTCGAGCTGGGGCATCCGCCGGCGATGCTGGCTGGTGCCAAGAAACGAAGGGCGATGACAGGCACGATAGGGGCCGGTGAAACTCGATGTCTCGAAGGTCGCGGACATCGAGCGCCTGTTCGCTGGCGCCGTCGCGAAGTTCGTCCGACGCGACATCGCGGTCGCAAACGCCGGAGTCGAGTTGGCCGATCACCCCTTGATCGCCGGCGTCAGCGAAGAACGTTCGATCCTGTGTTCGCAATCAATACCAAGGGCGCGTTCTTCACGCTCCAGTCCGCGGGCAGACACGTCGACAAGGGCCGGATCATTTACATGCGGTCCAGCACGACGGGGTACCAGATGCCCGGCTTAGTACCTAGTTCCGCAATTACGATGACGTATTTCTCTTGTACGCGTCCGGCCTTGATGGTACGCTCTCGGTCGCGACGAACCGCGACGCGTGCCGAGACAGAGCCCGTTCGCCATTACGCTCACTCGCGATGAACGAACCACGCTCGAGCAGACGGCGGCAAAGTATACGTCTCCGTACCGCGATGTTGTTCGCGCGAAGATCATTCTCATGGCTGCCGACGGCCTGCGGAACGACCTCATCGCGTCTCGCCTCAGTCTCCAGCGCCAAATCGTCAGCAAATGGCGGAAGCGGTTCTTCTACCAACGTCTGGCTGGCCTCGACGAAGAGCCACGAGGCGGGCGCGGCCCGCTTTTCCCCCCAGCGTCGTCGTCGAGGTTAAACGCCTCGCGTGCGAGAGTCCCAGGAGCGCGGGCATCCCGCTCGCGCGTTGGTCGCTCCGGGAGTTGCGGCGCGGAGCGGTGACGCGCAGTGTCGTCGCGACGGTCAGCGGCACGACGGTGTGGCGCTGGCTCGCGGCAGACGCGATCCGTCCCTGGCGCCATCGCAGTTGGTTGTTCCCGCACGATCCCGACTTTGTGGCGAAGCCGGCCCATCCTCGATCTGTACGCCGGTCTGTGGGACGGCACACCATTGTGGCCAGATGATTGCGTCCTCTCGGCCGACGAAAAGACCAGCATTCAGGCGCGTCGGCGCCGACACGCGCCGGTGCCCTGCGGGTCCGATCGCGTCGCGAAGATCGAACATGAGTACGAGCGGATGGGCGCGTGGGCCTACCTCGCGGCGTGGGATGTTCAGCGTGCGATACTCTTCGGTCGCTGTGAACCCGCCAATGGCATCGCCGCGTTCGATCGTCTGGTCGCGCAGGTCATGGCGCAGGAGCCGTATCGATCGGCCCGCCGGGTCTTCTGGATTGTTGAGAACGGGTCCGGGTCATCGCGGGCCGAAGGCAGTCGCGCGCCTCCCCAGCGACAATGGCCGAACATCGTCCCCGTCTTCACGCCCATTCATGCGAGCTGGTTGAATCAGATTGAGATCTACTTTTCCGTGGTGCAGCGCAAGGTGTTGACGCCCGCCGACTTCGCCGACCTCGCGGCGCTCGAGGCGACGCTCGGTTTCCAGCGCCGGTGCGAGGCCGCGGCACGCCCGTTCGAGCGGACGTTTACGCGCCAAATTCGATCGCGCTGCTGACCCGACTGGCGCTTGCGGCGGAACTGCCGGCCGCATGAGGCAGAATACGTCATCGTAACATGGCGGTTTTTCAGTCGAATTCGACGAGGGCGACGGTTTGCTAAACGCCGCTCCGGCTCTCGGCCATTCTTGTTTTTCCTCGCAAATCCCCGCGTTTCAATCAGTTCCTCGATCCAGCGATTTGGCTGCCGTTGGCTCTCGAAGTCCGGTCTCGCCAGCTGGAAGGGACAATTTCGGGGACAGTTTCCGCAGCTGTTTGATCACGCCGTTCGCATCGTGCCATCATCAAATTCGATGCGGATTTGATGAGGCCCAATAATGCTCGATCTTGCCAACGACATTCGTTCGCTCAGCGACTTCAAGCGCAACACGCTTGATCTGCTGGACCGGCTCCGGAAGACCGGCCATCCTCTGGTGCTGACGATCAACGGAAAGGCAGAGCTCGTCGTGCAGGACGCGGGGGCGTACCAGGCGCTCCTCGACCGCGTGGAGGCAATCGAAGGAATTCAGCGGGGTCTGGCAGACGTGAAGGCCGGCCGCACGAAACCTGCGCGGCAGGTATTCGCTCGACTGCGCCGCAAGCATGGCATACCGCGTTGAGATTGCGCGGCGCGCGGAAGCCGATCTCGAGGAACTATACCTATGGGTCGTCGAACGGGCGCCGCAGCAGGGCGCCCGCTGGTTCAATGGTCTCGAACTGGCGGTCCTGTCGCTGGACCTGCACGCGAAGCGGTGTCCCGTTTCGCCTGAGAGCTTCGATCCCGATCACCCGGTCCGAGTTCTCACCTACGGGCGGAAGCCGCATGCATACCGCGTCTTCTTTACGGTCGATGACGATGCAGAGATCGTGCGCGTGCTGCACGTGCGGCGGGGTGCAAGGCAACGGCCGATGGCCGACGAACTGAGAGACGAATAAGGGTCTGTCGAGAGCGTATCGGCCCGAAACGTGAGCGTCGCGCACGCCGATATAATGGCGGCCGGCTGAGATGGCGCTGTCTCCTGGTGCGCACTTCGGCGCATTCGAAATCCTCGCCAAATTGGGCGAAGGCGGAATGGGTGAGGTCTATCGTGCACGCGACACGAAGCTCCATCGTGACGTTGCACTGAAGATCCTCCTCGAGTCATTTGCGAGCGACTGGGAGCGCATGATGCGCTTCGAGCGCGAGGCGAAGACGCTCGCGTCGCTCAACCATCCGCACATCGCGCAGATCTACGGCCTGGAACAATCGTCCACTGTGTCCGCGCTCGTGATGGAGCTCGTCGAGGGCGATACGCTGGCCGATCGTGTCGCGCGCGGTGTAGTCCCGGTCGAAGAAGCAATACCCATTGCAAGCCAGATCGCCAAGGCCCTCGAGGCCGCACACGAGCAGGGCATCGTTCATCGCGACTTGAAGCCCGCTAACATCAAGGTCCGGGCTGACGGCACAGTCAAGGTGCTGGACTTCGGCCTCGCGAAGACAACGGGGCCGACGGCTTCATCTGCAGGCAGTGTGTCTGGCGTGGCGGCGACGATTACCTCGCCGGCGCTCATGACCGGCGCTGGGATGGTCCTCGGTACGGCCGCCTACATGAGCCCCGAGCAGGCGCGTGGAAACGCCGTGGACAAGCGCGCGGATATCTGGGCGTTCGGCGTCCTCTTGTGGGAGATGCTGACGGGACACCGACCATTCGCCGGGGACACCGTCTCCGACACGCTAGCGGCTGTACTGCGAGACGATCCGTCGTGGGACCACATTCCGGGGCGGATCCAGCCGATTCTGCGGCGCTGTCTCCAGAAAGATCCTCGTCAGCGGCTCCGTGACATCGGCGATGTTCGCGTGCTCTTGGAGGATGCCCTCGCGAGCCCGGGGTCAACGGGGTGGAGTTTCGCAGCGGCCCGCCCGCTGTGGCGGCGGGCGATGCCGGGGGTTGCCTCTGTCGTCGCGACGGGCCTGGTCGTCGGCGGCGCCACGTGGATCGCAGCGCGTCCGTCCCCGGACCGACTGGTGCAGCACCTCTCTCTCGCTCATCCCCAGCCAGAGGTCGTTGGCGGCAACGACTTCGACGACAACATTGCCGTTTCCCCGGACGGGCGAACAGTAGCGTACGTCGCCGCGGCAACCTCGGTCAACAGCAACATCTTGCGGCTCTACCTTCGCGCCCTCGGCCGGCGCGAACCGGTGCTCCTGTCTGCAACCGCGCGTGCACCCTTCTTCTCAGCAGACGGCCAGTGGATAGGTTTCGTGGAGAACAACGAGCGCCTCAGCAAAGTGCCTCTGACCGGTGGGCCACCAGTAGCGATCGGTGGGCGCGCCAATGCGCCGCGCGGCATCAGTTGGGGAGACGACGACCGCATTGTCTATGCGACGGCCGACCTCGCAACCGGCCTGATGCGCATTTCGGCTGCCGGCGGCGAACCGACGATGGTGACCAAAGCGGACGTGTCAAAGGGCGAGGCCGACCACGTTTTTCCGGACGTGCTGCCGCGCGGCAGGGGCATCCTCTTCACGATCGTCGGCAGCGCCAGCACTCCGGGCTCGGACGTGGCACTCTTCGATTCGAAGACCGGCACCTACCGGGTGCTGATCCGCGATGGCACTCATCCGAAGTATGTGGCACCGGGTTACGTCGTGTACGCCCGTGCAGGATCGCTTCAAGCGGTGGCGTTCGATCTCGATCGGCTGGAGGTCGTTGGTTCGCCTGTGCCGGTCCTTGAGGGCGTGCAGACGAGGCCCTCCGGCGCAGCCGCATTTGGCATCGCGTCCAACGGCACGCTTGCGTACATCGAGCGAGGGGTTGCTGAGGAGGATCGCACGCTCGCATGGCTCGACCGTCAAGGCCGTGAAACACCGCTTGCGCTGCAGGCGGGGTATTACGTTTCGTTTGCCCTGTCTCGTGACGGCTCGAACGTGGCTCTCTCACGAAACAGCAACGTCGGTAACCAGAGTGAGATCTGGGTGTGGTCGAATGAGCGCCAGACGCTCAGCCGCGTTTCCTTCGAACCCGGTGCGCACGAGGCTCCGTTGTGGACGCCTGACGGCAGATCTATCGCCTACACGTCGTGCCAGACAGGCTGCAGCCTCTATCTTCGACGAGGCGATGGCACCGGCTCGCCCGAGGCGCTCCTGAATGTCAAGGACAAGGCGCAACGCGCCCAGGTGTTTGCCAGTGGGTGGACGCCGGATGGCCGACTGCTCTTCGAGGAACAGCGGCTGGGTGGCAGTTGGACCGTCAAGAGCGTTGCGCTTTCCGGATCGCGAGAGGAAGTGACGCTTCTCAGCGATCCGTCCTACCGGGAGGGTGCGGCGACCGTGTCACCAGACGGGCGGTGGCTCGCCTATGTTTCGAATGAGTCGGGTGCACCCAAGGTCTACGTTCGAACGTTCCCCGATACGAGCGCCGGCAAATGGCAGGTCTCCTCCGACTTCGCCACCACGCCGAAATGGTCGACGGACGGACATCAGTTGTACTTCGTCGACAGTCCGAGGCAGAGTGATCCCGCCGTTGCCGTGGTGGAGGTACAGGCTGGGTCGACGTTCTCCTTCTCCAGGCCAAGGCGCCTGTTCAACCTGCCGCCAACGGTGCGCGGTGTCGCTTTGATGCGTAATTTCAGCGGCGAGTTCGACGTGTCGCGCGACGGGCAACGGTTTCTGTTCGTCAGGAACGGCGAGGGACTTGTACGACCAAACGTCAACGTGGTGCTGAACTGGACCGCAGATCTCGCCCGTCTCGTCGGCCGCCGGTAATTCAGTCCAACCTCTCCTGCACGATCGCTCCCTGAGCGCGGCCGGATCCGACTGCGAGAAGTTCTCCATCACCCACGCGTAGCGGATCCACTGCGATTCGCTCGCCGACGCGGGATCGAACACCGCGCCTTTGGCTTCACGGTACGCCGCGATATCGTCGAACGCCCGCGTATGCGCCGTCCAACCGGCGATGTTGGGCCGGCTCGTGTTCTGTTCCATCGACCCGTTCAGCGTGTTCGCTGTCCAGATCATCGCGAGGCGCTCCGAATCGGTATACGGCAGCGCGCGCAGCAACGCGCGTTCAAGATGCTGAAGGTGGCGGTACTCGCGCCGATCGCGATCGCCAGCGACGTCACCATCACGGTCGTGGCCAGCGGCGCACGTCGCAGACTCCGCATTGCGTACGACGCGTCCTGTGCCACCGTTTCGAGCCAGAACAGAATGTCGGCGTCGCCGGTGCGTTCGCGCGCCCGCAAGAGGCCGCCGAAACGACGGCGCGCGTCGCGCTCGGCCGCCTGCGGCGTCATGCCGGCTTCGATCTTGTCGCGCGTCCTTGCCTGGATGTGAAATCGCGGCTCTTCCTCGATTTCTGCGTCCACGGACCCGCGCCGAACCATGTTCACAACGCGTTGGATCCACGCCATCTTGCAGCTCGTCTGTCACGCGTGCCGGAGGACGCGCGCGACGGCCGCGGTCATTTGTGCCCAGCTCGCCTCTTCCACAGCCAATTGCCTTCGACCGGATGCCGTAATCGAATAGTAGCGAGCCCGCCGATTGTTCTCAGACGCGCCCCATTCCGACCGCAACCATCCCGCCTGCGTGAGCCGATGAACGGGCCCGTTGGAGCGATCCCTGTTCGAGCCGCAGTGCCTCTGTGAAGGCTGCTCGATATGCCGGGTGATGCCGTAGCCGTGCATCGACCCGCGCGACGCGCGGGTT
>DATFWL010000648.1:0-2639 GCA_035259385.1 Vicinamibacterales bacterium | reverse complement strand
TGTTCCGGCAGCTGACGGCGTTTCGGCGGTCGCTTACTTCCGCTTCCACCGCGTGCCGCCTGGACCATCTTCCAGAAGCACACCCCGTGCCGCCAGGTCCTGGCGAATGCGGTCCGCGTCGGCGAAGTCGCGGCGACGCCGTGCCGCCTGACGGTCCTCGATCAGCCGCTCGATCTCCTCCATCGGAACCGGCGGACGCTGGTTTTCGGCCTGCCGCAGGCTGAGGACGCCAAGCACGCGGTCGAACTCGTCGAACGCCTCCCTCACCGTCGCCGCATCCCCGGCGCCAATGGACCCCGCATCGATCGCGGAATTCAGATCGCTCACGAGCTCGAACATCGCGCCGAGCGCCGCCGCCGTGTTCAGGTCGTCGCCCATCGCCTCGGCAAACGACGTGCGCGCCGCCGCCACCCGCGTCGCGAGGTGCGCATGCGAGCCCGGCTGCCTGACGCTGTCCAACCGCACGAGAAAGTCGGTGAGCCGCTGCAGCGCCTTTTCGGCGGCGGCCAGGCTGTCCCACGTGAAATTCAACTGCTTGCGGTAGTGCGCGGAGAGGAGCAGATAGCGGACGGCGGACGGCCGGTATCCTCGGGCGACGACGTCGGGAATCGTGTAGGTGTTGCCGAGCGACTTCGACATCTTCTGCTCGTCGACGATCAGATACTCGACGTGCACCCAGAAGCGGGAGAACTGGCGGCCGGTCGCGCCTTCGCTTTGCGCAATCTCGTTCTCGTGGTGCGGGAAGATCAGGTCGATGCCGCCGGCGTGGATGTCAATGGGCGGCTCGCCGAGCAGCCGCAGCGCCATCGCGGAGCACTCGAGATGCCATCCCGGACGGCCGGGTGGATCGACGATCGTCCACGTCGGCTCGTCGGGCTTGGTCGCCTTCCACAGCACGAAATCGCGGGCGTCCTCCTTCGCATAGGAGTCGGCGTCGACGCGGGCGCCCGGCTTCATGCCGTCGTGATCGAGGTGCGCCAGCTTGCCGTAGTCCGGCAGGGTGGAAATCTTGAAGTAGATCGACCCGTCGCTGACGTAGGTGTGGCCGTTCTTCTCGAGCGCCGCGATCAGGCTGGCCATCGCGGCGATGTTGGCGTCGTCGGTCGCGCGCGGCGATTCCTCGACCGCCTCGAGGCCGAGCGATTGCGCGTCCTCGCGGAACATCGCGATGTACTGATCGGTGTAGCTGCGCAGATCCATGCCGGCCTTCTGCGCGCCGACGATCGTCCGATCGTCCACGTCGGTGAAGTTCATCACCTGGCGGACGTCGTAGCCGAGCAGATGGCGCAGCGTGCGGCGCAGCACGTCCACGCAGATGAAGGTGCGGAAGTTGCCGATGTGTCCGCGCGCGTAGACGGTGAGGCCGCAGGTGTACATGCGCACGGTCCGGCCGACCGCGGGCACGAACGGCTCCTCGCTGCGCGTCAGCGTGTTGTAGAGACGCATCTCGGTCACGGGTTGGGCAGACGGCGCGTGGTCCGCCACTCGCTGGCGCCGATGCGCGCGACCACGATCTGCAGCTCGCCGCCGTGGACGACGAAGCGGACGCCGCAGCGGCCGGGGCCGTTGCCCTGCGTGATCGCGGCGCGCAGTTCGCGATTGACCTCGGCAATCGCCGGCGGCGCATAGCCGACGTGCCCGAGCACCGCCGCGCACAGTTCGTCGAGCATGCGGCTGCTGTCCGGATCGTCGGCCATTTCGAGGGCGAAGAGGAATTCGTGGTCGGGCAACGGCAGAATTCTACAGTGAAAGGCGCGTGAACAGCACGCGCGCCCGCTGGCAGTCGGCATCGATCTGCGCGCGCAGCGCGTCGATCGACTCGAACGCGCGCTCGTCGCGCAGCCGCTGCACGAAGCCGATGCGAACCGACTGGCCGTAGAGATCGCGATCCAGGTCGAAGACGTGGGTTTCGATCACCGTGCGCCCCGACGGATCGACGGTCGGCCGGGTGCCGACGTTGGTGACCGAGGGGAACACGATCGGGCCGACCCGCGCGGTGGTGGCGTAGACGCCGTGCGGCGGGAGCAGCTCGTTGTCCGAGCAGAGGTTCGCGGTGGGAAACCCGAGCGTGCGGCCCCGCTGATCGCCGCGCATCACCATCCCGTCGACGAAGTACTGGTGGCCGAGCAGCGCGCCCGCTTCGTCGACGCGGCCCTCGCTCACCAGCCGGCGCACCCGCGTGCTGCTGACCACGAAGTCCTTGTAACGGACCGGATCGATTTTCTCCGCCTTGAATCCGTAGCGGCCGCCCAGCACGCGCAGCATCGAAAAGTTGCCCGCGCGATCGTGGCCGAAGAGGAAGTTCGCGCCCACCCAGACCTCGCCGACGTGCAGCCAGTCGACCAGGACCGTGCGCACGAACGTCTCGGGATCCCAGTGCGACAGCTCGGCGGAAAAGCGCACGATCGCGGCGCCCTGCACGCCGGCGTCGGCGATCGCCTCGAGCTTCTGCGGCTTGGTCATGAGGAGCGGCGGAGCCTTGTCGGGACGGACCACCCGCGGTGGATGCGGATCGAAGGTCATCACCACCGAGGTCGCGCCGCGCTCACCGGCCACGCGGCGGACGCGCTCGAGGATCTTGCGATGGCCGCGATGGACGCCGTCGAAGTTGCCGAGCGCCAGCACCGGCTGCCGCCAGT
>DATFWL010000647.1:0-25678 GCA_035259385.1 Vicinamibacterales bacterium | reverse complement strand
TCACCGCGAGCCACGGGCGCCGTGCGTCCGCAGATGACTGCGCCCGGAATAAGCGGATCGCCCGAGTAGACTGGCAGAACCGGTATGAGAGCGCTCTCCAGTCGCCGGCCCTCGCGCATGATTTACGAGAACCGCGCGCGAAACTCGTGACTGTCCTCGTAGACAGCTCCGCGGACTATCACTTGCGTAAGATGAAATTCTCAATCACCAACACGTCGATGCCGGTTCCATAAAAGACACGCACCGCGTCTCGAGGCGTGCAGACGATTGGTTCCTGAAATCCATTGAATGAGGTATTGACGAGAAGAGGAGTCCCTGTCGCGTTGCCAAACGCCTTGAGTAACTTGCGAAGCAGGGTCGGGTGGTCTCCAATCGTATGGACCCTGAGCCGTGCGTTCGGATATGGCATGATCTGGCGAAGCCGTGCGGGGTCCTTCGCGCGATGCTCGAATTGCATGAAAGGTGAAGTGGACGGTCCGTCGAACACGCAATCGACGTCCTCTTCGCAGACCGACACCGCGTACGATCGGTACGGCTCGCGCTGCTTGAGGAACACGTTCAAGTTCTCGAGGACATACGGAGCCAACGGGTTCGCGAGGATGCTCCGATTCCCAAGAGCGCGTGGCCCCCATTCCATGCGTCCCTGGAACCATCCGACCAGGAGACCACGACGAAGCGCTTTCACGACCTCCTCGATCAGCGTCCCCTCGTCCGCATATTCATAGGACAATTTGCAGTTGTCCAAGACAGCCTTGATCTCGCCGAGATCGTACTCGGGGCCGAGATATGGCCAGACGGCGTTCGCGGTGGGCTGTTGCCTTTCGTGTGGCGATGCCCCAAGAGCGCAACCAACCGCGAGCCCCGCATTCCCCGGATGAACCGGGATGAAGATCTGCTCGAAAATGCCCGATTCCTGCACTTTCGTGTTCAAGTTCGTGTTGTAAAACAGACCGCCCGAAAGGCATAGATTGGCGCCGCCTAACCTCGCACGAACCTTGCGCAAACACTCCAGCAGAAGATCGCCCACATGAGACTGAAGCGTGCTGGCGACGTCGGCTTTGCGTGACATCTGCTGCTCCGGGCGGTCTGGCTGAGTCCACTCGTCAATCCGCACGGGCAATCGGGAATCGACCCAGAGGCGGTCGCTTTCGATCCCGATGAGCGATGGAGCCTTGTCAAGGCAACCGCTGTTCCCCACTCGCGCGAGCGCTTCCAAGCGGTGCTCATCTCTCCCGGCGCTGAAACCCATCGCCTCAGTAAGCTGCGAATACAATCGCGTGAACCCAAGTCCTTGCCAGGGCCACGCGACGTTGCGAATGCCGCGAGTGTCGGCTTCCCAGATACTCACTTCCGGAACGGCAGACCGACCACAGACCAGAACGACGGCTTCCTGAAACGGCGATGTATAGAAGGCCGACATCGCGTGCGCGAGCTGATGATCAAATCGCAGCGGATGCACACCTGATGGCAGGATCATCTCCTCGCCCATCGCGCATGTGATGTCGCCCCGACCAGAGCAGCCGGCCAGGCTCAGCGCCGCGTCCATCGCCTCTGTCGGAAAGCCACCGCGTAGAACCCCGACACCGCGTACGCGTGTGAACCGTTCTTGTTCGCATGCGGCAACCACTCGACCTTCCCGGCACGCCGCGACGGCCGCATTCCTTTGAGCACCACTGACACCGATGACGACCCTCATGGGCGTACACTTCCCGTTAGATCAACTTGTCGAGCTGCCTCCTGCTCCGTTTGTCGAGCGCTCGAGCATCCAGTATCTCAAACCGACTTCCTGCGTCGTCCTGCAACACATAGCGGCTTCCACCGACGCGTCTGACAGTCTCGCCGAGATCTGGCAAGAGCAGCTCGCGTCTGCCTCTGTCGGTATCTACGTCAACGTGCCAGACCCCAGCGTTGTTGCGGGCCGACCTGATCCGCCGAATCGGCACCGACACGTACCGACGTCCGAGCTCTTCCTCGAGGATGCGGCGCGTGTCCCCGTCGAGCACGCAGGGCTCCTTGATCATCGCGATCTCTTGTCCTGTGGCATCGACGATGCTGACGAAATGGTCCGGATCGGACAGTGGCGCGGCGCAAACAACGCCGACGGCCGCGTAGACCCGGTCGCCAGAGATCGTCACCGACACCGACCCGTTCGGTTCGCGATGCATCCTGATCCGACGGGGATCTGTCGCGACGCTCACGCTCATGCGGGTGCCTCACCTGCGGCAATCACCGAACGCGTCTCAGCCTGTGTGGTCACGAACGTGTAGTAGAGCCCCCGTTGCTCCATCAACGCGCGGGGTGTGCCCAGCTCGACGACTCGGCCGCGGTCCAGCACGAGGATGCGGTCAGCGCGCCGAACGGTGGAGAGCCGATGCGCAATGATGAACGTCGTGCGATCTTTCGCCATCAGGCCGAGAGCCTGCCGGATCGTTGCTTCGCTCGGCGTATCGATCAGCGAGGTGGCTTCGTCCAGGATCAAGATGCGCGGATCGCGCAGGATGGCTCGGGCGATGGCGATCCGCTGTTTCTCGCCGCCCGACAGTCGGCGTCCGCGTTCCCCAATCTCCGTATCGTACGCGTCGGTTTTCGTGATGATGAACGGGTGCGCGTTCGCGGCGACGGCCGCCCGTACGACCTCTTCAAGCGTGGCGGTCGGACGGCCAAAACGAATGTTCTCGGCGACCGTGCCGGCGAACAGAAACGGATCCTGTGCGACAACGCCGATCTGACCGCGGAGGTCTTCGAGGCGGATACTCCGGATGTCGATGCCGTCCAGCTCGATCGCGCCGCGATCCACGTCGTAGAACCGGCATAGCAGGTTCATCAACGTCGTCTTGCCCGCTCCGGATCGTCCCACGATCCCGATGGTTTCCCCCGGCGCCACGTCGAAACTGATGTCGCTGAGCACAGACTTGCCCGGCAGATAACCGAACGTCACAGCGCGGAAGGCGACGCGTCCGATTGCGCGCGGCATCGACAAGGCCGATGGATCTTGGTAGGGCTCGGTCGGGGCGTCGAGAATCTCAAACGTTCGCTCCACTCCGACCACCGCTTGACCGATCGATCCGCTGACCTGCCCGGCCCACTGCAGCGGCCAATGCAGCATCCAGAGGTAACTGATCACCGCGAGCAATGCGCCGACTTGAAGCGTCTCAGCCAGTACCTGCCTGCCGCCGACATACCACACGAGGAACACGCCCGCTTCCATCAGGCAGTACGCCAACGAAAACAGCACAAAAGACGCACGCTCGGCCCGGATTGCCGACGCTGTTACGCGATCATTGTGTCGAGTGAAGCGCTCCGCCTCACTGGGCTCCTGGCCGAACGCCTTCACCATCTGGATGCCGCCGAGCGACTCGACCGCATGAGCAGCGAGCCGAGACCAGGCTGACGCCTGACGGTCGAGCGCGAGCTTCAGCCTGTCCCACAGCACGAATGCTGCGACGACGATCGGTGGACCGGGGATCAGGATGCAGAGGGCTAACCGCCAGTTCGTGCGAAACAGAAACACGAGAATGCCTGCGACCATCAGGCAATTCACAAAAAGCAGAGGGATCGTGCTTGCGAAGAATTCCTCCAACCGCCCCGTATCGGTGATGACACGGGACATGAGGGCACCGACTTGCCAGCGCGCGAAGAAGCTCAAGGGGACCCACTGCAGCCGTTGGTGAACCCGGCCGCGAACGTCAGCGGCGACGCGGCCTCCCAGTCGGACGCTGAGCCACCCGCGCGCGATGGCGGAGCCCCAAATCAGACCACGTGCCGCCACGAGGCCAACGACGAGCCAGATCAGCAGTCCGACCGCGCCGCCCGCCGTCAGAACGTCGTCGACGATGTGCTGGATGAGCAATGGCGGAAGGAGCTCCGCACCGACGCCCAGCGCCACCGCCAGCGACAGGAGCGCAACTGTTCCCCGATACGGCTTGACAGACGGTCCAAGCCGCCACAGCGTCGTCCTGGCGGCAACGGTTCGTGCCTGTGGAATCAAGCTACGCTCCGAGAACGATTTCCGCCGGCTGCTGTTGCAGATTGACCAACGTATGAAACAGGCCGCGGAGCCCGAGCAGCTCCTGGTACGAGCCGCGCTCGCGGATTCGGCCCCCGTCGAGAACGACGATGCGGTCTACACGCTTGAGAGTGGACAGGCGGTGCGCGATGACGAACGTCGTGCGGTGCCGCGCCAGACGACCGACCGCTTCTTGAATCAGTTGTTCGCTCAGCGCGTCCACAGACGCGGTCGCCTCGTCCAGAATCAGAATCCGGGGATCACGGAGGATGGCGCGCGCAATCGCGATTCTCTGGCGCTCACCGACGGAGAGATGCGCGCCCCTCTCGCCGACGTCGGAATCGTACGCGTCGGGCCGGCTCAGAATGAAGATGTGTGCGTTCGCAAGCCTCGCGGCTGCCACGATGTCGTCAAGGCTCGCGTCGGGCCGGCCATAGCTGATGTTGTCACGGATCGTCCCGCTGAACAGCACCGGTTCCTGGAGCACGATCCCGATTTGACGCCTCAGGTCCTCGAGCCTGATCCTCCGGATATTGACGCCGTCCAGCTCGATGCTTCCGTGATCCACGTCGTAGAAGCGGCACAGCAAACTCATCATCGTGGTCTTGCCTGCGCCCGACCTTCCGACGATACCGATCATCTCTCCGGGCGCTGCCTCGAGGCTGATCTCGTCGAGGACGCGACGGTTTACCTCGTAGCCGAACGTGACGTTACGAAACGTGACATGCCCGCTGGCGCGTCCCATCGGCACGCAGTGCCGCTTGTCGTATTCCTCCGTCGGTGCATCGAGGATCTCGAGCATCCGTTCGCTGCTCGCAAGGGCTCTTGTCATCCAGTCGCTGAATTGGCCGAACCACTGAACGGGGTTGTAGAACAGCAACAGGTAATTGTAAAAGGCCACCAGCCCACCCAGCGTCAGGCTGCCTCGTACTACCCTGATGCCTCCGAACAGCCAGAGCGTGACGACCGCGACGCCGGAGACCATGGTCATCGTTGCCACCAGCACAGCGCGATTTCGCGCGGTATCGACCGTCCGGTCGACGAGATCCTCGTTGTGCCTTGCGAACCGTGCAATTTCGCGCTGTTGCTGACCGAACGCCTTCACTTCGCGCGCGCCTGACAGCGACTCGGCCAACTGTGCGGAAAACCGCGCGCTCGACTCCGACCATCGTGCGAACAGGAGGCGCATTCGCCGCCAGAAGATCGCAGCCGAAATCCACACGATCGGCACCGGCACGACGACAGCGACCGCCAGTTGCCAGTTCATCGAAAGCATCACAGCCAGGATGCCGATCAGCGTCAGGCCGTTGATCAACAAATACGGCACGCCGCGAACCAGAAAATCCTGGAGGGTCGCTGCGTCGGTGGTTATCCGCGAGGTCAACGCACTGACTTCACGGCCGTCGAAGAACACGAGCGCGCGCATCTCCAGATGTTGATAAAGCTGAGAACGAATGGTGCCCGTCACACGCGCACCAAGCGCAGCCACCGTCCAGCCGTGGATCCATTCGCACGTCCAGCCGAGCACGCGGACCCCGAGCAGCGCCACGACATACGTTCCCAGCAGACGCACGCGATCGCCTGGGCCGTGCACGGCGACGGCCGCGGGCGAGAGCGCTTCGTCGACGATCCACCGTGTGATGGTCGGGGGCAGGAGTCCGGTCAGGGAGATGCCGAGCGAAGTCACGACTACGATGAGCAGCTGTGTCTTATGCGGGTTCAAATAGGCGGCGAGCAGCACGCACGTCGACCAGCGCCGGACAAGAGCTGAGCCGGGCGTCCGATGGTTCATCAACTCGTCCCGTTCGTCGACTCTGGTTCCATGTTGGTGGCCACCGCCACCCCGTACCCGTGGATCGCAATGGCGCCACTCCCGCGTTGTCGTACGACCTCATCACCGGTGCTGCGATCGATCTTGAGTACCGTGTTACAGCCTGACAGGGCGGCGTCAGAAACGGAGTACGTGGCGGGCCCGTCCGTCAAATGAACGATGAGCGCACTGGTCCGGCCGTCCTCGGCACGGGCGACGACAACATCGAATCCGGCCGGATCTCCTCCCGCGGTCGGGAACGAAATCCAGTCGCCATGACGAATGAATCGAGTGCAGAGCGACTTTGCATGGAACAGGGGTGTGGGTACGGCATCCTTGTCGAGCACGCCGTAGCCGCAGCCGTCATCGGTACCGGTCCACAACATCTCGGCGTCGACGCCCCCACGCATCAAGTGGATCAGCGCGGAGGCGCCATATGCAGCGCCGAATAATGTCTGATTGAACCGCGCTCGGACGCTGGGAACGTAGTGGGAGTGAGCATTCCACTCGCCGCAAATGTTGAGGATGTCGAATCCGTTCAGAGTCTCGGCAACGGCCGCGGCACGTGCGGCGTATTCCGGCGTCTGCCAGAGCATCAGCGCCTGATGCACGGCCTTGTCGGTCGGCGCTCCCTCCTCTCCGTGGTCGCGCCAGTCGGCGTAAAGATGCCAGTTGACGAATCCGATCAGCAGAGGATCGATTTCGTTGACGAACTGCCAAATCCAGTCGAGCCAGAAGGGCTGGAATCCCTCAACGGAAGGGCCGCCGATGCGAGGCCGACCGCCATCGAGGTGTGGTGCGAGCCAGCGCAGGACCTGCTCTGCGACCGCTTCGTAGACGCGACGATACTGCTCGAACGTCATGCCACCGCCGATCCAGGTGCTGTTCGGCTCGTTCCAGACGCACCAGAACCAATTCCGGACTTCTTCTGGTCCCCAGTGCTCGATTGCGCTCCAGACAAGATCGCCACAGCGGGTGGCAAACCACCGGGCCGCACGGGAGTCGTCGAGGGGTCGTGGCGACTTGGCAAACGTGATCATCGGCACGGCCCCCGCGTCGAGGACGGCCTGCACGTAGGCAGCAAACATCTTCCAGTCCGAGACCGGATCGGGCGCGGACTTGTCGTACACGAAAATTCGGATGACTTGTACTTTCAGCTCTCGCAGTCGCGCCCGAATGCGCTCGCGCTGGCGGCCGACGGCGAAGTGCCACCAGCTATCGGCTTCGTTGACGCCGTAGAGCAGCTTCATTCGGGACTCGCCCTCACGCGGCTGCCAATCCGGGTTCGCGCTCATGGGATCCCGGCCGACTCGTCCAGGCCGACGGCGCCGATGTGGCGCAAGGCGCTGTAAATGGCTTCAGCTGCCCGCTGATTGCCGAAGGGCGAGAGATGTGCGTCATCGACGTACAGCCCGAATCTCGCAAACGCCGATCCGGTCTGGCGTGTGTAGTCCAGGAACATATCGGTGAGGTCGCGGCATTCCAGATCTAACGGCGCGCATACCGTAGGAAGACCGCGACGAAGCTTATCAGTCTCGGCGACCATCTCGCGCCACCAGCCGTCCTTGAGCAGCACGTCGTCCAGCACGTACTCCATGTAAGGCGTGAGCAGGACGACGACTCTTTCCGAAAAGGCCCGCTTGAGTGCAGCGAATGACTTCAGGAGCTCTCTGGCTTGGTCCAGATAGCTCACGCCTGCGCGATTCATGAAATCGTTTTGACATGCGACGTACACCAGCGCCGCGTGACCCTCTCGCTCCGATTCACGCCTGGCCATTTCGAACGCTTGCTCACCCGCATACCCGCCCACGCCGCCGTTGATGACCTGGTAGTTGGTTCCTACGAGAACCTGGAGACGCGAAGCCATCGTCTGGTCGTCGTTGACTCCTTCGCCAAATAGCACGCTGTCGCCGACCATCAGGATCTTTTCTTTCACGTTGACCGCCGGTAGCGTGGTTCTGAAGCCATCGCGGCGGACCGAGTATTGATACCGGACGCGAGCCTGCTGGTCCAGGTACTTGCTCAATCCTGCCGACATCCGCGCGTTCGTCTCCAACGCCAGGACGGGCGGATCAAAATTGAGTGGGTTGAGCGCCCGGAGCATGTACAGGGAAATGCGGGTGTCTGGAATCAACTTCCACCCAAGACGGCTGTCCGAGGTGACGAGGATGGTGTAGTGACTGAGCTGCGCCGTCGGGTTTCCAGCGTTATCGACTACCGCGTGGAGGTCGATGAGTTCCTTCAGAATGGGTTCCGGCATGTACAAGACGTCCTCAGACGGCTTGATGACTTTCCGGAATGTGTTGAACAGCACCGGAAACCCAAGGCGGTAGCCACAGAACACGATGACAATCGCCACCAGCGCGAGGGCCGCGAGGTTACCCGCCAGATAGGCGAGCGCCACTGAAGAGGAGCGGCCGGTGTCGCGCATGGACCGCTCCTAAAACAACGTATAGATGAACGGCGCGACGGCGGAGCTCTGCGCGAAGATCAGGAGCGCACCAAATACGACCAGGAGCACGAGAATCGGCGTCAGCCACCACCACTTGTTCTTCGAAAAGAACAGGAGCAGCTCGCCGAGGATGCCCATTCGGCTGGCGACGTCAGCGATGAACGGCATATGTATCCCTTCCTGTGGCAACGCCGGACTCCACTGGCTTTTCAATCAGACATTCACCGAGCACGAGAATGTCCAACCCGCTTCTGACGAACGTGCTGAACGCCTCAGCAGGCGTGTTGACGATCGGTTCACCTTTGAGATTGAACGACGTATTCAGCACCATCGGCACGCCGGTCGCCTGACCGAATGTCTCGATCAACTCGTAATATGTGGGGCTCAAATGGTAGTGCACGGCCTGCAGCCGTCCAGTACCGTCGACATGGGTAATTGCCGGCACGAGGTCCTGCTTGCCTTCGTGCACATCCACGACGTACAGCATGAAGCGAGCCGGATAGTGCTTCGCCGCGTCAGCCAGGTCGAAGTACTCTTCTGCCCGTTCGGCGAGAATCGACGGGGCAAACGGACGGAAAGGCTCACGGAACTTGATCTTGACGTTGACGATGTCCTTCATGTCAGGGCGTCGAGGATCAGCGAGAATACTTCGACGCCCGAGCGCGCGCGGTCCCCATTCGAACCGACCGTCGAACCAGCCGACGACTTTGCCTGCCCGGAGATGAGCGACCACGCGCTCGATCATCGATTCGGTGTATTCAATTTGCTCATACGCGATATTGTTGTGGCGAAGAAATGTGTGGACGGCATCCGGCCCATGGTCTTGGCCCCAATAGGCGTGCTCCATGACGAACCGCCGTGGTCTGCCGAGCACCATATGCTCTGCGACGAGTGCCGCACCCAACGCTCCGCCTCCGTCGCCGGCGGCCGGCTGCACATAGATGTCCTCGAATGGTGTTTCCTTGAGCAGCTTGGCATTCGCTACGCTGTTCAAAGCCACGCCGCCGGCCAGACAAAGCTGCTTGAGGCCGGTTTGCCGTTGCAGGTGTCTCGCCATCTTGAGGAGGGTCTCTTCGGTGACGAACTGGATGCTCGCGGCGATGTCGGCATAGTGCTGGTTCTGGCGGGCCAGCTCCGCGAAGTTCGCGGGTGGATCACCGAAATACGATGGGTACGGCGTGGATTGCGTGAAGAAGCGCGAGCGACAGTCGCGCGGAGGACCGAAGAGGCTGATGAACTTCGAGCTGAACGTCCGTTCCGTGGAGCGCTGGAAGAGGAAGTAGTCCAGGTCGAGCTCGAAGCTGCCATCTGCGGCAACTCGCACGAGCTTGTAAACCTCGTCGACGTAGCGTGGTTCCCCGAATGGCGCCATGCCCATCACCTTGTACTCACCGTCATTGACCTCGAAGCCGAGGAAGGCGGTGAAGGCGCTGTAGAGCAGGCCGAGCGAGTGCGGAAACCGAATCTCGTCGGCGATCCTGACCGTGTTGCCCTTGCCGATGCCTCTGGTCGCGGTCGCCCACTCGCCCACGCCATCGATCGTGAGTATGGCGGCTTCCTCGAAGGGCGAGCACAGGAAGGCGCTCGCTGCATGCGACAGATGATGCTGACTGAATAGAATCCGCGATTCCGGCACGCCCAGCCGCTTCCGAATGAGGTTCTTGATCCACAGCTTGTCGCCGAGCCAGGCGATCATCGCCTCGCGGAACACCGCAGACGAACGTGGAAACTGCTGCAGCGTCGTCAAGAGAAGACGCTCGAACTTGACGAACGGTTTCTCGAAGAAGGCGACGTAATCGAGATCTGTCGATTGGATGCCCGCTGCCTCAAGACAGAAGTCGATCGCGTGTTGGGGAAAGTCGTAGTCGTGTTTCTTCCGTGTGAAGCGCTCTTCTTCAGCCGCGGCGACCAGCTGACCGTCGCAGAGAATCGCGGCCGCGGCATCGTGGAAGTAGCAGGAGATTCCAAGAATATGCATGCTGGGTCTCGTCAGAATTGCCGGCTTGCACCGGCGGGGTAGCCAGCGTCGCCGGTCGGCCGCCAACCTTTCGGCGTGTGCGGCTTGATCGCCATCGGATCGGTCCCCCATTTCACGGCGAGAGCAAAAGGGGCGAGCGGCAAAAAGTACAGCAGCGTCAGGACAACCCGCGCCTGAATGTCGCCGATTCGACGGGCGACTCTCTTCCAGTATCGCCACACGCGACGTACTCCAGCCAGGGTCTCATGTGCCACGCGTGCGACATTTGTCACAGGCTTCGCGATCATCGGCGTGCCTCCGGCAGCGATGTGTTGATTGAATCCGCGTCGTGGCTCTTCCGCACGTAATCCTGGAACTTGTCATCGTGGCGAAGAACGTCGAGCACGCCCTTGGCGATCAGGTCATAACCCGCCGCGTTGGTGTGCCAGCTGTCCGCTTGCATGTACACCCGTCCAAACGTCTCGATGGGTCGATATACCGTTGACCGATGGTCTTCCGATCGCAGCTCGAACTGTCGGATGTGGGGCACGTCCAGCTCCTCCCATCGGCGTGGCCGGCCGCTGTTGGTATAGACATAGAACACCTTGGCGCCCCGCGGGAGCGCGACGGTATAGCTCCATACCGAATCCGCTGCCAGCTGATCACCATGCGTTCCGTCGTCGTACATCGGAACGGTGTTCGGACTGAGATCGCCGAGGCCCGGGTGAGGGCCGACGAGGTAAATCGCGTGTGGGACGCGGATGTCGCCGGTGTATACGCGGAACACGACGTTGACGAGGTCATTCTCGGCGTCGGCCGCCGGCCCGGGCTCGAGGCCAAGTCGGGCTTCGAGTTGGTGCTCGATTCGCTGCCGCTCGCCGCGAACGATGGCGTTCCCATCGACGAGAGGGACATGGTCCTCGTTCGAGATCGCCTGCAGCACGTTCAGATAGAGTCCGTTCTCCCACAGTTCGTTGTACAAAAGGATCACGTGCGAGCCGTGGCTGCGCGCCAGCCGGACCATCTCCCTGATGTTCTCGCGATAATCGCGGAGCCCGACGCGAGTCCATTGATCGAGCTTCTCGAAATCGATGGCCATGTTGCTGGCGCTGTCGGCCGCGCCCTTCAGATAAAAGCCGATCGGGTGCGGGTGCTCCCTCAGCACCAGCGCGAGGTATTCCAGGAGCCTGTACGTCTCGCTCTGCTTGACTAACCGGAGGACCTGTTCTTTCCATGGAAGGTGGTGCTCCCACGCGGCTAGGTCCTTGTCGCGGTGTCCGCTGACCTTCGAGTCATTCATCGCAAAGGCAATGACGACCACGTCAGGGTGGAGCGTCATTATTTTGTTGCGCATCAGCTGAACGCCCTGATACGAGCTGTATCCGAGCACTCCGCGATTGAGCACCTCGAACTGACTACCGGGGAACTCCTGTTGGAGCGCCGCGCTCAATCGCCGTGGATAGGTCTGATCCTGTTCCGCATTCATTCCGAACGTCCAGGAATCGCCGAGGCAGACGATTCGAAATGCGGACGACTGCCTGCGCGCCGGCGCTTCGTGGTCACGGAACCCCTCGGAGTTGAGCGAGATGTCCCACGAGTCGCCGCTCTCCAGCCCGGCCGGGAGACTGGGCCAAAACCGGCGGAAAAGCGCCAAACGTTCTTCGTCGGTATGTATGGGACGGAAGATATTTACATATCGGCGTTTGAGGCTCGGGCGATTTCTCCAGATCAGTTCCTTGTCCGGAGCAAGGATCAACAGGCCGTCCATCCAAGGCGGTACCGGGCCGTAGTCGTGTCCGATCACGTAAGGAAGCGGCACGGAATGCACACGAGTGTTTCGTGCCCAGTAGACGACGCGGATCGACAATTCCACGGCTCCGAACAGCACGACCGTGAGAGCCAAACCAGCACCGAGCGCCCGCGCTCGTGATTGGGTCATTGGCGAATGGCTTCGTAGATCAGCGCCGCCATCTGTCGCAGCCCTTTTTCCGTGAAGTGCGCTTCGTCCACAAAACAGTCCGAGCAATCTTTGAAGTATGTATAGATGTCGACGACTGGAACGCCGGTGTGTGCGCCGATCGCGATCGTGGCGTCGTTGTAATCTGGCGCGAAATTCTTCCACCACCATTGCGTCGGCGACGCGCCCGTGAATGGTCTCGTGAGCAGGACCGTGCGAATACCGCGTTCTCCAGAGATCCCGATGATCTCCTCCAGATTGGCTTTGTACTCGTCGAGACTGACTCTCGGCACCAGGTGATCCTTCTGGCCCCACGGCAGCTTGTCGGCGATCGCCAGCAGCAACTGACCGACCCTGGCGCGCATGAGTAGCTGGTCCCAGTTCTTCTTTCGTACTCGGCGACCGGCGAAGTCGGCGTCTGACAGTGTGACGCGCATCGCATCGTTACACCCGAAGCTAATCAAGACGAGATCAGGATGAAAGGCGAGAGCTTCCTTGAACCGGCGCAGGCCCTGAAAGGAGGTGTACCCATACACACCCGCGTTGACGACAACGGACGGATAGCCGTTGCTGTTGAGGACTTGCTCGAGGTACATCGGCCAGTTCGGTGCATCGTGTCCCGGCCAGCCGAGCGTGTTGGAGTCGCCGATGGCAAAGATTCGAGTCGTCTCCAATTCTTTCACCGGCGAGATCACCCTGCCTCTGTATCCCTGCTCGTTGAAGAACTCGCCACCCTTTCGCGGCCGCCAGATGAGCACCGGGTCGTAGACAAAGTGTTTGTCTTCAAACGCGTGGTAATAGCGCCACTCACTCCACTTCTTCACGACTTCGATTCGCAGTGGAGTGTACTCGTAGCCACCGACGCGAAGACCGGCTTCGAGCACCAGAAGCGACGCCGCAGTCGCCGCGAACGCGAGCGCTGTCTTGGCAGCGACGCTGCCCGATGCGTTCATGGCCGATCCAGACCTGTGGGGCCGTTCGTGACGACCGCCACGCCATAGCCCTGGAACCGGACGACGCCGTGGAACGTCGACTCGACGATCCGTAGCCCGTCGCCATCCAGTGTGAGGAGGGTCGCGCAATCCGAGAGGCCGGAGAGACCGCTTAGGCTGTACGCCGCCGCTTCGTCGCGTACGTGGGCAATGAAGGCGCTGCGCCGCGAGCCTTCTCCAGAAGCGACGACGAGATCCAGGCATCGATCCAGTCCTGGAGGCTTGGGAAATTCAAGCCGATCACCGTGACGAACGTGAGCAGTGCAGAGGCGCTTTGCGCGGTGCACGGGTGTCGCGCCGCCGTGTTGGTCGATCGCGCCGTAGCGGCCGTCCGCGTCGGTTGCGGCCCAGTGCATTTCCGCGTCCACACCGGTGCGCATCAGACCGATCAACGCGGACGCGTAGTACGTCGCACCCACAATGGTCTGGTTGAATCGACCACTCACTTGCGATTGATGGTGCGCATGCGCATTGAGCTCTGTACACACGTTGAGAATGCCACGCCGTTCGATCGCGCGAGCAATCGATTGCGCTCGCCATGCGTACTCCGATGTACGCGACATCAAGAGCCGCCGAAACGCACGCTCCTCACCTGGGGCGCCCCACGTCCCCGGCTCGCGCCAGTCGCCATATCGATTCCACGCGACGAACCCGATCAGCGCGTTGTCGATCTCATGCACGAAGCGCCAGATCCAGTCCATCCAGAAGGGCTGGAATCCGTCGACGCCAGGACCGCCAATCATTGGCCCGCGACCATCCAAACAGGGCCGCAGGCGATCGGCCACTGCCATGGCCGCCTCTTCGTAGATCCGGCGGTAATCGTCGAAGGTCAACCCGCCGCTCGTCCACGTGCTGTTCGCGTTGTTCCCGACCGCCCAGGCCCAATCTCGGACGACTACGCCTCCCCACGTGTCGACGCATCGCGCCGCCACTGTGGCGCACCGGACGCCGAACGCCCGGGTGGATCGCGGGCCGTCCCGAGGCTGTGGAAGCCTCACGAACGTGATCATCGGAACGGCGCCCGCGTCGAGCACGGCCTGGATATACGCCGCGAATGCCGGCCAGTCGACTTCCGGATCAGGTGTGTACTCGGTGAACGTGAAAATGCGAACGATCTGCGTGTCCACTTCCTGGAGGCGACGCTGGATCCGCTCGCGACCGGGTCCCAGCGCAAACTGCCGCCATCCCACGGTTTCGTTGAATCCGTATCGCAATTTCATTCGTACGTCGGCGAAACGGCAGGCATCGCTCCGCGCGTTCGCTCCGACGGCGACATCCATAGGTAGACAGCCAGCGTTCATGTGGTCCGTCAAGTGTTGACGATTTCGATCAACCGCTCGAGGGCGTGTGCGTAGGAGTGCCTGTCGGCGAGGCGTCTGCGGATGCCCTTCACGATTTCCGCGTAGTAGTCCGGCCGGCGCCTCACGTCGAGAATACGCTCCTGCGATCGGTCTCCATCCAAGACGAGCTCGACTGCCTCGTCCCCGTACAGCTCTTGCACGTATGCTTCTTCGAGCCCGAACAACGGGATCGTGTTTGCGGCGGGAGTCTCGAAACTGCGGCAGGTCACCAGTTTTAGATGATTGAACAGCGGGCGGTAGATCACCGGAGTGAACACGCCCGCACTCATGGCGGTTATCACCTGGCCGAATCCGATGGCGGGTTTCACTTCGACATTCAGTTTTTCGAGATAGGTCGCATCCGAGTAATACGCATCTGCGATGATGGATGGGTTCGCCCATGGTGGCGAGGAGCCCCAGCCGTGACCGACGATGCCGATGCGACCGACTTGCGTCCTGATCGGTTCGATTATCTCGAGGATCCGTTTCATCGGCCGCCAGCGGAACCAATTGTGGCCGACGTAGAACATCCCATAATCCTTCGCGGTAAAGTCGAACGGAACCTCCCAATCGGGGTTGTAGGCATGAAAGAAGAAGGTCCCGACGTTGGATCGCAGAGGATGATATGTCGGCTGATAGATCTTGTCCGATAAGCTGTCGCACACGGCGACCCATTGCTGGCTGATCTCGTCGCTGCGATGGTTGCAGTCGCCGACGACGCTAATCGCGTTGTTGTACTTCCCATCGCAATCGATCACGACGCGTCGCGCCCGTGGAACGCTCGCCACCATCCGCGCCATATCGAGCGCGTCGCCATCCTGCAGTGTGGTGGTCCACTCGAAGATGAAAACCACCGCATCGGCCGATTTCAGATCCATCGAATAGTTGAACGGCGATGCCGGATTCTCGCGGCCGTACAAAACGACTTCGTGGCCTAGCGTGCGAGCCGCCTGGGCATAGTTGTGGACGTCCTGGGCGCTGCCCCGGTCCTCGTACACGTAATGAACGAACATGAGTCGCATGGACGGCTAGCTTTCGATGATGTCAACCAACTCCTGCAGCCGGGCGCGCTGCGAATGATGGGCGGCCAGATGCGCCCGGATTCGCGCCACGACCTCCGTGTAATGCTCCGGTCGCTCGTACATGTCCATCAGCCGTTCGGACGCATTCGTCGAAGGCAACAGCAGTTCGGGGGCGCGCTCGCCATAGATCTCGCGGACGTGCGCCTCGTCAACCCCGAAAACCGGAATCGTGTTCGAGGCCAGTGTCTCGAAGAACCTCGGCGTCACCAGTTGCATGCGGTTGAATGTCGGCCTCGTGAGCACGGGATTCACCGTCGCCTTGCTCATCCATTGGATCACCTGTCCGAAGGAAACTGGCGGCAGAACCTCGACGCTGAGTCTGTTGAGGTAGTCGCCATCGGTGTAGTACGCGTCCTCCATGTGCATGGGCGCCGCCCACGCCGGCAGCGCCCCCCAGCCGTGACCGACGACTCCGACCCGCCCCACTCGATCGCGAATCGGCTCGACGGCGCGCAGCACGCGGTACATGCCGCCCCACCGGAACTTGCTGTGCCCGACGTACATCAGGCCGAACTCTTTTGGTCCGACCTCGAGCGGCAGCTCCCACGCGGGGTTGTAGCAATAGAAAAGAAAGGTGCGCACGTTCTCGCGAATGGGGTGGAGAGTCGGCTGGCAGATCTTGTCCGCTAAGCTGTCACAGACGTCGATCCACAAGCGATGAGACTTGGCGTCGGCGTGGTTGTAGTCGCGATCGACTCGAATGATGTCGTTGTAATTGCCGTCGCCGTCGAGAATGACGCGTCGCCGCCGCGGTACTTTGTTCATCAGGCGCAGGAGGTCGAGCCGATCGCCGCGAAGCAGGTTCGTGGTCCATTCGAAGATGAATACAGCGGCGTCCGCGCCATCGATGTCGGTCGAATAGTTCAGCGGGATGTTGGGGACCGCCCGCCCGTAGACGACGATTTCGTGACCCAATTCACGGGCGGCGCTCGTGTACCCCTGGATCAGCAGACCGCTTCCTTGATCCTCGAACGCCCAATAGATGAAGATGATTCTCATGACACGCGACGCCCCGCCGTCAATCTGCCAACGCGGATACCAGCTCCTGAACACGCTGTCGATACGAGTGGTGCGCTAGAAGATGACTGCGCACTTCTTCGACGAGCTCCCGGTAGACGGCTGGACGATCGAGCACGTCGATCAGCTTTTGATCGAGGTTGCCATCGAGCGCGAGTTCCCGGCCAGCGGCGCCGTAGACCCGCTCGGCCTCGTTCGCCGTGAGCATCAGCAGCGGTATCGTGTCGGCGCAAAAGATCTCGAAGTATTTGGAGGTTGTCAGCCTGAGATGGCGCAGGAGGGGCCGCTGCGTCATGACGTTGATTCGTCCCAGGCTCATGGCCGGAATGACTTCCAGGTATGGGACCGGCGGATGAACCTCGATGTCGAGCCGCCGGAGACGCTCGAAGTCCAATTGAAACGCCGCTTCCAGTCCTAACGGCGCGGCCCAGGGCGGCGCGGCATCCCACCACAGCCCCAGAAACCCGATCTTCCCGATCCGCGAACGGATCCGCTCGATCGACGGCAGCAGATGATTGCCGACTTCCTGCCACCGCCACCAGTTATGACCAACGTGAACGATGTCGAACCGTTTCGCGGTCTCGCCGTTTCCGGTCAACCGCGACGCGGGGTCGTACCCGTAGAACAGCAACGGAATCACTTGACTCTCCAGCGGCTGTGGAGTCGGCTGCAGCACTCGGTCGCCCAATTCGTCGTAGAAGCCCAGCCAGCGTTGGCGATCGCGTTCGGATGGATGATTGCGGTCGTACCCGTTCACTACGACCAGGCGGTTGTACATGCCGTCCGCGTCGAGGACTGCCCGTCTCGACCGCGGGACGCGAACCACAATGCGCGACAATTTCAAGCCGGTCATCCAATCGAGACGCGACTCGACGATGAAGAGCACGTAATCGAAGCGTTCGACATCGATTGAACAGCGCAGATGAGGAAACGCGGGATCCGAACGCCCGTAGACGGCGATCTCGTGGCCCATTTCGGCGCCGACGCGCACGTAATTCGCGGCAGCTTGAATGCTGCCCGCATTGACGCGCCGTTCCATGACAAGCAGGATCTTCACGAGCGGCAATGCGTTGGGATGCCGGTCGTCACAACGCGCGCGCGTTCCTCGTCGCTCAGAATGCTGATCAGTTCCTTGAACCGCTGCTGGAAGGAGTGGTGCTCCGCCAGATGGGCGCGGGTCCTCAGCACCGCATCCCAGTAGAATTCAGGTCGCCGTAGCATGTCCTTCAGACGGCCCGCTACATCGTCGCCAGGCATCAGCGGCCGCGCGTCTGCTCCATATATTGAATCGACGACATCTTCGGGCAGCATCAGCAGCGGAATCGTGTCTGCGCAGAATGTTTCGAAGGTGCGGTTCGTGACCAGGCTCAGATGGTTAAACAGGGGCCGATGGAAGATCGGAGAGAAACGCGCCTGGCTCATGAGCGGTGTCACCGTATCGAACGGCACCGCTTCTTGTGTCTCGACGCCAACGCGTGCGAGCAAAGCGTGGTCCACGTCGGCGGCGTGCAAGCCGAGCTCAATATCCCACTGCGGGCGCCGATCCCAGTCCCAGCCGGCGATCAACATCGGGCCAATCTCCTCCCGCAGCGGCTCGAGGCTTTCAAAGAGGCGCCGCATCTGAGTCCAGCGTTGCCAGTTGTTCCCGACGTACACCAGGCCGTAGCGCTTCGCATTGTCGTCGCTCCCCGCCCAGACGCCGGCCGCTTCCTGCGGCGACTGGTAAGACCGCAGAACGGCCGAGGGGTCGAAGGCGTGGAACAAAAATGGCCGGACGTCGCTCCGCAACGGCCTTGGAGTCGGCTGAAGCACGAGGTCCGAGACGGCCTGAAAGCCCTCGACCCACTCCCGGTCCTGATGTCCGTCAAGCTTCTCGAGATGATTGAAGTCGCGCTCGACCCGGACCGTGTCGTTGAACCGTCCCAGACAGTCGATAATGACCCGGCGTTCCTTCGGAATCTCGTCCAGAAGGCGTGCCAGGTACGGGAGATCCGGAAAGTCACTCGGAATGTGGACGACGAACACCGCGAAATCGAACTTCTTGACGTCGAGCGAATGCGGCAGCCGCACCTCGGGATGCTGTTCGCCGAAAACCGCGATTTCGTGACCAAGCTGGCGGCCGATCTCGACATACTTCGCAATCGTGTAGGTGCTGCGCGCGAACCGCGCGAGATCGTTGACGAACAGGAACTTCATTCGAGCCCTCCAGTTCATCCCATAGGCCCCCGTGGAAGTCCCACCGACGTTTGAGACGAACAGCAGTCTCACACGTCATCACCCAGCAGGCGCAGTCATGACCGGGGCGCTGCGTCACGTTCTGGCGGGCGCAAGCGCCGCCACGGCCCACCGAACCGTTGCAGCGAGCCCTTCTTCGAACGACACGCACGGGCTCCATCCCAACACCGCGCGCGCTCGGCTGACGTCGGCTTCGACCTGACGCTGATCGCCGGGACGCGGCGGTCCATACCGAACCGTGAAGTCGGCGCGCGTGTGGTTGAACGCCGCCAACACGCTGTCTGCCACCTGGTTGATCGACCGCTGGTGCCCGCTCCCGAGGTTGAACACGCCTCCATAGCTGTTCGGGTCGTCGAGCGCGGCTGCCCACGCCCGCACCACATCGTCCACGTACACGAAATCACGCGACTGATGCCCATCACCGAAGACCGTGATCGGCTCTCCGCGCAGCACGTTGCCGAGAAAGATGCCAAGTACGCCCTGATATGGATTGTCAAGTGCCTGGCGCGGGCCATAAACGTTGAACATCCGGAAGCACGTGACGTGAAACTCGAAATCGAGGTCAGGACGGTCGGCCGTTGCGCGCACGTAGCGCTCGGCCGCGTGCTTCGTGATTCCGTAGTACGAGACTGGTTCGCACGGCGTGTCCTCATGTATGGGCAGCACGCTCGTACGGCCGTAGGCCGTCATCGAGCTTGCGTACAACAACCGCGGCACTCGGTGTTTGAGACACGCCTGCAACACGTTCAACGTGCCCTCGAGGTTGATGCGCAGGTCGGCCGCCGGATTGGCGAAAGAACGGATCAGAGAGACCTGGCCGGCAATGTGACACACCGCATCGGGTCCCGCCGCAAACCCGACCTCGAGATCCGCGGGGTGTACGACATCGCCCTTGATGTAACGAGCAGCGGCGGGTACGTTTTCACGGTGCCCGGCCGATTCGTCGTCAATCACCACGACGTGGTGGCCCATTGCCACCAATCGGTCGGCGAGATGCGAACCGATGAACCCTGCGCCACCCGTGACCAGGACTTTCATCGTTCGACCTCGTTACGAGATCGGCGCTGCTGCTTCCAGCGCTTGGAAGACGCCTTGATTGGCGGACACCCACTCCCAGAGACGCTTGACGCCGGTTTCCTTGTCGATTAGTGGCTGCCATTCCAGATGCTGGCCGGCTTTTCGGATGTCACTGACGTAGCACTTTTGATCGCCAGGACGCCAGTCGCTGAAGGTTACAGGAAGCTTCTCCCGGCACAACTGCTCGAGCATCGGCCCGAACTCGTGCCACACCGCGAGCGCGTTTTGCGGCCCGCCGCCGATGTTATAGACCTCGCCCGCCGTACGATCGATCTTCTCCACTGCGAGGCGCAGAGCCCTTACGAGATCTTCGACGAACAACACGTCCCGTACTTGCTTGCCGTTCCCATAAATGGTCAACGGCTTTCCGGTGACGGCTGCAATAATGAAGTGCGCCAGCCATCCCTGATCCTCGTTGCCGAACTGCCGCGGACCGTAGATGCAACTCATCCGGAAGACGACCGTTGGAAGGTCATAGATTCGGGCGTAGTCGCGAACATACTGGTCGCCGGTCCCTTTGGAGCAGCCGTACGGTGAGTGGAAGTCCAGCTGGCGGGACTCAGAAATGCCGTGCGAGAGATCGTGAAATTCGTAGCGCGTCTCACGCTCTCTGACGACGACGTCTTCCAGGCTGCCGTACACCTTGTTTGTTGACGTGAAGACGATGGTAGGACGCCGATCGCTGAGGCGGCCTGCTTCGAGGACATGAAAGGTGCCCAAGGCATTGACCTCGAAATCGTTGGCCGGATCCACGACCGACGTCGTGACGGCCACCTGGGCCGCGAGGTGGTAGATCACGTCCGCGTCACGCGCGACGTCCACCAGCTTTTCGAGGTCGCGTACGTCGCCGCGTATGAACTCGAGCCCGCGATGTCTGATCTGCAACCAGGCCAGATTGAGTTCACTGCCCGGACGCGTCAACGCATCGAAGACGATGACGTGATGCCCGTCTTGAAGCAGGCTATCGACCAGGTTGCACCCAACAAAACCTGCACCGCCGGTTACGAGTATCGTTCCATTCATATTGAGACTCCCGGCTATGATGTCTCTTCGGTCGTCCCCACGGACCACGTATACGGGTCATGCCATCTGCTCCACGATGAGGTACCGCGCCAGCGAAACTGTTCCGCTGGAGTGACGATGGACGCTCGCGCGAGTGGGAAACGTTTACCGAAAACCAGCCTCAGACATCTGGTCAGTGTCGGCGTTCGGACGGAGATTAGTGATCCGTCGGTCCGGTCCGTTCAATTCCACATAGGGGGTAGTCCGTCTCAGCTAGCTGCAATGGGCTAGTTAAAACTGGTAATCAGATCGTGCTAACTCAAGAGAGCAGTTCAGCAACGGACTCTTTATGCCGACTCATTGACAAGTATGGCAGAATGCGCCCGGCGGTCGTGTCCTGACGCAGGCTTGGAAGCGACAAGAATGGTCGGCCCGGTACCGCTGCGCTCTCACGATCGTCGCGGCGATTTTGCCGCTGCGAAGCTCGCACCTAATCCGGCTCCACCAGACCCAATCGTGTTTCTCGTCACCGATCTGAGCTTTAAACTTGCGTATGCAAACAGTGCAGCGATTCGGATTCTGACGTATCCTAACGAAGCTGTGGAGCCCGCAAACGCTGCCATTCTTGTTCAGGATCGAATCCGTTTCGCCTTCGGATCCGAGAGTTATGCCCCTGATTTCGCGGCGTCGTTAGTCTTTCTGTCGGGCAGGAGGCACTACTTCTGTCGACTCTTCCTTTTGGATTCCTGGCGCGGCAGGAAAAGCGACTCGATGGTTGGCTTCCTCCTGGCGCGTCACCCTAAAGAGCGTATCGATATAACGGAGGTCAGGGGCCGTTATCGCTTGAGCCCGAGGGAGTGTGAAACGATTCAGTATCTCATCAATGGACTGACCACCAAAGAAGTAGCCAGCCGAATGGGCGTGAGTCCAAATACGATAAAGCAGTTCATCCGGCTGATCATGAGTAAAATGGGCGTGACGACGCGCTTGGGTATTGTTCGGAAGATCCTCTTCACTTGAAGCCCTCCCGTTTACGGGCTGTCGCTGCTTGGCTGACGCATGGCCGCGTTGCCCGCCGCGCCGTCGCAGTCGCGGCTGCTTTTAAACACGCATCCTTGTTCTTTGGGGCTGCATCGCGCCTGCTCCGTCGCGATGCACCCATGTTTGGGCTTCAGAGCCCTTCCCGTCGCGCACGCCGTGCGCACAGTGTTCCGAGCGCCTCGTACATCGGGAACGCCGCCAGTTCTGCATCGGTCCGGGCGCCGCCGGCACGCGCGTCCACCAACGAACAACACCGTCGGCAACTAAGTCCGGTTAGGGATTCACACGTCAGGGATTAGGATCAAGCGTTAGAGGTATCAGCATCAACATGGAGCAGCGGCAGGATGCTCGCTATCCATTCGCGTGCGAGGTGGAAGATATAGTGCCCAGTGGCCGGAATCGAGAATTAACAGAACCACAGACGATCCGAGGAAGAGTCGTCAACCTCAGTCTGGGCGGGGCGTGCGTGATTGCGGATCGGCTGGTACAGCGAGCTACAGTATTGGCGTTCAGGCTCCGACTTCAGGGTGTTCCCGTGTCGCTGCCTGTCCTCGCGCAGGTCCGGTGGGTTCGGCCGGTTCCTTCCCAGGCCAACACCTTCCGCATGGGTCTAACGTTCGTCGTTTGACGCCTTGAACGGCACGGCGGTGGATTTCGTGGTGGTAATTAGTGAACGCTGAAGTGCGGCCACGACCGACCGGTTGCGGGTTCCGAGAATTTCTGACCAACTGCCGGTAGGCCACCGACGGCACAGGCCTACCGCGAGACGAGTTTTCGCAGCACGATTTCGGCGAGGTGGCTCATGAAGGCGAACACGATCCGCCCGTCGCGGGCGTGCCGCCGGCGGCGCGTATCACCGAGGATCGCGCCTGGCTGCACCCGCTGAGGGTCGCGCCGGCGGACCTGTCGCTGCGGATTCCGGTCAGCGCGGCGCCACGGGCGTGGTCATCCATGACGGCCATCCGTACGCGATGCCGCCGGATGCGATCGGCTTACCGGGCACGCTGTATCTCTATTGCGACTCGCGGTCGCTCAGTGCCGACCACGCGCGCGCCAATTCCAGCCGGGCGCGCGCTCGATCCTGGCAGGAGCATCGTGGACAGCGCGTCGCCGCCGTTTCCGGTAAACGCGCACGCCGGTATCTCCAGCGACATCTGATCGATCGCGGCGCCGCCGGCGCTGGCCTACCTCAAAGCGTTGACCCATCGCCGCCCGCGCACCTCGATTCACGACGTCGAGCGCCTGCGCGACCTCCTACACATCTTTGGGATACGGCGCTGCGCACGGCGTTCGAGCACGGCTGAGCAGGCGTTCGGCTACGAGTACACCCGCATCTGCCCGGCGCAACAGTGCCGCCGCTCCCGTTCGACGAGACGGCTGGGCCCTCGGCCGCTAACCGCAAAGGGACTGTGGCGTGCAGGCCGGGGTCCAGGCGGCCGAAGGCGCCCGCAGGGCCGGCGCGCAGCGACGGGCCCGGACGCGGCCGAGCACGGGCGGTGTATCCTCGCGGCGCGTCGGACGACGGTCGTGATCGCGCCGACGCGGATCGATGCGCTGTTCAAACGGCTGCAACTGGCGAATGCGCGGCGCGTGTGGCGCGTTCTGATCGACCGCGCCGAGCGTGAGCGCTGGTCGTAGCGGGATTTTCTGATGTTGCTCACTACCGAGGAGATCGCCCACCGTCAGCAGACCCGGCTGGCGCGGCTGACCCGGCGCGCGCATTTTCCGTTTCTGAAGACGATCGACGATGTCAATGGTGGCGTCCAGTCTAGCTGAGCTGCGGCATTCCCTGACGCCCCAGCAGTTCACACGGCTCGAAGCTCCGACGCCGACTCGAAGAGGCGTGAAAAAAAGACTCGAAGAGGCGTGAAAAAAAGACAGTGAAGTTGCTCGAAAGGCGACTAGAATCAGTTCCCCGAATTTTCGTTAATCGCCTCTACTGGCACCGAGGATACGTCGATGTCAGACTCCACGCCGTCGGCGTTGAGGCATCGCCGCTCTAGCCCCGCAAGGGCCACTCGCCTCGGCGATCTCATGCGATTGCTCGTCGACGAACTTGCAGCCGGACACGAGGTTCAGCTACCGATTGACGCGCGGAACGACGCTGAACAGGTCGTAGTCGAGACCGAGATCGATGGCGTTCGTTACCTCCTGATGCGGCAGCCCAAGGCCCCGCGTACGCAGGTTGTGTTGAGTCCTCGCGAACACGAGATCGTTCGCATGGTGGCGCAAGGACACCCGAACAAGATCATCGCCAGCACTTTGAACATCAGCTCGTGGACGGTGTGTGCGCACGTGCGACACATTTTCGCGAAATTCGGCGTCGGATCTCGTGCGGCGATGGTCGCGAAGTACGCCGCTATCGACTGCCGCCCAGACGCGACTCCTCTTCGCAGCAAATAGCGGTCTGTCCTCTGTGTGTTCGCCGTCAATTAGATTTACCGCTTCGCGACAATTATTCTTGCCGGTCAATTTGAGGCGAGCGCGACCAACTCGTGGTGTCCATTAATCCATCTGTCGTCTGCGCTGCGGTAAGTGGTGCCCTGAGTTATTCCGGACTGCGAACAGCGTACGCGCCGCTTCCCACCTTGATCAGTGATCAGCAGACGAGGAGGAAGCGAAGTCTGCCGCAAACTTATGTTCGAAGACACTCGGATTGCCGCTTACGTCGGCCTGGGAGTCGCGTCGGGAATGTGGATTGAACAACGCGCTATCGGTAGACCCGTCGACCTCTCACGCCGCAGGTCGGTGATAGTACTTCAACATGCCACCGAGCCGCTCTCGACACGTTATGGACCCTTCGTGGTGCGGCTGCTTCGTGAGAGGCACGATGAGCCTGTTGCCCAAGCCCTTGTGCTCCGCAATTATTCTCGAAGGCCCTTGATCCTCATGCCGCGTTCGGCTCGACACGGTACTCGTGATGGAGCCCGCCAGAAGCGGCGTCGCGATGACTCGATGTCCCTCGGGCAGCCGGTGATCGTTCGACGCGGCAACGCGGTCCGATGGAGGATCCGGAAGCCCGGGTCCCAAGCTGGCATGCGGACGGCCGCGGTTGTAATGAGCGACCCACAGTTGAAGGATCCACCGCAGATGCCGCTCATTGAGCGGAATCATGAAATCCAAGCATTCACGGCGGATCGTCCCCCACCAGGCGTTCGCAAAACGCGTTCGCCTGAGGGGCACGAACCGGCGTTTGGAGAACCGTCAGACCCATTGCGGCCACACTCCGATCACCGCCTTCCGACAAGATGCTGTCCCGATCGTGGATCACGTAGCGATGCGGCTGGTCCCCCGAAACGATCATTCGGAAGTGTTGCGCCGCCCAGTCAGCGGTGGGATGCGTCGTCACGTTCCAGTGCACGATGCGTCGCGTACCCACCTCCAACACGACGAACACGTACACGATGCGGAACGTGGCGGTGACGGCGACGCAGAAGTCACATGGCAGAACAGACCGCGCATGGTTCCGAACGAATGTGCTCCACGCTTGCGAGCCGCGCGACGTGCGTGGCGTCGTCCTCGACGGCATGTAGCGCCTCACCGTTCGCGGCGACAGCCGGATGCCGATCTTCACCAGAAGCTCCGCAGCAATGCGCTCCTCGCCCCACGTCAGGTTCGCTGTCGCCATCTTGGCGATCAGCTGGCGCAGATCTGCAGGGATTCGTGGTCGTCCTGGCGTCTTCGACTTCCAACGCCAGAAGAGTCGGAAC